>NZ_JBIBEN010000007.1:283572-386849 GCF_042955065.1 Streptomyces sp. NPDC012510
CAGCTGGGCGAGGTTGCGGTCGACCTCGGCCTTGGCGGAGGCGGGGATGGCCGGGAGGCTTCCCTCGACGGCGGGGCAGGAGATGGTGCCGGGGGCACCGGCGTTACCCGCGTTACCCGCGTTGCCCGCGTTACCGGCGTTACCGGCGTTGCCCGCACCCGCACCCGCCGCGGCGCCGGCTCCGGCGTTCTGGCCTGCGGCGCCGCCCTGGTTGAGCTGGCAGGGGGCCAGTGCTTCGAGGCCTTCGGGCTTGGCGGCGGCGCGGCCGATGGCGGTCTCGATGCGGTTGAGGGCGGCGACGCGCTTGTCCTCCAGGGGGCCGAGGATGGCGTTCTGGACGAAGTTGGGGCCGCCCTGGCCGACGGTGTCGATCAGGCGCTGGTTGGCTTCCTGGATCTGGGTCTGCAGCTGGGCGAGGTTGCGGTCGACCTCGGCCTTGGCGGAGGCGGGGATGGCCGGGAGGCTTCCCTCGACGGCGGGGCAGGAGATGGTGCCGGGGGAGGCGTTCCCCGCGGCGGCCTGCCCGTCGTTGTCGGCACCCTCACCGGCGAGCGCGGAACCCGCGATGACCGCTCCGGAGAGCACGACCGCGGCGGCGCCGCCGATGATCCCTACGCGACGCTTGTTGTACTTCGGAAGAGCCCTGGACATGCGGATGCCTCACTCGGGTCGGGTGTGGTCGGTGTGTACTGACGCGGCGCCTGCGTTCGGGGAGAGTTACGAGTAAGCGGTTTCGTTTGTTCAAAGGTTTCGCGGCATCTCTCAAAGTTCTCCCAGATTGACGATTCATGCAGAGTTCTGCATACTCATGCACGACAGAGAACGTGGTGTGAGCCCGACCGATCCCCCTAGGAGCAACGCAAGTGAGCAGCAACAGCGGTGACGTACGGCTCTGGGGCGGTCGTTTCGCCGACGGTCCGGCCGAGGCCCTGGCGAAGCTGTCCGCGTCCGTCCACTTCGACTGGCGGCTGGCGCCGTACGACATCGCGGGCTCCCGCGCCCACGCGCGCGTGCTGCACAAGGCGGGCCTGCTCACCGACGACGAGCTGACGAACATGCTGGCCGGCCTGGACCGGTTGGAGGCCGACGTCGCGGACGGCTCCTTCGTCGGGACCATCGCCGACGAGGACGTGCACACCGCCCTGGAACGCGGTCTCCTGGAGCGCCTCGGCCCGGACCTCGGCGGCAAGCTGCGCGCCGGCCGGTCCAGGAACGACCAGGTCGCCACTCTCTTCCGGATGTACCTGCGCGATCACGCCCGCACCGTCGGCGGTCTGATCGCCGACCTCCAGGACGCGCTGATCGGCCTCGCCGAGGCCCACCCGGACGTGGCCATGCCCGGCCGCACCCACCTGCAGCACGCCCAGCCGGTCCTGTTCGCCCACCACGTCCTCGCCCATGTGCAGTCCCTCTCCCGGGACGCGGAGCGCCTGCGCCAGTGGGACGAGCGCACGGCGGTCTCCCCGTACGGCTCGGGCGCCCTCGCGGGCAGCAGCCTCGGCCTGGACCCGGAGGCGGTGGCCGAGGACCTCGGCTTCGAGCACGGCAGTTCCGCGAACTCCATCGACGGCACGGCGTCCCGTGACTTCGTCGCAGAGTTCGCCTTCATCACCGCGATGATCGGGGTGAACCTCTCCCGGATCGCCGAGGAGGTCATCATCTGGAACACGAAGGAGTTCTCCTTCGTGACCCTCCACGACGCGTTCTCGACGGGTTCGTCGATCATGCCCCAGAAGAAGAACCCCGACATCGCGGAGCTGGCCCGAGGCAAGTCCGGCCGCCTGATCGGCAACCTGACGGGCCTGATGGCGACACTGAAGGCCCTTCCCCTCGCCTACAACCGCGACCTCCAGGAGGACAAGGAGCCGGTCTTCGACTCCATCGACCAGCTCGAAGTCCTCCTGCCCGCCTTCACCGGCATGATGGCCACGCTCACCGTCCACCGCGACCGCATGGAGGAACTGGCCCCCGCCGGCTTCTCCCTCGCCACCGACATCGCCGAGTGGCTGGTCAAGCAGGGCGTTCCGTTCCGCGTGGCCCACGAGGTCGCCGGCGAGTGTGTGAAGGCCGCCGAGGCCGAGAACAAGGAACTGAACGATCTGACGGACGACCAGTTCGCCAAGATCTCGTCCCACCTCACCCCCGAGGTCCGCTCCGTCCTGAACGTCCCGGGCGCCCTGGCCTCCCGGAACGGCCGGGGAGGCACGGCCCCGAGCGCGGTGGCGATCCAACTGGCGGACATCAAGCGTGACGTGGCGGCCCAGCACACATGGGCAACAGCCAAGAAGAGCTGAGCCAACGCGCCCGTAAGGGGCGCGGGGAACTGCGCGAGAAGCCCCACCGTCCCGCGGATGGGGGGCAAGGGGGCGCAGCCCCTCGACGATGGGACGGGTAGGGGCGGCGGGGGCGGAGAACTGCGCCAAGCCCGCACCCCACCCCCGCACCCCCACCCCCGCACCCCCGCACCCCACCCCCGCACCCCACGCCGCACAACGAAGGTCATCACGGGTTACGTTGGCTCAGGACCGCAAGGAGCCGAACCGAACGGAGCCCGCGATGCCCTTCACCCGACTGGCCGCAGCGACCACCCCCACCTGCCACATCGGATTCGGCCTCGCCGCAGTCGCCCGCCCCGGCTACATCAACCTCGGCCGCGACGCCGACCTCGGCGAGGCCCGCACCGTCGAAGCCCTCCGCACCCGCACCCACGAACTCCTCGACGCCGCCTACGCCCAAGGCGTCCGCTACTTCGACGCGGCCCGTTCCTACGGCCTCTCCGAGGAGTTCCTGGCCGACTGGCTCAACGCCCACCCCGGCCTCGACGACGTGGTCATCGGCAGCAAATGGGGCTACACCTATACCGCCGACTGGACCACCGACGCCGAACGGCACGAGGTCAAGGACCACGGCCTGAGGACGTACGAGCGTCAGCGCGCCGAGACCGCCGAGCTGCTCGGCGACCACCTCGACCTCTATCAGATCCACTCGGTGACCCCGGACAGCCCGGCCCTCACCGACAAGGAACTCCACGCCAGGCTGGCGGAGGCCGCCTCCCAGGGCGTCACCGTCGGGTTCTCCACCAGCGGCCCGGCCCAGGCGGACGCCATCCGCGCCGCCCTCGCTGTGACCGTCGACGGCGAACCCCTCTTCCGTACCGTCCAGTCGACGTACAACGCGCTGGAGACCTCCGCCGCCCCCGCGCTGGCCGAGGCGCACGACGCCGGGCTCACGGTGATCGTCAAGGAGGCCATGGCCAACGGCCGTCTGGCCGACCCGCACGCCCCGGACGCGCTCAAAACCGTCGCCCGGGAGACGGGCCTCGGCTGCGACGCGGTCGCCCTCGCGCTCGTCCTGCGCCAGTCATGGGCCGGCGTCGTCCTCTCCGGCGCCGCCACCACCACCCAGCTTGCCTCCAACCTGCACGCGGCGGTCGTCGACCTCGACGAAGGGCAGCTGACCCGCCTCGCGAGCCTCGTCGAAGACCCGCGGACGTACTGGGACACGCGCGCCCGACTGCCCTGGCACTGAGCGAGACCCGGGGGAGCGACGCCCCCACAGGACCCGCTGCACCATCAGCCATGAGACGGCTATGCACCTCGTGAGACATGAATGTCTCAAATGGGCTATGGTCGTCTCATGGCTGTCGACCGTGAGCACGTGCTGCGCAGCGCAGCCGCTCTGCTGACCCGTAGATCGACCGCGACCATGGACGAGGTCGCCAAGGCCGCCGGCATCAGCCGGGCCACACTGCACCGCCACTTCGCAGGGCGCGACGCGCTCGTGCGGGCGCTGGAGGCACTCGGTATCGCGGAGTGCGAGGCCGCGTTGGACGCGGCCCGCCCGACTGAGGGCCCGGCGCACGACGCCGTACGACGGCTCGTACGGGAGATCGAACCGGCCGCCGGCCTGCTCGCCTTCCTCTACTCCGAGAACCAGCTCTTCGAAGGGGAGGAGCGCAACGAGGGCTGGACCCGGATCGACGACCGGGTCGCCGCCCTCTTCAAGCGCGGCCAGGCGGCCGGCGAGTTCCGTATCGACCTCACCCCGGCCTGGCTCACCGAGGCGCTGTACGGCCTGCTGGCCTCCGGCGCCTGGGCCGTCTCGGAGGGCCGCGTCGCCCCCAGGGACTTCCACTTCATGATCGTCGAGCTGCTGCTCGGCGGCGCACTGCGTCATCCCCGACGACCGAGAGAGGAATCATGATCAGCACCCTGCGGCCGGCCCGCACGACGGAGACGGAGCAGAGCCCCGGCCGCTGGCTCGCGCTCGCCGTCCTCGTGCTCGCCGTGCTGCTGGTGGCCGTCGACGCGACCGTCCTCGGCCTCGCGACCCCGTACATCAGTGAGGACCTGGGGCCCTCGGGCACCCAGCTCCTGTGGATCGGCGACGTCTACTCGTTCGTCATCGCGGGCCTGCTCGTCTCCGCCGGCAGCCTCGGTGACCGCGTCGGCCGCAAGAAGCTGCTGCTGGTGGGCGCCACCGCGTTCGGTGCGACATCGGTGCTCAACGCGTACGCGACGACTCCCGAGATGATGATCGTCGCGCGGGCGCTGCTCGGCGTCGCCGGCGCGACCCTGATGCCCGCCACCCTCGCCCTCATCCGCAACCTCTTCCACGACCCGCGCGAACGCAGCCTCGCCGTCGGCATCTGGGGAGCCACCGCCTCCGCCGGCACCGCGGTCGGCCCGGTCGTCGGCGGTTTCCTGCTCGAACACTTCTGGTGGGGCTCGGTCTTCCTGATCAACCTGCCGGTCATGGCCGTCCTGGTCCTCGTCGGCAGCAAGCTGCTGCCCGAGTCCCGCCACCCGAACCCCGGCCCGTGGGACCTGCTCAGCGTCGTCCTGTCGCTGGTCGGCATGATCGGCGTCGTGTACGCGGTCAAGGAGACCGCCGCGCACGGCATCGACGGCAACGCCCTCGCCGCGGGCCTCTTCGGTGGCGCCGGGCTGTTCTTCTTCGTGCGCCGCCAGCTCACCCTGCCGTATCCCCTGCTGGACATGCGCCTGTTCGGCAGCCGAGGTTTCTCAGGAGCCGTACTGGCCGACCTGCTGACCGTTCTCGGCCTGTCCGGGCTGGTCTTCTTCCTCTCCCAGTTCCTGCAACTCGTGCAGCAGCGGGGTCCGTTGGAGGCCGGCATCGCGGAACTCCCGGCAGCCGTCGGCGCGGTGGCAGCGGGGCTGCTCGCCGGAGCCGCCGCCCGCCGCTTCTCCGTCCGCTCCGTGGTGGCCGGCGGCCTCGCGGCCATCGGCGTGGCTTTGGGCCTGCTCACCCTGGTGGACCAGTCCACCGGCTATCCCCTGATCGGTGTCGCGCTGCTGGTCGTCGGCATCGGCGCGGGCTTCTCCTTCACCGTCACCGCCGACGTCATCCTCTCCAGCGTTCCCAAGGAACAGGCGGGCGCGGCCTCCGCGGTCTCCGAGACGGCGTACGAACTGGGCGCGGCCCTGGGCATCGCGCTCCTGGGCTCCATCGTGACCGGCGTCTACCGCGACTTCACGGCCCCCGCGGGCACCCCGGCCGAGGCCCACGAGTCCCTGGGCGGAGCGGTGGAGGCGGCGGCGGTCATGCCGCCGAACGCGGCGCAGGCAATGCTGACGTCGGCCCAGGAAGCCTTCGTCGACGGCCTGACCATCGCCGCGGGCGCGGGCGCGGCAGTACTGCTGGCGACGGCAGCGGCAGCCTGGTTCCTGCTCCGCGGCCAACACTTGGACAGCCGACCTTGAGGGGCGCGAGGAACCGCGCGACCAGCCCCCACCGACCCGCGCCCGACGAACAACCAAAGTCCCCGTACAACCAGCGGAGCTAAGCCGCTTCCTTGGCCTTGGACGCATACATGTCCACATACTCCTGCCCCGACAACCGCATGACCTCGGCCATCACGGAATCGGTCACCGCCCGCAGCACATACCGGTCCCGGTCCATCCCCTCGTACCGGGAGAACTCCATCGCCTCACCGAACCGCACGGTGACCCGCCCCGGCCGGGGCAACCCCGCCCCGCCCGGCTGGAGCTTGTCGGTCCCGATCATCGCGAAGGGCACCACCGGCGCGCCCGTCATCAACGTCAGCCGGGCGATCCCGGTGCGCCCCCGGTACAGCCGCCCGTCGGGTGACCGCGTCCCCTCCGGGTAGATGCCGAACACCTTGCCCTCGTCGAGCACCCGCCGCCCGGTCATCAGGGCGGCGACCCCGCCCCGTCCGCCGTCGCGGTCGACGGGGATCATGCCGACGCCGGTGAAGAACCAGGCCATCAGACGGCCCTTGACGCCCTTTCCGGTGACGTACTCGTCCTTGCCGATGAAGAAGACCTGCCGGTCGCAGACCAGCGGGAGCACCATCGAGTCGATGAAGGTGAGGTGATTGCCGGCGAGGATCACCGGACCGTCCCCCGGGATGTGCTCCGCACCCTCCACCCGTGGGCGGAACATCAGGCGCATGATCGGTCCGAGCACTGCCTTGATGAGCACGAAGCGGGACAACGGGCCCTCCCATGTCAAGCGTTCCGGTACAAGTCTGTGCAGGTGAGGACGATACTCCCGGCTCACAGGATGACGCACATCGGGTTCACCGAGTGGATACCTGGTGTTGACACGCCTTTACCTGCGGTGACGCACCGTCGGTGGGCCGTCACCGGCCGCAACATGTGACGGACGTCGCGCCACCGAGCCAATAATCCGTCAACTTCCGCCTCCGGCGTGACACAAGGCGTCTTCCGCGTGTTCGGTCCCAGGTCTCCCGGCGGTCACCTCGGGACACCTACGATCGGTTCCGCTTTGACAGGTGCAGGGCATCACGGTGAGGAGCCGTCATGGGGACGCAGGAGTCGCGGCAGTCGCACATCTCGAACGAGCAGGGGCACGGCACGGGCCGACGGGCGCTGCTCGGTGCCGCGGTGCTCGGCGCGGGCGGAACGGTGCTCGGACTGCCGGCCACGGCGAGAGCCGACGCGTCCACGTCGGGGGGCGGTTCGGGTGACGGCTACCGGAGCCTGCCCGTCCCGACGGTCATCGCGCACCGGGGTGCCAGCGGCTACCGCCCCGAGCACACGCTCGGCTCGTACCGGTTGGCGCTCGACATGGGCGCGCACGTCATCGAGCAGGACCTCGTGCCCACGAAGGACGGTCATCTCGTATGCCGTCACGAGAACGACATCACGGGCACGACCGATGTCGCCTCCCACCCCGAGTTCGCCGCCCGGAAGACCACCAAGGTCGTCGACGGCGTCACCTACACCGGGTGGTTCACCGAGGACTTCACCCTCGCCGAGCTGAAGACCCTGCGGGCCAAGGAGCGCATCCCGGGCAACCGGCAGGAGAACACGCTCTACGACGGCCGCTGGGAGATTCCCTCCTTCGAGGAGGTGCTGCGCTGGGCCGAGAAGGAGGGCAGGAAGCGGGGCAGGCGGATCTGGCTGCACGTCGAGACCAAGCACCCCACCTACTTCCGCAAGCTGGGCCTCGGTCTGGAGGAGCCGCTCGCCAAGCTGCTGCGCAAGTACAACCGGCACAGGAGGAACTCGCCGGTCTTCCTGCAGTCGTTCGAGCCGAGCAGCATCCAGCGCCTGAACCGACTGGTCGACAGCCCGCTGGTCGTCCTGTTCTCCGGCGCCGCCACCCGCCCCTGGGACTTCGTCGAGGCCGGTGACCCGCGCACCGTCGCAGACCTGGTCAAGCCGGCCGGGCTTGCCTGGATCGCCTCCTTCGCCAACGGCATCGGTCCCACGCTCGACCTGATCATCCCGCGTGACTCGAGCGGCAGGCTCACCACGCCGACCTCCCTGGTCGCCGACGCGCACGCCGAGGGCCTGATCCTGCACCCCTACACGATGCGCAACGAGAACAGCTTCCTGCCGGCCGACTTCCGCAAGGGCACGGACGCCAATGCCTACGGTGACGCCTTCGGCGCCTTCAAGGTGTACTTCGAGACGGGCATCGACGGCATCTTCACCGACAACCCGGACACGGGCCTGCTGGCCCACGCGGACTTCACCGACCGCTGACGTCAGGCCCGCGCGGGACCCGACCGTCAACGCCCGAGCCCGGTCGTCCCTCTTGGGGTGACTCCCGTCCGCCCCGGCAACCCACCGCCGGGGCGGCTGCGTCCCGGGGCATATGACCCACGACATGCTCGCCGGCCTCCGTCCGCTCCTGGTCGCGGAGGTGTCGGCCGAGGCGTACGCGGCCGGCGCGGACACGGGGGACCTGGAGCAGGCGGTCTGGCTGCGCCTGCTGGAACGGCTCGACGCCGACGGCCCACCCGCCGACCCCGAGGGCTGGCTGCGCAGCGCCGTCCGTTTCGAGGCCCGCCTCAGCCGCCGCACGGCCCGTCTCGAACGCCCGTACGTCGCCGAGCCCGTGGACGACCATGCCCCGGGCCCCGAACAGCAGGCCCTCACGGCCGTCCGCCGCCGTGCGCTGCACGCGGCCGTCCGCCGACTCCCGGGCCGCTGCCCCCGGCTCCTCGCGGCGCTGCTCTCCCCGCAGGACCTCACCTACCGCGAGATCGCGGGCGAGTTGGGTATCTCACAGGGCAGCCTCGGCCCGGAACGTTCCAGATGTCTGGGATGTCTTCGGCGATTGCTCGCCACGGAGGTTGCGGCACGCGAACCGCGGGGATAGGAGTGAGGGACAACAGGTGAGCAGGTGAGCGGGAGGCATGCACACATGGGCATGAGCGTGACCATCTCGGTGGCGACCGAGCAGGACGCCGAGCAGATCTTCAAGCTGCAGTACCTGTGCTTCCAGAGCGAGGCGGCGCTGTACGGCAACTACCGCATCGATCCGCTCGTCCAGAGCCTCGACTCCGTCCGCGCGGAGGTCGCCGCGGACTGCGTGTTCGTGGCCCGGCTCGGTGACGAGGTGGTCGGCTCGGTGCGCGGCGCCCTCGACGAGGACGGCACCGCCTCCATCGGCAAGCTCTGCGTCCACCCGCGCCTCCAGGGCCACGGCATCGGCGCGAGGCTGCTGCGTGCCGCCGAGTCCGCCCTCGCGGAGGAGCGCGGCGCCACCAGGTTCCGCCTCAGCGCCGGCCACCGCAGCGAGGGCAACCTGCGGTTGTACCGCCGGGTGGGATACCGGACCGTCGGCACGAGCCAGGGTCAGGACGGCGTACCGATGGTGGTCCTGGAGAAGCCGGCGGGGGCGTACGCGGCAACGGCGTGAGCGTCCCCGAGGGTACGAGGCTGTTTCGACCTGCGGCTTCGCCGCGTGGACGCGTCCAGCCGTTACGGACCCTGCAGCCGCCTGACGGCCCTCAGGCGGCCTTGCCCCGCTGCGCGCTCTTGCGCAGCCAGTACATGGCGGTGACCGGAAGGATCACGGGAATGAGGAGATAGTCGATCCCGTAGTCCGACCACACCGTCTTGTCGGGAAACGCCGACGGCTCGACCAGCGTCCACGTGCCGACGATCAGCACACCCGCCAACTCCACCGCGCAGCACACCCGCGCCGCCTTCCGGGCGAACTCCCCGCCCCGCACCAGCGAGTACGTGATGAAGCCGTACACGACACCGGCCAGCGCGGACAGCGCGTACGCGAGCGGCGCGTGCTCGAACTCGGTCGAGATCTGCACGACGGACCGTGACACCGCCCCGACTACCATCACGCCGTACAGCCACACCAGCAGCATCCCCGGCCCGCTGATGAGCCGCGCCCGCCCGGTCCGCGGCTTCGCTGGCTTCTCCGGCTTCTCCGGCGGAGCGACACTCACCTCAGCCTCCCCAGATGTCATAGAGCCTCACCTGCAGCACCGCGAGTACCACGCCGCCGGCCGCGACGGTGACGCTGCCCCAGCGGGTCCGTTCCGCCAGGGACATGAACCCGGTCACCGGGACGCAGGCGAACGCCCCGAGAAGGTAGGAGACGAAGATCGTGGTCCCCTGCTCCGGCTTCTGCCCGCGCGCCAACTGCACGATCCCGACCACCAGTTGGACGAGGGCCAGCACCGAGACCACGGCCATCCCGATGAAGTGCCAGTCCTTGGTCGGCTGATCGCGGTAGGCAGCCCAACCGCACCAGGCGGCGAGCAGAAGCGCGGCGACGGCGGTCGTCACCGTCAGGGCAACAAGCATGCCGTGACCCTATTACGGTTCAAAAGCCCTGCCACGCCCGGCCCCGGGCCGTGAAACCCGCCAGGGCCACATGGTGGCCCTGGCCACAGCGCGCGATGCCCACAATGTGGATGGAACTGGCTCTCACCAGCACAAATGATTCCCAATGACTGTCTGCCATACGGACACCCGCTCGCGTCTGTCCCCTACATCTGCGCTCGCCACCCCGGCTCCGAACTCACCTCCGCCCGCTTCCCGGCGGGCGGCCACACCTCCGGCGACGACCGCACCGCCCTCGACGTCACCTTCCAGGGCGAGACGGCGACCCAGATCGGTTTCCGCGCGAGCAGGGCCTGCGGATCGACGTCCTCGGCCATGAGTCCCCACGTGAAGGAAGGTGCCCGGTGACCTGGCCCGAGTCGCGGCCCCTGCTGGAGCAGGCTCGGCGTGGAGCAACGGCTCCGTCCTTCCGGCCTCCTTCTTGCCGTCCTTCCGGCCGTCCTCCTCGCCGTCCTTCTGCCCGTCCTTTCGAGCCGACGGCACGTATACGGCGTATCGCCACGCACAGGGTCCACTCGCTCACGGCGGGTGGACCCCTGTGGTGCGGTTCGGTGCTTTCATGCTGCATGCTGGGCAGTTCAGCAGGCCCTCAAAGTTTTCGAAGGTTACGGAGCGGCGCATGACGAGCACCTTCCCCGACATCTCCATCAGCACGGAGCGGTTGGTCCTGCGCCCGTTCGACGAGGACGACGTCCCGGCGCTCACCGAGATGATGAACGACGAGCAGGTGCTGGCCTGGACCGACGTCCCGCAGCCCTTCACCGAACGCGGGGCGCGTACCTGGATCACCGAGTACGCGCCCACCGAACGCACCTCGGGACGCGGCATCGACCTCGCCGTCACCGAGTTCCTCACCCAGCGCCTGGTCGGTGTCATCCAGTTGACCAAGACGAACTGGCACGTCCGGTCCACGGAACTGTCCTACGTCGTCGCCCCCTGGGCGCGCGGCGAGGGCTACGCCTCCGAAGCCGCCCTCGCGACCGCCCAGTGGCTGTTCCGCGAGCAGAAGTTCGAGCGGATCGAGCTGCGCACCGCCGCCGACAACACCGCCTCCCAGCAGGTCGCGCAGAAGATCGGCTGTATCAGCGAGGGCGTGCTGCGCAACGCCTGCATAGCGCGGACCCGCACCGCCGAGGACAGCTGGACCGAGGTCCGCACGGACTTCATCGTCTGGAGCCTGCTCCCCGAGGACATCGAAGGGGTCAGCGAAGAACTGGCCGACAGCGGTGGTTTCGGGTCCTACTCGGACTGGAACTGAACAACCCAAGGGCACGCGCACGGCCGCCGCCCGGCCGCCGGGTCCCTCCGCGTCACCAGGTAGTCTCACGGGACCCCGTGCGGGAAATCCCGACGACTCGCGAAGACCCTGGAGACTGACGACGATGGCCGACCGGGTCACGGTGATCGGCTGGGACGGCTCCCCCCTGACTGACGCGGCGCGCTCCGCCCTCGCCGCCGCCACTTTGGTCGCCGGCGCGGCCCACCACCTGGCACTGCCCGAGGTGCCCCCGGCCGCCGAACGCATCCGGCTCGGCAGCGTCGCCCTCGCCGCCCGCCGCATCGCCGCCCACCGAGGCACCGCCGTCGTCCTCGCCGACGGCGATCCCGGCTTCTTCGGAGTCGTCCGCACCCTCAGGGCCCCCGAGTTCGGCCTGGAGGTCGAGGTCGTCCCCGGCGTCTCCTCAGTGGCCGCCGCCTTCGCCCGCGCGGGAATGCCCTGGGACGACGCCCAGGTGGTCGTCGCCCACCCCCGTACGCTGCGCCGCGCGGTCAACGTGTGCCGCGCCCACACCAAGGTCGCTGTCCTCACCTCACCCGGCGCCGGGCCCGCCGAACTCGGGCTGCTCCTCGACGGAGTGCACCGCACCTTCGTCATCTGCGAGCAACTCGGCACCGAACGCGAACGCGTCACGGTCGTCACCTCCGACAAGGCCGTCGACCACACCTGGCGCGACCCCAACCTCGTCATCGTCATCGGCGGACCCATCACCGCGGGCGAGGGCGGCGGCTGGCTCGCCGGCCGCGACCCCGGCACCGGACCACGCGGCTGGGCACTGCCCTCCGGCGTCTACGGCGGCGCCATGGGCGAGGGCGAGGCCGACCTGCTGCGCTCCTCCCAACTGGCCCACCTGGGACCGCGCGTGGGCGACCTGGTGTGGGACATCGGTTCCGGAAGCGGCGCCTTCGCCACCGAGGCCGCCCGCTGCGGCGCCGCCGTCATCGCCATCGACCGCGATCCCGAGGCCTGCGGCCGTACGACCCTCGCCGCCCGCCGCTTCGGCGTCCAGCTCCAGGTCGTCCACGGAATGGCCCCCCATGTCCTGGAGAACCTCCCCGAACCCGACGTGGTCCGCGTCGGCGGCGGGGGAGCGGCGGTGGTCTCCGCCGTCGCCGACCGCCGCCCGCAGCGCATCGTCACCCACGCCCTGACCCGCCCCGCCGCCGAGCGCATCGGACGGGACCTGACCGAGCACGGGTACGAGGTCCGCTGCGACTTCGTGCAGTCCGTCGAACTCGACACGAGGGCCTGGACGGAGCGGGAACGGAGCGTCGCGTTCCTGCTCAGCGGGGCGTTGCCCGAACGTTCCCCGTGATCCGGTTGTCGTACCGGCGCGGTAGGCTGGCCGACCGTTGTACCGCACCGGACACCCGGCACTTCGTCGGTCAATGTCCGGAAAGAGCGCCCGTTTTGAGGGCGTGTGTGGTACGGCGTAACGGGGAGGACGCGCAACGTGGCGCAGTCCACAGCGGACCGTCGCGGATCAAGCTGTCGCGACGGGGGAACGACCGCGACAATGGCCATTCAATGGCTTTGTCGACATGCAGGCGGGTCGTCACGTGCCGCTGGGCACGCACGCTCGTTCTCCACAGTGGGGCGGTAGGTGCGCCGCTCCCGGGCCAGCTGGCATGGAGGCACTAACCGATGGGCGAGGGGTACGCATGACCGACACCGGCCAGGTCCCGGCCGAGGGACAGCCGGAGAGCGCAGGCATGGTGGAGCAGCCGGGCGTCCCCGCTCCGGGTGCGTACACCTACCTCTCCGAGACCGCCGCCGAGGACGAAGACCTCCTGCTGCCGGGCGCCCAGGGCGCGTGGGGCAACGAGATGCCGCCGCCGGCCCCCGAGCCCGTCGTCCAGGTCGTCCACGAAGCCGTCGCCCAGGAGCAGGTGGTCCACGAGCCCGGTCCGCACGAGATCTCCGGCCGCGACAGCGGCTCCATCGACCTCGGTGCCGTCCGCCAGACCGTCGCGACCGCCGTCCCGCAGCCGCCGGTGGCCCGCCGCCCGCTGCACCTCGGCCCGCCCACCCCCGACGCCTCCGCCAGCCCGGTCCGCTCCCTCGCCGACCGAGGGCCGGCGGGCGCCCCCGTCACGCCCGGCGCCACACGCCAGCCCGGCCCCGCCACCACCGGCCCGGAATACCTGGACGTCTCCCCGCAGCCAGCGTCGCAGTGGGTCGGCGCCCCCGCACAGGCGGCCCCCGCGCCGGGAGTGGCCACCGGGGGCGCGGCAGAAACGGTCGTTCCGCAGGAGCGGCAGGCTTCCGTGGCCGTGGCGGAGACATCGACCGCCGCAGCGGCGCCGCAGGTCGCGGAAGCACCCCAGGCACTTGCGGACCCCCAGGACCCGGAGGCCCTGCACCAGGCCCAGGACGCCGCCTACGCCCTGGCCCAGGAAGCCGCGGTCGCCCAGTTCCGCACCCCGGCCGTCGGAACCCCCGTGGCCGCCCGACCGCAGACCCCGGAGACGGTCGAGGCCCCGGCCGACGTCCAACCCCGGACCACCGAGGTCGCCGAGGCACCGGCCGACGCCCAGCCACAGGCCCCGGAGGCAGCCGCGGTAGCGCCCGTGCCGGACATCGCAGACACCGCAGCGGTGCCACAGGTTCCGCCGGTCGCCGAGGTCCCGCAGACCGAGGCACCGTCGGCACCCGAGCCCGGAGAGACGGCACCCCAGCCCGCCGAGACCCCAGAGGCCCGGACCCCGGACGAGACCGTGCCCGGCGCCCCGGCCGCGCAGTCGCCGGACGCCATCCCGTTCCCCCCGGCCGCCGAGGATCCCGACCCGGCCCAGGCCCAGCCCGCCGCCGAGGCGCAGGATGTGCCCCAGGTCCCACAGGAGCCCGAGCAGGGCATCGAGCCCGTCGAAGCGTCCGCACCGCCCCGTCCCGCCGAGACCGGCACGCCGACGCCGTCCCCCGAGGCGGCCGACGCCCCCGAGGCGGCCGACGCCCCCGAGGCGGGCGGGCAGTCGCAGGCCGATCCCGCAGCCGTGGCACCTCCGCAGACCGACACGGCCCTGCCACAGGCTGCTGCGGAGGTCGTGACGGACGACGCCGAGCAGGGCGTCGTCGTTCCCGAACAGACTTCCGCCGCTCCTGAGCAGACTCCCGCCGCCCCTGGTCAGGAGTCCATCGTTCCCGAGCAGCCCGCGATCACGACCGAGCAGCAGGCCGCGACCACCGCAGCCGAGCAGCAGCCCGCTGCCGAAGTGTCGGACGCGCGGATCACGGCCGCCGCTCCGGACCAGGAGAACGCCGCCGCCGCCCCGGACGAGCAGGCCGCGCATGCGGTGCCGGCCCCCACCCAGGACCCGGCCCCCACCCAGGACCCGGCCCCCACCCAGGACCCGGCCCCCACCCAGGACCAGGCACAGCAGGCGGCGGAAGTCCCGGTCGCCGAGGAGCCACAGTCGGCGCAGCCCCCGGCCGAGGCAGCCGACGCGGCCGAAACCGAGACGCCCGAGGCCCTGCCGACGGATTCCGCACCGCCGCAGCCGGAGGCCGCCGCCGAAGAGGCACAGCCGCTGGAGCCCGCGCAGGCGGAGCCTCAGCCCACAGCTGTCCAGGGCCCGCAGGCCGCCGAGCCGCTCGCACCCGGCGCGGCTGCCGAGACCGTCGCGGACGCCACGGTCGCGGTTGCCGAGACCGTCGCGGACCCCACGGTCGATCCCGCGGCGACGGCGGACCCGACCGCGCAGACCGTCGAGAGCGCTCCGGAGCCGGAGGCCGGGCAGCAGTCCGTGGCCGAGACCGTGGCCGAGACCGTGGTCGAAGCCCAGCCCCAGGCCACGGAAGCGAACGCGTCCGAGCCGGTGGAGGCGGACCAGGCGGACGAGGCCCCGGCTGCCGGGGAGCCCGTGCCCGCCGAGCAGTCGACCCCCGAGAACCCGGCTGAGCCCACGGCCGCCCCCGCCGGCGACCCCGCGACCGACGACGCTTCCGTCGCCGAGACCCAGGCCCCCATGCCCTCCCGGATCGACGCCCCTCAGGGAGCCGTCGTCCAGACACCCGGCGAGCCCACCCTCGAGGGGCAGCTCACGGACGCACACGAGGAGCCCGGGCCCGAGCCCGAGTCGCAGGCCGACGCCGACCAGCCCCTGGGCCAGTTCGCGCCCGTCGAGGGGTCGGTCCCGACCGCTCCGCACCTGGCTCCGACCCCGCCGCAGGGGGTGGCGGTCCCGCAGTCGCCCACCGGCGACCAGCCGACGCCCGTGGCCACCGAGTTCCCGGCGGCCGAGGGACAGGCCGGGAGCGCCGAGGAGGCACCGGAGCCGGACGCGACGGCGGAGCCCGTGGCCACCGTCCCCGCTCCCCGCAGCGCCGAGGCCGACCCGGCCGTCGTACCGCAGCCGCTCGCGGCGGCCGGGGCGGATCCCGAGGTCGTCCAGAACGCCGAGGACCTGGACACCCGGGCCGCCGACCAGGAAGACAGCGAGGCCGCGGCGCCCGAGGACAGTGAAGCGACAGCGGTGGAAGCAGTAGCAGCAGCCGAAGAGAGCGCGGCCCCGGTGGACGAAGCACCCGAAGACGTACGGGACGAAGTACGGCAGCCCACGGGCCCGGCCGCACCCCCCTACGACGATGCCGAGCGCGAGGCCGTCCTCAGGGTCATGCGCGAGCGCCGTGACATCCGCAACGGCTTCCGCAGCGACCCGATCCCCCACGACGTGCTGCTGCGCGTCCTGGAGGCCGCCCACACGGCGCCCTCCGTCGGCCACTCGCAGCCCTGGGACTTCGTCGTCATCCGTTCGGCCGACACCCGCCGTACGATGCACGAACTGGCCCAGCGCCAGCGCGAGGCGTACGCGAAGTCCCTGCCGAAGGGCCGGGCGAAGCAGTTCAAGGAACTGAAGATCGAGGCCATCCTCGACACCCCGGTGAACATCGTGGTCACCGCCGACCCGACCCGGGGCGGCCGCCACACCCTGGGCCGCCACACCCAGCCGCAGATGGCCCCGTACTCCTCCGCGCTCGCGGTCGAGAACCTGTGGCTCGCGGCCCGCGCCGAGGGCCTCGGCGTCGGCTGGGTCAGCTTCTTCGACGAGCGCGAGATGGTCCGCGCCCTCGGCCTGCCCGAACACCTGGAGGTCGTGGCGTACCTGTGCGTCGGGTACGTCGACGAGTTCCCGGAGGAGCCCGAGCTGATGCAGGCGGGCTGGGCCAAGCGGCGCCCGCTGTCCTGGGTCGTCCACGAGGAGACGTACGGCCGCCGCGCCCTGCCCGGCGCCGAGCCGCACGACCTCCTCGCCGAGACCGTCGCCGGCATCCGTCCGCTGGACGCCAAGGCGCTCGGCGAGGCCTGGGAGCGCCAGAAGCGGATGACCAAGCCGGCCGGCGCGCTCGGCATGCTGGAGATCATCTCCGCTCAGCTGTCCGGTCTCTCCCGCCAGTGCCCGCCGCCCATCCCGGAGCCCGCCGCCGTCGCGATCTTCGCGGGCGACCACGGTGTCCACGCCCAGGGCGTCACCCCCTGGCCGCAGGAGGTGACGGCCCAGATGGTCGCCAACTTCCTCGGCGGGGGAGCGGTCTGCAACGCCTTCGCCACCCAGGTCGGCGCCGAGGTCTGCGTCGTGGACGTGGGTGTGGCGAGCGAGCTCCCGGCTACCCCCGGGTTGCTGCCGCGCAAGGTGCGCGCCGGTACGTCCGACATGACCACCGGGCCCGCGATGACCCGCGAGGAGGCCAAGAAGGCCATCGAGGTGGGCATCGAGACGGCCCGCGACCTCGTGGCCGCCGGCAACAAGGCACTCCTCACGGGCGAGATGGGCATCGCCAACACCACGGCCTCCGCCGCCCTGATCGCCGTCTTCACCGGCGCCGACCCCTCCGAGGTCACCGGCCGGGGCACCGGCATCAACGACGAGACCCTCGCCCGCAAGACCGAGGTCGTGCGCCGGGCCATCGAACTCCACCAGCCGGACCCGGCGGACCCCATCGGTGTTCTGGCCGCGATCGGCGGCTTCGAACACGCCGCCATCGTCGGCCTCCTCCTCGGCGGCGCCTCCCTCCGTACACCGGTGATCCTCGACGGCGTCAGCGCCGGTGCCGCCGCCCTGGTGGCGCGCGCCATTGCTCCCGAGGTCCTCGCCGCCTGCATCGCCGGCCACCGCAGTGCCGAGCCGGGACACGTCGCCGCCCTCCAGAAACTGGGCCTGCGCCCCCTGGTGGACCTAGACCTCCGCCTCGGCGAGGGCACCGGCGCCCTGCTCGCCCTCCCGGTCGTCCAGAGCGCGGCCCGAGCCATGCACGAGGTGGCGACCTTCGACTCGGCGGGGGTGACCGAGAAGTAGCAGAGGGGGGCGCCGGGTGCCTCGGTGACCCGGGCGCGGTTGTGGCCAGCCGCTCCACCGGGGCGATGCGGGCACCTCCCGCTCGAGCGAAGCCGAGAGCGGGGGAGGGTGGGCACAACCGCCCACGGACGTTCAGTCGGCCACGGCGCTCACCACGGGACCAGCAAGCCGCCCACTCGACCCGCACTCTAGAATTCCGCACGTCAGAGGCGCTCCAGAGCCGCAGCGCACCTCACCCGCACAAAGCCCCGCAGGGAGCCGCACCCTCATGGCCGAACACCCCGCCTACCCCGTAGGCCTCCGCCTCACCGGCCGCCGAGTGGTCGTTATCGGCGGCGGCCAGGTCGCCCAACGCCGCCTGCCCGCCCTCATCGCGGCCGGCGCCGACATCCTCCTCGTGTCCCCGTCGGCCACCCCCTCCGTGGAGGCCATGGCCGACGCCGGCGAGCTGACCTGGGAGAAGCGCCGCTACACGGAAGGTGACCTCGACGGGGCCTGGTATGTCCTGATCGCCACCGGCGACCCCGAAGCGAACGCGCGTGCGTCCGCCGAGGCAGAGCGTCACCGCATCTGGTGCGTCCGCTCCGACAACGCGGAGGAAGCCACCGCCTGGACCCCTGCCACGGGCCACAGCGAAGGCGTCACCGTCGCCGTCCTGACCGCCCGAGCCGAGGGCCGCGACCCCCGCCACACCGCCGCCATCCGCGACGCGGTCGTCGAGGGCCTGCGCGACGGCACCCTCGTCGCCCCCCACCACCGCACCCGCACCCCCGGCGTCGCCCTCGTCGGCGGCGGCCCCGGCGACCCGGACCTGATCACTGTGCGCGGCCGCCGCCTCCTCGCCGAGGCCGACGTCGTCATCGCCGACCGCCTCGGCCCACGCGACCTCCTCGCCGAACTCCCGCCGCACGTAGAGGTGATCGACGCGGCGAAGATCCCGTACGGCCGTTTCATGGCGCAGGAGGCCATCAACAACGCGCTGATCGAGCACGCGAAGCAGGGCAAGTCGGTCGTACGGCTGAAGGGCGGAGACCCGTACGTCTTCGGCCGCGGCATGGAAGAACTGCACGCGCTCGCCGAGGCCGGCATCCCCTGCACGGTCGTCCCCGGCATCTCCAGCTCGATCTCCGTCCCGAGCGCGGCCGGCATCCCGGTCACCCATCGGGGCGTCGCCCATGAGTTCACCGTGGTCAGCGGCCATGTGGCCCCCGACGACGAGCGTTCCCTGGTCGACTGGGCCGCCCTCGCCAAGCTGACCGGCACCCTGGTGATCCTCATGGGCGTCGACAAGATCGGCCGGATCGCCGAGACCCTGGTGGGCAACGGCAAGTCCCCGGACACCCCGGTCGCCCTGATCCAGGAAGGCACCACCGCCGCCCAGCGCCGGGTCGACGCGACCCTCGCCACGGTCGCCGAGACCGCGCGGACCCGGGAAGTCAGGCCGCCCGCCGTCATCGTGATCGGTGAGGTCGTGAAGGTGGGCCCCCAGTCGAACCTCTGATTCCGGGTCACACCCCGGGGCAGCGACACGTAACCACGGGTAACCCACCCGTCCCGAGCCGTTGGCACCACACCCAGGACAAGGCAGTATCACCCTGTGGCCGATCTCATCACCGTTGAGGACCCCGACGACCCGCGCCTGCGCGACTACACCGGCCTGACCGACGTGGAGCTGCGCCGCAAGCGCGAACCCGCCGAGGGCCTGTTCATCGCCGAGGGCGAGAAGGTCATCAGACGCGCCAAGGAAGCCGGCTACGAGATGCGCTCGATGCTGCTCTCCGCCAAGTGGGTCGACGTCATGCGCGATGTCATCGACGAACTCCCGGCCCCCGTCTACGCGGTCAGCCCGGAACTCGCCGAACGGGTCACCGGATACCACGTGCACCGGGGCGCCCTGGCCTCCATGCAGCGCAAGCCCCTGCCGGCGGCCGACCAGCTCCTGGGGGCCGCCCGCCGTGTCGTGATCATGGAGTCGGTCAACGACCACACCAACATCGGCGCGATCTTCCGTTCGGCCGCCGCCCTCGGCATGGACGCGGTCCTGCTCTCCCCGGACTGCGCCGACCCGCTCTACCGGCGCAGCGTCAAGGTCTCCATGGGCGCGGTCTTCTCGGTCCCGTACGCCCGTCTGGAGACCTGGCCCAAGGGTCTCGACGCGGTGCGCGACGCCGGCTTCGCCCTTCTCGCACTGACTCCGGACGAGAAGGCGAAGTCCCTCGACGAGACCGCCGCTCACCGTATGGACCGCGTCGCCCTGATGCTCGGCGCCGAGGGCGACGGCCTCTCCACCAAGGCCCTCATGTCCGCCGACGAATGGGTCCGCATCCCCATGGCCCACGGAGTCGACTCCCTCAACGTGGGCGCGGCGGCGGCAGTGGCCTTCTACGCGGTGGCGACGGGGCGACCACAGGCCTGACGGGAGGTCAGCGGAGGGGCATAGTCAGGGCGCGGGCCCGTGTCGATGTGCGGCGGCTTGGCCGCGTGGGCGCGCCCCGCCCCCCCCACCGACCCGCGGTGAACGACGTAGCCACAGTCCCGAGCTCTGTCCTTGACGACCTTGACGACCTTGACGAACTTGTCGCCCGGCCTCGTCAGTCGCCGCCCAGCTCCGGCAGCGACCGCCCCTGCCGCACACTCTCCCCGTTGAGCCCCTGCGACGGCCCCTGACACCCCTGCGCCGCTGCGATACCGAGCGCCGCCAGCAGCGTCACCACGACGAACACCACGAGCCGTTGCCGCAGCAACCGAGGATTGGCGGGCCGCCGCCCCGTCCCGTTGGTACGGGGCCCGGTCCGCCCGGTGCCATTGCGCGGCCCGGGCCGCTTCCCGGATCCGGTGGAGTTGCGGGAGGAAACGGGACGTCCCGTCGGCCGTGCGCCCCCGCCGGTCCGTGAACCGCCGCCCCCGCCGGTCCGTGAACCGCCCCCGGTCCTGGGCGGCGGTGTACCCTGCGACCCCGGCTTGCCTGGCTGTGACCTCCGTGTCTCGGGCGGCTGCCGCAGTGTGCGCTGCTGGACGTACTGCTCGGCGAGCCGCCCCGACGGGCGGTCAGGATCCGTACGTGGCGCGGGCGGCCGGGCATCGGCCGGCCCCTGCGCCTCGCGGGCGGCGATCTCCTTCAGCCGCAGCGACAGTTGCAGCGTGCTGGGCCGCTCCTCGGGGTCCTTCGCCAGACAGGCGCGGACGAGGGGGGCGATCGCGTCGGGCACCCCGCGCAGTTGCGGCTCCTCGTGCACCACCCGATAGAGCATGACCTCCGAACTGCCTTGTCCGAAGGGGGAGTCGGAGGTCGCCGCGTAGGCGAGCGTCGCGCCGAGAGAGAAGACGTCCGTGGCCGGTGTGACCACGGCCCCGCGCACCTGTTCGGGTGCGAGAAAGCCGGGCGAACCGACGGCCGTACCGACATGGGTCAGGGTTGAGGCCCCGGTGGCCCACGCGATACCGAAGTCGATGATGCGAGGGCCCTTGGGGGACAGCAGGATGTTGGACGGCTTCAGGTCCCGGTGTACGACACCGGCCTCGTGCACGGCCACCAGCCCCTCGGAGAGGGCGGCTCCGACGGCGGCCACATCGGCGGCCGACATGGGCCCCTCCTCGGCGACCTTGTCGTGCAGCGAGGGCCCCGGCACGTACTGCGTGGCGAACCAGGGCCGGTCCGCCTCCAGATCGGCGGCGACCAGCCGGGCCGTGCACCCGCCCCTGATCCGCCGCGCGGCCGACACCTCGCGCGCGAACCGCGATCTGAACTCCTGATCCTCCGCCAGATCCGGCCGGATCACCTTCAGCGCGACTCGCTGGCCACGCCGGTCGGAGCCCAGGTAGACGACGCCCATCCCGCCCGCGCCGAGCCGTCTGTGGATCCTGAACGAGCCGACGACGCGCGGGTCCTCGCGCCTCAGGCGCATCATCGCCATGTTCATCCCCGCTGCCCGTTCCATCTGACGAGCCACAGCTTACGTTTCCACGGCCGGGCGTGCGCAGAGGCCGCGCCCTCACGACCCGATCGATTGTCCGTGCCGGGTGGAAAACCCGAAGGGTGGTCAGGGAACAGGAGTTCGGGACCCTGTTGGGTGGTGCCTTACCTCAACCGCCCTCTTCAGAAGGGGGATTGAACCCGTGAAGGGTGACCGTGTGGAGACGGTCGTGTACGCCGGGGACACGACGTGTACCTACGAGGTGATCGTGAGCGGGGCGGTCCGCCGCGTGGAGTCGGCGGTCGAACGGGGTGTGGCGGAAGTGAGCGAAGTCACCCTCCCCGCGCCCGGCCGGGCTCGCGCGGGGGACCCCCGTCTGCTCCGTCGTGCGGACGGCGAGGTCACGGCGACGAGTGCCGGTGCTGGTGGAACAGCCGGTTCCCCGCGAGGACGGCGCGGAGCGAAACCAGTAACAAGCCGGGGCACTCCAGGCATCAGCCAGGCGTCCCCTCCGGGAAGACCCCGAGACCTAGGACCTCGTCTCCACCCTGGGGAGTACGTCGCAGGTCATCGCTCATCCTCCGGGAGGCCAGCCAATCGGTACGAGGGCATGACGACCCACACCCGCCGCGCGCCTAGATTTGAGGTCAAGCGGCGGGTGCAGCACTCGTCCCCCGAGGTCAGACACCCGCCGCTGCCAACGACGAACGACAACCGAGATCGAACAGGAGGAGGGACCATGGCCCACACGGCGCCGCGGACGGCGATCCGGACTCGGGAGCGCAGGGTGTTCACCGCCGACCGCCGCGTGGGTCGTCGTCACCCCTTGGTGGCGACCGCGATGGTCCTCCCCCTGGCGGCCCTGCTCGTGTACGCCTTCGGCGGCTGGGAGGCAGTGGTCACACAAGCGTCGTCCGTGGGTGTGATGCTGGGGCGCTGAGCGGCGACCTCAGGCCCGGAAGAGCGGTCCGGGTGGGGACATCCATCCATGAAACCCCGTGGGGACGGGGGTGCGGCGGACGGCAACAGACGCCCGCGCAGCTGGGGAGCTGCGCGGGCGTTGCTTTTTGCGTGGCCCGCCCGACAGCTCACCCGCTTCCCCCCACCACGCGCACGCACGCCGCTGTGCCGCCTCCCGCCCTCGCCCTGCTTCCCGTGCCACCCTCTTCGCTCTGCTCCCACCCCTTCGCGCGCTGCGGACAGTCGTGCCGCTGAGGCGGCATGGGCGGGCGCAGACGGCACCTCGCGGCCGCCGAGCATCGGAAACCCCCCGGCCACCCCCGCAAAGCGCACCCGAAACGTAGGCTCACCACAGCGCCGTACGACCGAGCAGGGAGACCCATGACCGCCACAGCCGATCCCGGCGTGCTCCCCGCGCTCAGGGCCAAGGCACGCCGCACGGTCCATCCCGAACCCACCCCCTGCTCCCACCCCGACACGGTCCTCGCGGAACGCGACGACGGCACGGTGGTCCGCCACGCGGACACCGTGGCCAAAGCGCACGCCCCCGACACGAACCCCACCGCCCTCACCCTCCGCCTGACCGTCGCCACCGACAACCCCGACATCCTCCTGGCCCCTCTCCACCCCACAGCCGCCCCCCTCCACGGCCGCCTCATCACGTTCTGGCCGTACGGCACCCCCGTCGACCCGGAAGCTCCGGAGCACGCCCCCTGGGAAGAGGCGGCCATCCTCCTTGCCCGCCTCCACCGGCAGCTCGCGCCCCCGGGCCTGCCGCCCATGCGGGGCCCGGTCAAGGCGGCCCAGGCCATCGTCCGGCTCAAGGCCGCCGCACCGCACCACCCGGCCACCACCTCGATCCTCCGTGCCTGGCACACCCTGCCCGCCTGGGCCAGGGCCGAGGCCCCCATGTCCGACACGACCACCCTCTGCCACGGCGACCTGCACCTCGGCCAGTTGGTCCGCAACCCGGCGACCACCGGCCCCTGGCGGCTGATAGACGTCGACGACCTCGGTGTGGGCGTCCCCGCCTGGGATCTCGCCCGCCCGGCCGCCTGGTACGCCTGCGGTCTTCTCCTGCCCGACGAGTGGACCCGCTTCCTCACCGCGTACCAGCGGGCCAGGGGCCCGGCGGTCCCCGCGCAGGGTGACCCCTGGCCCGTACTGGACGTGCCGGCCCGCGCGCTCACCGTGCAGACGGCGGCCCTGGCGATCGCGAAGTCCACGGCGTCCGGCCGACCTCTCGACGACGCCCAGCGGTCCGTTGTGGACGCATGTGACCGAATGGAAGGCATCCCGCCGGAGTTGGTCGGCGGTTTCCCGAAGTAGGGTGCAACCGACCGCCGCCGGACAGTGTCTGTCCTGGCGTAACGCGAAGCAGGACCGAACGGCGAGGAGTTGAGCCGAACCATGCACATGCAGTGTCCGAAGTGCCATGCGCCGATGCACACCTACAACCGCAATGGCGTCCAGATCGAGCAGTGCAGCGGCTGCCGCGGGATCTTCCTCGACTACGGCGAGCTGGAGGCCCTGACCCGCCTGGAGGGCCAGTGGGCCGGCGGCCCGGCCGTTCCGCCCCCGCCGGCTGCCCCGCAGTACCCGGCCGGTGGCGGCCACGGCGCTCCCGCCTGGGGCGCCCCGCACGCCGGTCACCACGGCGGACACCACGGCCACCACGGTCACAACCGCGGCTTCGGCCACATGCTCTTCTCCAGCTGAGCCCACGCGTATGGCGCACCCGCGCCATACGTACGACGAAGCCCCCGACCGTACGAGACGGCCGGGGGCTCGGCGTGTGTGGACGATACTGGGATTGAACCAGTGACCTCTTCCGTGTCAGGGAAGCGCTCTCCCGCTGAGCTAATCGTCCTCGGGATCACAGCCCGAGGACTGTGGATCTTGCGTGCGCGATACTGGGATTGAACCAGTGACCTCTTCCGTGTCAGGGAAGCGCTCTCCCGCTGAGCTAATCGCGCGGGTCGAAGCCGGACGGCTCCAGAAGCCCTGAGGCCTCAGTGGACGATACTGGGATTGAACCAGTGACCTCTTCCGTGTCAGGGAAGCGCTCTCCCGCTGAGCTAATCGTCCTTGGAGGTGGAGACGGGATTTGAACCCGTGTAGACGGCTTTGCAGGCCGTTGCCTCGCCTCTCGGCCACTCCACCAGGAGTGTGGGGTCTCGATAAGATCCCCCACTTTCCTGCGAGCGGACGACCAGGTTCGAACTGGCGACCTCAACCTTGGCAAGGTTGCGCTCTACCAACTGAGCTACGTCCGCTTGTCGGTTCCGACCGCTTCCGCGTCCCGGCGACGAGTTGAACTCTAGCGGATTCCGGGGCCAGTACAAAAACGCGTTTGTGCAGCGTGCTGCGGTGCGCCTGGTCCGGGACCCGGCCGGGCCCGCCCGCGGGGCACCCGTCCTAGACTCGACTGCGTGCCCGACCTCCCTCCGCTCGCCCGCTTCGGCAACCTCCTGGCCACCGGTCTCACCGACGTGACCAGCGACGCCACCGCCCTGGACTCGTCCGGCTTCTGGGCGGTGTGCGCGGACTACGAGGGCGGTCTGGTGTGCGCGCGTTTCGGTGACGTACGCCGCGAGCCGGCGCCCGCCGTGGTGCCGGGGGAGTGGCGGGGGCCGGGTGTCGCCGACTGGACGTCGTCCCTCGACCGCGCCGCGTACACGGCGGGCGTGCGCCGGATCCGAGACCACATCGCGGCCGGCGAGGTGTACCAGGCGAACCTCTGTCGCGTCCTGTCGGCGCCCGTCGCGCCCGACGCCGACGTGGACGCCCTGACCGCGCTGCTGGCACACGGCAACCCGGCACCCTTCGCAGGAACGATTCGTCTGCCGTCGCACGGAGTCGAGATCGCCACCGCGTCCCCCGAACTCTTCCTGCGCCGCGACGGCCGGGTCGTCGAGTCCGGCCCGATCAAGGGCACCGGACGCACCGAGGCGGACCTCCTGGAGAAGGACTACGCCGAGAACGTCATGATCGTCGACCTGGTCCGCAACGACATCGGCCAGGTCTGCGCCACCGGCTCCGTCACCGTGCCCGACCTGTGCGCCGTGGAGAAGCACCCCGGGCTGGTCCACCTCGTCTCCCTGGTGCGCGGCGAGCTGCGCGCGGACGCCGGCTGGCCGGAACTGCTCGCCGCCACCTTCCCGCCCGGTTCCGTCACCGGCGCTCCCAAGTCGAGCGCACTGCGGATCATCGACGCCCTGGAGACCGCCCCGCGCGGCCCGTACTGCGGGGGCGTCGGCTGGGTCGACGCCGACCGGGGCACCGCGGAGCTGGCCGTGGGCATCCGTACCTTCTGGATCGACCGGGCGGCGGGCGAGCTGCGCTTCGGCACGGGCGCGGGCATCACCTGGGGCTCGGACCCCGAGGCGGAATGGCGGGAGACCGAGCTGAAGGCCGCGCGACTGCTCGCGGTAGCGTCGGGGACGTACGAGGCGAGTGGGAGGACCCTTACGTGAAGATCTGGCTGGACGGCGGACTGCAGGACATCGACTCCGCCCGTGTCTCCGTCCTCGACCACGGGCTGACCGTGGGCGACGGCGTCTTCGAGACCGTGAAGGCGGTCGACGGGCGTTCTTTCGCGCTCACCCGCCACCTCGACCGGCTCGCCCGCTCGGCGCGCGGACTCGGGCTGCCCGAGCCCGACCTCGACGAGGTGCGCCGCGCCTGCGAGGCCGTCGTGGCCGCCAACCCCATGGCGTTGGGCCGTCTGCGCATCACGTACACCGGAGGTGTCTCCCCGCTCGGCTCCGACCGGGGCGAGAGCGGCCCCACGCTCGTCGTCGCCCTCGGCGAGAGCACCCGGCGCGCGGACTCCACCGCCGCGATCACCGTCCCGTGGACCCGCAACGAGCGCGGCGCCCTCACCGGCCTGAAGACCACCTCGTACGCCGAGAACGTCGTCGCTCTCGCCCGCGCCCACGAACACGGCGCGACCGAGGCGCTCTTCGCCAACACGGTGGGACGGCTCTGCGAGGGCACGGGCTCCAACGTCTTCGTCGTCCTCGACGGCGAGATCCACACGCCGCCGGTGGCTTCCGGCTGCCTCGCGGGCATCACCCGCGCCCTCGTCGTCGAGTGGACCGGCGCCCGCGAGACCGATCTGCCACTGGACGTCCTGGAACATGCCGACGAGATCTTCCTGACCTCGACCCTGCGCGACGTACAGGCCGTCCACCGCGTCGACTCCCGCGCACTGGCGCCCGCCCCGGGCCCGGTCACCGCCAAGGCGATGCGGGTCTTCGACGAGCGGGCCGGGGACGACCTCGATCCGTAAAAGCCGCCGAAGCGAGGCTGACCCGGCGGCCCCGAGCGGGTAGAACACCCCTGATGACCACCACCCTGCGGCCCGTTGAGCCGCTTCAGCACGCCGCCGACGGGACGCGTTCGCGCCGCTATCAGGTGTGCGTGAACAGCCGTCCCGTCGGCGCGATACACCTGAGCACCCATCCCGTCCACGGGAACTCCGTGGCCCGGCTCCGGGACCTGTGGATCGAGGAGCCCGACCGGCGGCGCGGACGGGGCACCGTGGCCGCGCTCGCCGCCGAGGAGGTCGCGCGCGGCTGGGGCTGCCGGCGCATCGAGACGTCCGTCCCGGCCGAGGCCGAGGCCGCCCTGCGCCTGACCCAGGCCCTCGGATATGTCCCGCGCAACCGCAGTATGCGCAAGCCCCTGGACGGCACCTCGCCCGAACTGCCCCCGGGCAGCCGGGGCCGGCCCATGACGGAGGCCGAGTTCGGGCCGTGGGAGGAGGCGAGCCGGAGGGGCTACGCCCGGGACTGGATCGAGCGAGGGGTACCCGAGGCGGAGGCGCACGCCAAGGCCGAACGGGACCATGAGCGGCTGCTGGGCCAGGGACTGGCGACGGAGAACGTGCTGATCAGCGTCCTCGAACACGAGGGGGCCAGGGTCGGCGTGCTGTGGCTGGCACTGACCGACGACGGCGCCTATGTGTACGACGTGGAGGTGGACGCCGCGCACCGGGGCCGGGGGCACGGCCGCACCCTGATGTTGCTGGCGGAGGCCCAGGCGGTGGCGGCGGGGAAGTCCGCCGTCGCCCTCAACGTCTTCGCGGGGAACGTCCGCGCCGAGTGCCTCTACGATTCCCTCGGCTACGAGACGACCGCCCACCACCTGGCCAAGGACCTGATCTGACACCACCGAACGGGATGCCGGGGACTCAGGCGCCTTGGGCCAGCAGCCGGTCGGCGATCTCCTCGATCCGCTCGCGCAGCCCGGCCTGACTCCGGCCCCCGTCGAGGCGCTCGCCGCCGATGACGTAGGTGGGGGTGCCGGTCACACCGATCGCCTTGCCCTCGGCCTGGTCGGCGTCGACGATCAGGATGTGCCGGCCGTCGATGAGCGCGGTGTCGAACTCCTCGGCGTCCAGCCCGAGTTCACGGGCCACGTCGACCAGGAACGGCTCGCCCGAGCGGTCCAGTTCCTCGACCCGGCCGAGTACGGCCTCGACGTAGGGCCACGCCCGCCCCTGCTCCGCAGCCTCCTCGGCGGCCTGCGCGGCGGCGAAGGCGTGCTTGTGCTTCTCCAGCGGGAAGTGCCTCAGCCGTACGTCGAGCCGGTCGCCGTAGCGGGCCCGCAGCGCGCGGATGTCGTCGAGGGCGCTGAGGCAGTCGGGACACTGGAGTTCGCACCAGACGTCCAGGACGACGGCGGACGGCACGGGGGAGGAGTCGCTCATGGGGATCAGTCTCCCAGTCCGGGTCCGCACCGGCCCAATCGGTCGGCTTCCCGGCGGCCCGCCGGGCCGGTCCCCGGTGAGGGGGACCGACCCCGAGACGACCCGGAGATGTCCCTGAGGTCTCCCCGGACCATGGCATATAGGACGCGCGGCGGTGCAGGATGGAAGGGACGGAACGAGACCGCCCGATCGAGCACCGCCTGGAGGACCGGATGATTGCCGAGACAGTCTGTGCCGCCGTTGCCGCGGCAGGCTTGGGCATCGCCGCGATCACGGCGTACCGGAAGCGCTTCCTCAGGGCGGCTCGTATCGCCGCGTACGCGCTCGTGCCTCTCGGCCTGGTGATGACCGGTGTCGTCGAGTGGGTGGCCGACACCGCGTTCAGCCCGACCGCGTGGGCCGGCTTCGGTGTGCTCGGCGCGGCCTGGCTCCTGTTCATGACGACCCGCGCCGTGGAGCGGCGCCGAGGAGTCGGCGGCAAGGAGCGCAAGGAGACCGGTTCCCGGTCCTCCCGTACCGAGGCGATAGCCCCGGCCGCCTCGGCGCCCTCCCTGGGTCGCGGCGCGGCACCGGCGGCCCGCCCGGCGGCAGCTCCCCGTGCGACCGGTTCCGGTGCGTCCGGTGCGTCCGGTGCGGACGACTTCAGCGACATCGAGGCGATCCTCAAGAAGCACGGCATCTGATGTACGAGGCACGGCGTCGACCGCCTTGAGCGCCCGCGGGCCGAGCGGACAGAAACGACACAGTAGGTCGGGCGGCGACGACGAAGTGATCACGTTCGTTCCCGACGTTGTGGATATTGGCGAACTACCCGTCATTCCGGGTGGGTTGATCGCGCGGAGGGCGTCCGCTGCGTCATCATCGCGGCGAGATGCTGGACACAACACAGAGCGACACCACTGCCCCACCTCAGGAGCGGCGAGGTTGTCTCTTCGCGCTCTCCCAGCCACCGCTGATGATCTTCCTTGCGGTGATCGGCTGCCTGCTGCTCATGGCGTCACTGCACGACCTGCTGATGCTCTGAACCGTAAACGGAGCCCCGACGTCACCCGTCGAGGGCTCCGTCAGTCCCCGCCCCCGCCCCCGCCCCGCCCACGTCCCCGAACTCCGTCCCTTGCGTCTGCAGCCTCGCTGCCGACCCGCCGTGCCTCAGCCGGCCGCCTCCTTGCGGCGCGCCCGGTAGGCAGCCACGTGCAGGCGGTTGCCGCAGGTGCGGCTGTCGCAGTACCGGCGCGAGCGGTTGCGGGAGAGGTCGACGAAAGCCCGTCTGCAGTCGGGCGCCTCGCACCGCCGCAGCCGCTCCTGCTCCCCGGCGACGACGAAGAAGGCGAGCGCCATGCCGCAGTCGGCCGCGAGGTGGTCGGCCAGGGACGCGCCCGGCGCGAAGTAGTGCACATGCCAGTCGTAGCCGTCGTGGTCGGTGAGCCGAGGGGTGGTGCCCGCGGCGGCGATCAGATCGTTGATCACCGAGGCGGCCGAGCCCGCGTCCGGGGCCGCGAACACTTCGGAGAAGCGGGCACGGACCTTGCGTACGGTCGAGAGATCGAACTCCGACAGCACATCGACATCGCTGACCTCGTGGTTTCGTACGAAGTCGGCGAGCGACGGGACATCGCTGAGCCCGTCCGTCGCCGCGTCGTTCTCCGGCGCGGTGTTCACCAGATCCACCACGGTGTCGAGGGCGCACCGGGTGTCGTGGGTGATCAGCACGTTTCGCTCCCTGGCCTGCGAGGGTCGGGCCGGCGCCCGCCGATGCTGGCCGATGGTAATGGCTCGGCGAGGCGGAGACCGGTGGGAACCGGCCAGGAGTGCCCTGGTACGACCGGAACGGGTCGGGATCCGATAGGTGCCCGATCACTCATGAGCCGTCCACGCGCAGTGCGACGCCCGGGGTGCCTCGGGCGGCCCTGCGTGGCGACGCCGCCGCGCGGAGGTCCGCGACGACGGCGTCGAGTGGGTCGGCCTGAGCCGTATTCGGTTGTGTTGGCCCGAGCCGTCTCCCCGAGTGGACGGCGCCGGGCGGCTGGATGGGGCCTCGCTCTAGCTTTCCGCCAGGATGTGCGAGAGCTCCTGATCGAGGTCGAAGTGCCGGTGCTCCGTGCCGGGCGGCACGGCGGCGTCTGTGCGCTTCAGGAAGGACTCCAGGGCCCGCGCCGGGGCTTCGAGGAGAGCCTCGCCCTCCGGGGAGCTCAGGGCGATGCACACGACGCCCTGACCATGGCTGCGGGACGGCCAGACTCGGACGTCGCCGGTGCCGGTGGGCCGGTGCAGGCCCTCGGCGAGGAGGTCGCGGGCGAACACCCATTCGACCGTTTCCTCGGCTCCGGTGTGGAAGGTGGCGTGCACGGCGTAGGGATCGGCCGTGTCATACCGCAGTCCCGCGGGAACAGGCAGTGAGGACTCGCTCGACACAACGAGGCGCAGGTGCAGCTCGCAGCTGACCGTGGTGTTCATAAGCGCCAAGGCCTTTCGCTCAGTGTGCGCTCGGGGATTCGCACGTCGGCGAAATCGACATGCCACCTACGGTGCCGTTGTAAACCCCTCTGGGAGTTTTGCGTCGCTTTTGGTAGCTCATCCGGCCGAGACCGTCTTCATCCGGTACGGCCATTCCGGTGACTGGTTTCTCTCCGGTAGGGTTTGGCTGTATGGATACGGGGAGTGACGAAACGGGGGCGGTCGCCGTGATGGGCGACGGAACAAAAAGTGAGACAAACGTAGCGAACAGTGAGGCCGATGTGGCGAAGGACGAGGCGCCGCTCGGGTCTCGCGCGCCGGAATTCGTCAAGGCGCGCCGGATGCTGCACCTGAGCTGGCAGGTGGCCATCTTCATCGTCGGGCTCGCGGTGGTCGTGGCCGGCGTGATCATGCTTCCGCTGCCCGGTCCCGGCTGGGTAGTGATCTTCGGTGGCATGGCGATCTGGGCGACCGAATTCGTCTGGGCCCAGTTGGTGCTCCGCTGGACCAAGCGGAAGGTCACCGAGGCCACCCAGCGGGCCCTCGACCCCAAGGTCAGGCGTCGCAACATCATTCTGACGACGATCGGCCTGGTGATCGTGGCCGCCGTCGTCGGCGTCTATGTCTGGAAGTTCGGCTTCGAGATGCCCTGGAAGATCAAGAACCAGTGATCCGGGACGGGGCGCGCAGAGGATTCCGAGCATGGTCGGGTGCACCCCCTGACTTGGGGTAATGTTCTTCCTGCACCCGGGCGATTAGCTCAGTGGGAGAGCGCTTCGTTCACACCGAAGAGGTCACTGGTTCGAACCCAGTATCGCCCACCATCCGATGACGACCCGGCCCACGGAAACCGTGGGCCGGGTCGTTTTCGTCATGGTGGGCCGATCTCCGGGCGCACCCCCCGCTTGGACCCGGCTGTCCACCGCCTGCTCAACAGGCCAGGCCTCTCAGCTGCTGCCCATCTTGTGGCCGATGTTGGCGGCGAACGTCCCCCACGTCCTGTTGGCGGTGTTCTTGTTGAGCTTGTCCGGTATGGTCGGCTTGGTGACGTAGGCGCGGACACCGAGGTAGAGGTACCCGTGCTTCCGGTAGATGGTGAAGTAGATCCGGGAGCCCGTGCCGTCGAAGTGGCCCTTCTTCGCGATGAAGTGCCAGCCGTACTTGACGCCGCCGCGGTAGACCTTCACCGGGGCCTTCTTGCAGCCAAAGGGATCCGCGAAGCACGCTGTCAGGTTCATGGTCGTGCCGTCGCGTGTGGGAAGCTTCTTCGCTGCGCCCTTGACCGGGAAGGTGCAGCCGCCGAAGCACTTCTTCAGGGCGTTGTACGCCTTCTTCTCGGCGCCTGCCTTCGTCTTTCGCTTCACGATCTGGAAGTTGTACTTGTAGAGCAGGCGCGACCCTGCCGCCGCGACGTCGGCGGTGGGGGCGGCGGGCGCTATCGGTGCCGTCACGGCGGTGACCGGCGCGATCGGCGCGACAGGCGCGGCCGACGCGGGAGTGGTGACGGCGAGGCTGCCGGCGGCAGCGACGGTGGCCAGGGTCATGCCTAATGTCCTACGCATGAGGTTCCTTTCGCCCCATTCGGGAATCGAAGCGATGCGAAGCTCGTCGAATCGAGCCGGATCCAGATCGTTTCAGAGGTCGGATCAGGCGCGGTAGTGACCCAAAGGGCAGTGTCCTTTGGGGTGTCGGCCGGATCGCCTGATCTTGGGTCGGTCGGTCGCCGGTGGCGTTCTCCCGGACCGGACGGACGCGGCCTCCGTCGGAGCGCGCACCTCACCCGCCACGGTCGGCGCCGCCGCGACCTGATCGCGGCGCGTGGCGGGGTCCTGACCGCCCGGTGGCGCTTGCGGCCCCGCCGCGACCGCGTCTCAAGGTCGTCGTCGCGGCTGTTCCGTCCGTGGCAACTCTCCTACCTGGGACTTTACTTGACCGGCCGTCACGACACGGCCCGCGCGGCCCGCCCGGCCGCCTCCTCGCGTTCGAGTAAATCCTGTCCGAATCATTGACGTCTCCTGCGGGGCTCCGTAGCTTGTGCCAGCAAGCGCTTACTTGAAACGATTCATGAGGCGGACGTGCGGTCGCGGGGAGGCTCAACCATGCAGCAGGGCAACAACGTGGAGAGGCGGACGATCCTCAAGGCGGCCGGAGCCTCACTGGCCGTCGCGGGGCTGGGGGCGACGGCCACGGCCTGCGGCGGTGGCAGCGGGTCGGGGGACGGGACGGTGACGATCCGTTACGCGTGGTGGGGTGCCGAGGACCGCGCGGAGCGCATCAAGAAGACCATCGCGCTTTTCGAGAAGAAGTACCCGAAGATCAAGGTGAAGACGGACTTCCAGGTGTATCCCGATTTCTGGAAGAAGTTCAACACCCAGGCCTCCGGTGGCAATCCGCCGGATGTCTTCCAGAATGCCATCGGTTTCCTGCGGAAATACGATGCGAAGAATGTGCTGCTCGATCTCAACGCACAGGTCGAGGCGGGCAACCTCTCCCTGGACGGCTTCCGGGCGGGCCTGGAGAAGTTCGGCGAGGTCGACGGAAAGCTGCTCGGGATTCCGGTCGGTTCCAACTCGATGGCGCTGGTGATCGACAAGCCCGTCTACACCAAGTCCGGTGTGAAGCCGGAGCAGGGCTGGACCTGGGACGACTTCGACGCGGCGATGAAGAAGATCCGGGACAAGGCGGGGCGCGCCGGCGACAGCGGCATGTACGGGGTCATGTACCTCTACGACCTCTACCTGCGCCAGAACGGCAAGGCGTTCTTCACCGAGGAGGGTCTCGGCTTCACCGAGGCGGACCTGAAGGAGTGGTGGACGAAGGCCGAGAAGGGCATCAAGGAGGGTATCTACGCCGACCCCAAGAAGGTCGCCCAGACCAAGCCCAAGTCGGCGGTCGCCGCGGAGCTCGCCGCCGGTGAGTTCACCTGGGACAACTTCACCGTCCGCTACACCTCCGAGGGCAAGAGCGAGTACGGTCTGGCTCCCATCCCGACCACCGACGGCAAGAAGACCGGCCAGTACCTCGGCTCCCTCATGCTCAGCGCGTCCAAGCGCACCCAGCACCCCAAGGAAGTCGCGCAGTTCATCAACTTCATGGTGCACGAGCCCGAGGTCGCCGAGATCATGGGCTACGACCGCGGTGTTCCCGCGACACAGGCCCAGTACGACGCGTTCAAGCCGACCGACCCGGTGAACAAGGCCATCGCCGAGTACGAGGAGTCCCTCGTCGCGGCGGGCGTCCTGGAGCCCATCACCCCGCATCCGAACGGGGCGGACATCTGTGAGGCCGGGTTCATGCGCATCGCCGAGGAACTCGCCCTGGGCAAGCGGTCGGTCGACGACGCCGTCAAGCAGTTCTTCACCGAGTCGAAGACGGCTCTCGGCAGCTGATGGGAACCGCCGTGACACACGCCCCTGCGATGGAGGACCTGACCAAGGACTCCGAGCCGCGGCACCGTCCGGCCAAGTCCCCGCGCCCCGCCGCACTCAAGCGGCGGGGCCGCCGGGAGACCCTGGCCGGCTATCTCTTCATGTCTCCTTGGATCGCCGGGTTCCTGCTGCTGACAGCGGGCCCGATGGTCGCCTCGCTCTACTTCGCCTTCACCGACTACAACCTGTTCGACGCCCCCAAGTGGATCGGCCTCGACAACTTCTCCGAGATGTTCGCCGATCCACGCTGGCAGAACTCGGTGCGGGTGACGCTCTGGTACGTCGTCGTGGGTACGCCGATCAAGCTGGTCGCCGCCCTCGGTGTGGCGCTGCTGCTGGCCCAGAAGCGGCGCGGACAGGCCTTCTACCGTGCCGCCTTCTACGCCCCGTCGCTGATCGGGGCGAGCGTCTCCATCGCCATCGTGTGGAAGGCGATCTTCTCGGACGACGCCGTCGTCGACCGTACACAGAAGCTCTTCGGCATCGACGTCGGCGGCTGGACCGGTGACCCGGACCTGATCATCTACAGCCTGGTGGCGCTCACCGTCTGGCAGTTCGGTGCTCCGATGGTGATCTTCCTCGCCGGTCTCAAGCAGGTCCCGCGCGAGCTGTACGAGGCGGCCGAGGTCGACGGGGCGGGTACGTTCCGGCGGTTCTGGAACATCACCCTGCCGATGATCTCCCCGGTCCTGTTCTTCAACGTCCTGCTGGAGACGATCCACTCCTTCCAGATCTTCAGCTCGGCGTACATCGTCGGCGGCGGTGCCGGAGGCAGCGCCTGCGGTCCGGCCGACGGCTCGATGGTCTACACCTGTTATCTGTACGTCCAGGGCTTCGAGAACAGCCGCATGGGCCTGGCCTCCGCCATGGCCTGGGTGCTGCTGGTCGCGGTCGCCCTGGTGACGGCGGTGCTGTTCTGGTCCCAGAAGCGCTGGGTGCACTACGAGGAGGGTGCCTGATGAGCGCACAGGCCACCGAGATCACCCCAGCCCCCGCCCCGCCCGCGAAGGAGGGCGCCCTCAGGCGCAAGCTGCCCGGCTCCCTCGCCTGGCACATCGGCTCCCTGCTGATCCTGGCGGTGATCCTCTATCCGGTGCTCTGGGTCGTGGGGGGCTCGTTCAAGCACAGTGACGACATCGTCGGCAGCCTGGACCTGTTTCCGAGCGACCCGATCATCTCCAACTACACACGGCTCACCGACGGCATCGCCGACATCCCGATCTCCACCTTCTTCCTCAACTCGCTCACACTCGCCGTGGGTTCGGTGGTCGGGATCCTCGTCTCCTGCTCGCTCACCGCGTACGCCTTCGCGAAGATCAGGTTCGCCGGCCGCAACCTGCTCTTCACCCTGATGATCGGCACCCTCCTGTTGCCCTACCACGTGCTGCTGATCCCGCAGTACGTGCTGTTCCGCAACATGGACGCGATCGACACCTACACCCCACTCCTGCTCCCGAAATACCTGGCCACGGAGGCGTTCTTCGTCTTCCTGATGGTGCAGTTCATGCGGAACCTGCCCAAGGAGCTCGACGAGGCGGCCCGGCTCGACGGCTGCGGCCACTTCCGCATCTACTGGTCGATCGTGCTGCCGCTGTGCCGGCCCGCGCTCATCACCAGCGCGATCTTCACCTTCATCAACGCCTGGAACGACTTCATGGGCCCGCTGATCTATGTGAATACGCCCGACAAGTACACGGTCTCGCTCGGCCTGAAGATGTTCGTGGACCAGGACGCCGTGGCCAACTACGGCGGAATGATCGCCATGTCGCTGGTCGCCCTGCTGCCGGTGCTGGCCTTCTTCCTGGCCTTCCAGCGGTACCTGATCGACGGTATGGCCACGTCCGGCCTGAAGGGCTGAGGTGAGCTGAACATGACCCGGGCCCGGGTGAAGGCCGCCGAACCCCGTGGGGAGTCACTGCTAGCCGAGCGGTTCGCGCTGTTCGCCGAGTGTCTGCTCACCGGGGTGTGGATCGCGGTGGCCTCGCTGCCGCTGGTGACGTACCCCGCCGCGTTGGCTGCCGGCTCACGGCATCTGCGCCGTCGCGCGACCCATCAGGGCGGCGGCTGGCGGGAGTTCGTGGCCGACTTCCGGGCGGCGGTGCGCGGCGGATGGCTCGTCGGGCTCGCCGGGTGGGCGGCGCTCGCGGCGGTATGGGTGGACGTCCAGGCAGTGCGCGCCGGGGTCCCGGGTGGGCCGTTGGTCGGCGTCGTCGGGATCCTGGCGCTGATCGGCGCCGCCGTGGCCGCACTGCGCGCGGCGGCGGTCTGGGAGCCCGGCGGCGGCTGGCCGGCGCTGCTCGCCGGGGCCGGGCGGCGAACCGTGCTCGACCCCGCCGGGTCCTTCCTCGTCGTCGGCGGGCTGGCCGTCGTGGCCTGCTCCGCCTGGTTCGTCGCGCCGCTGGCGGTCCCGGTACTCGGGGCCGTCGTGGCGGCCGCCGTCGCGGTGGAGGAACGGTACCGGCGCCGCCACTGACCGAAGGCGGTGCCTCGCACAAGGTCGGCGCCCCGGGGCGTCGCACCTCTCTCTGTCATGCCCCTGACTACCGCACGCAAGACTTCCCGTACGGAAAGGAAAGGCCATGTCCCCCATCGACCGCAGGTCCCTTCTCAAGGCGGCCGCCGTCGCCGGAGCCGCCGCGCAGTTCAGCTGGGCGCTAGGGAATACGACCGCACAGGCGGCACCGAGAGCCGAGGCCGCTGAGGCGGACCCGGTGACCCTGGACTGGCTGGAGGACGGCGGGCTCGGCGCCGCTCCGGGGTCCACCGTGGGTGTGCCGTGGCCTAAGGGCGCCTACGAGAAGGAACAGTCGTTCTCCTTGAAGGACGCGGACGGCAAGGACGTTCCCGTCCAGTCCTGGCCCATCGGCTACTGGCCCGACGGATCGGTCAAGTGGACGGCGCACGCGGTCGGCGCGGGCGCCGGCTCCGGCAAGCTCACCCTCGCCGCAGGCAGCCCCGCGGCGCCCGCCCAGAAGATCACCGTCGACAAGCGCGGCGGCACCATCGACGTGTCGACCGGCGTCATCACCGCCAAGATAGGCAAGAGCGGCTCCACCCTGGTCAAGTCCGTGCGACGCGGCTCCACCGAGATCGCCCACACCGGCCGCCTGGTGCTGCTGCGCCAGCCGGAGATCGAGGACGGCGACCAGGGCACGGAGAAGTACGAACGCTTCGAGAGCGTCATCGGCGACGTCGAGGTCGAGCAGGAGGGTCCCGTCCGCGCGGTCGTCCGCATCGACGGCAAGCACCGCAAGGGCGGCCGCGGCTGGCTGCCGTTCTCCGTCCGCCTCTACTTCTACGCGGGCGCCGAGTCGTTCCGCATGGTGCACACCATCACCTTCGACGGCACCCAGGAGCCCGGAAAGGCAAGCGGCGACTTCATCCGCGGCATCGGCGTCCGCTTCAAGGTGCCGATGCGCGACGCCGCGTACGACCGCCACATCCGCATCGGCGGCGACGGGACCGGTCTGCTGCGCGAGGCGGTCAAGGGCGTCACCGGCCTGCGGCGCGACCCGGGCGCGGCGGTGCGCACGGCCCAGTTCGAGGGGAAGAAGCTGCCCGACCCCGCCACCTGGGACCAGCGGGTCACCACCCGCCTCCAGTACATCCCCGAGTGGGGCGACTACACGCTCTCGCAGCTCTCCGCCGACGGGTTCGGCGTCCGCAAACGCACCAAGAAGGGCCACGGCTGGATCCCGGCCGGTGGCGGCCGGCGGGCGAGCGGCTTCGGGTACGTCGGTGGCGCGTCCGGTGGGTTCGCCTTCGGCCTACGGGACTTCTGGGAGAAGTTCCCCGCGCAGCTCGACATCCGCGACGCCCAGACCGACACGGCCGAGGTCACCCTCTGGCTCTGGTCGCCCGAGGCGCAGCCCATGGACCTGCGCTTCTACCACGACGGCATGGGCCAGGACACCTACCCCGAGCAGCTCGAAGGCCTCAACATCACCTACGAGGACTACGAGCCCGGGTTCGGCACCCCTTACGGCATCGCCCGCACCAGCGAACTCCTCTTCTGGGCCCACGAGTCCACCCCGAGCGCCGAGGACATGGCCAAGCAGGTCGAGGCCGTCCGTACGCCCCCGCAGCTCGCCGCCCCGCCGAAGCAGCTCATCAAGGCGGGTGTCTTCGGCCGGCTGTTCTCCGAGCCGGACCGTTCCACCGCCGCCAAGGCGAAGATCGAGGACCACCTCGACTTCCTCTTCACCTACTACAAGGACCAGGTGGAGATGCGCCGGTGGTACGGCTTCTGGGACTACGGCGACATCATGCACAGCTACGACCCCAGCCGCCACCAGTGGTGCTACGACGTCGGCGGCTACGCCTGGGACAACTCCGAGCTCTCGCCCGACCTGTGGCTGTGGTTCGCCTACATGCGCTCCGGACGCGCCGACATCTTCCGGTTCGCCGAGGCGATGACCCGGCACACCGGTGAGGTCGACGTCTACCATCTCGGCAAGTGGGCGGGCCTCGGCACCCGCCACGGCGTGCAGCACTACGCCGACAGCGCCAAGCAGCAGCGCATCGCCAACACCACCTACCGCCGCTACTACTACTTCCTCACCGCTGACGAACGCGTCGGTGACCTGATGCACGCCAACGTCGACTCCGACGAGACGTTCCTCGTCCTCGACCCCATCCGCAAGATCCGCACCGAGCCGTACACCCCCGACCGCAACGCGCTGTCGATCGGCTTCGGCACCGACTGGTCCGGGCTGGTCTCTGCCTGGCTGACCGAGTGGGAGCGACGCGGACCCAAGTGGGAGAAGGCCAAGGCGCGCGTGCTCTCCACGATGGAGACGATCGCGGCCCAGCCCAACGGCTTCGTCCAGGGCAACGGACTGTACGACCTGGACACGGGCAAGTTCGCCGTCCCGGACAAGCCCGCGGTCAGCGTCTCCCATCTGTCGGCCATGTTCGGCCTGGTCGAGATGTGCGCGGAACTCCTCGACCAGATCGACATGCCCAAGTTCAAGGAGGCATGGCTGGACTACTGCCGCTACTTCAACGCCACAAAGGCCGAGCAGACCGCCCGCTACGGCTCCAACTTCGGGACGCTGCTGCTCTTCCAGGGCCACTCGCGGCAGGACGCGTACGCCGCCGTGCAGTTGAAGGACGACAAGCTCGCTGCCCGTGCCTGGCGGCAGTTCTACAACAGCGCCGACACCTGGGACTACAAGGAGTCCACCGACTGGTCCACGAAGAAGATCGAGGGGCCGACGGCGCTGGTGCCTGGCAGCGAGGCGGCGTGGGTGTCCACCAACGCGACGGCGCTGTACGGGCTGGCGGCGATCCAGAACCTGGCGTTGGTGGGTGACAAGATGCCGTGACGCTCCGCTGGGGGAGCCGGGGGGTGGGGGCCTGGGCTCGGTGGGGAACTGCGGGTTCGTTGTGGCTGGCCGCGCAGTTCCCCGCGCCCCTCACGAGGCGCGGGGCGCTCCTCAGGGGTCTCACGTCAGTTTCCGAGCGCCTCCCGCACTCGGCGTGCGTCGCACAGGCACTCTCCGCGCAGGCACAATCCGACCATGGACTGGTGCCACTACCGTTTCCACAGCCGCTGGAACCTGCCCGCGCCGCCCGACGCCGTGTACGACGTGCTCCGGCGGGCCGACGACTACCCCCACTGGTGGCCGCAGGTGCGCGAGGTGACCCGGATCGACGACACCACCGGCATCCTCACCATCCGCTCCGTCCTCCCGTACGACCTCGCCTTCACCGCCCGCGAGGTGCGCGGCGACCGGGGAGCCGGGATCCTGGAGATCGCGATGACCGGTGACATGGACGGCTGGGCCCGCTGGACGCTCACCGCCGACGGCGACAACACCCTCGCCTGCTACGACCAGGAAGTCGACGTCACCAAGCCCCTGCTGCGCCGGCTCGCCGTACCGGGCCGGGCCGTGTTCCGCGCCAACCACGCGCTGATGATGCGGGCGGGCAGGAGGGGGCTCCTCGGGTACCTCGAGGCCGGTGGGCAAGCGGTTTGAACCAGACCAGTCAGGGCCTGTATTGTTCACTGCGTTCCCGGGCGATTAGCTCAGTGGGAGAGCGCTTCGTTCACACCGAAGAGGTCACTGGTTCGAACCCAGTATCGCCCACCGGGTAAGGCCGGTCCGCACACGCGGACCGGCTTTTTTCATGCCGCCGCCGGAAGATCCGGACGCAGCGGCCACGCCGGGTCCACCGCCTCCTCCGTGCCGCTGCGCGCGAACCACGCCTGCAGACCACGCGCCTGCGCCGCGTGCCACACCGCCTGCAGCGTGTGCAGTTCGGCGGGGGAGAGGCGTTCGAGTCGGCCCGCGAAACGGCGTCCCACCGCACGCACGACATCCATCGCCGCCTGTGCGTCGGCCGCCGCGTCGTGCGCGCCGTCCAGGACGACCTCGTAGTGCGCACAGAGGTCGGTGAGCGTACGACGGCCCTTGCGATAGCGGTCCAGATGCTTGTCCAGGACCCGGGGATCGAGCACACGCAACGGCGTGGTCTCGAACCAGCGGTCCAGCGACGACGCGCGGTGGCGACGCAACTCGCGGTCCAGCAGCGTCAGATCGAACGGCGCGTTCATCACCACCAGCGGACGGCCGCGCACCGCCTGCTCGGCCAGCGCCCTGGCTATCTCCTCCATCACCGGCGCCGGCCAGCGGCCGTCGCGCTGCAGACGCTCCTCCGTCAGCCCGTGCACGGCCGTCGCCGCCTCGGGCACCGGCACCCCCGGGTTCACCAGCCACCGCGTCACCCGGGGGCGGGTGCCGGGCGCGTCCTGGACGACGACGGCGGCCGACACGATCCGGTCGGTCTCGACGTCCACACCCGTGGTCTCCGTGTCGAACGCCGCCAAGGGTCCCTCGTACCAATACGTCATAGGTACACAACTCCTCGTTCACCCACGGCAGCTGACGTCCCGTCTTCTGCCTGTTTGGTGATACCCGGGCTGTTTGCGCCGTACGCCGGAAGGAGACAACAGAAGTACGGGTCCGTGCAGTTCAGAGGCTCGGTACAGGGAAACACCTGCATGTGGAAGGCTGTTGGTCATGGCCATAGCGCAGCCCGAGCGGGGCGGGCTGCTGCCCGAGCACGCGGCATCGCATCGCGGCTCCCTCGCCACCACCGCCTGCATGGAGACACTGCAGGTGGGCTATCTGCACGCGGTGGCGGCCGCGGCCGGCTGCTCGCTGTCCCAGCCCTTCCCGGACAACGGCATCGACTGGCACGTCAGCCACGGCTCACCCGGGCACACGGTCGACGACGAGGTCACCATCAAGGTGCAGCTCAAGGCCACCTACCAGCTAGCGCCCAACCCCCCGGGCCGCTTCTTCTCCTTCACCCTCGACAACGAGCACCTGGCGAAGCTCGCCCGCACCCCGGTCTCGGTGCACAAGATCCTCGTCGTGATGATCGTCCCCAGGTCGCGGGAGCAGTGGCTGCGGGCCGGCCACGACCGGCTCGACCTGCGGCACTGCTGCTACTGGACCAATCTCGCCGGACACCCGATCACCGGCCGGCGCCGCACCACCGTGCGCATCCCGACCTCGCGCATATTCGACGACCGAGCGCTCTGCGAGATCATGACGCGGGTCGGAACGGGAGGCAGACCTTGACCCACGGCCCCATCGACGACGACGTGTCCGGCCGACGCCCGCCCGGCCAGGACGTGTCCGCACGCCGGCCCATCGGCGACCCCGCACGCCCCGTGCGGCCCCACTCCACCGAACCCGCCTGGACTCGGCCACCCGACCCCGCCCAGGTCGACCCCGCGGTCCTCGGCACCCTCCTGCGCCGCCACGGCTGGCAGCGGCGCGGCGGAGCCGCCGGACGGTACGGCCGTTGGACCCCACCGGGACCGGCCGGCCGGGGCATGAGCCTGCTCGTCCCCGAGAACCGGGCCTTCCCCGACAGCGACGACCTGCTCGGCGAAGCCCTCACCGCCCTGTCCCGCAGCGGCTCTCCCGCCGCGCGCGACGTGCTGGTCGCCCTCGCCGTGCCCAGCGACGAGATCCACTGGTGGCGTGACGTGCCGACCGGCCCCCTGGGTACCGCCTCCTGGGCCGTCGAGGACCAACTGCGCTCCGCCGCCCGCCAGATGCTCCTCGCGGCGGCACTGGCCACACGCGCCCGGGCCGGCTACCACGGCGCCCGGCACCGCCTGCCCGCCACGGCCTCCCTCGACGGAGTCCTCGTCGGCACCGCCCCCGGCGGCCGCCACCTCACCGCCTTCGTGCCCGTGGCCACCGGCCGCCCCCTCGCCCTGCGCCTCCACCAGGCCCTGTACGCCGCCCGCGAGGCCATCGACTACCAGCGCGCCACCGGCGGCATGGACGCCTTCGACGGCGCCGTCGCGGCCGGAGTGAGTCACGAGTTGACCGAGGCCCTCGGCGCCCTCGTCCGGGGCACCGAGGGCGCCCGGATCGCCGTCGACTGGGCGCCCGCCGCCGGGATCCCCGAGGGCGGCGGCACACCGGCCGAGCCCGTCGAGTTCTCACCGGGCGACCTGCCCGTGCTGCGCGAGGCCGGGGCCCGCTATCTGCGCGAGGAGCCCTCGATGCCGGTGCGGATCACCGGCGCCGTGGTGCGGATGCGCCGGTCGGCCGCGCGCGGCGAGGGCACGGTACGACTGCGGGTCATCGCCGGGGCCGCAGTCCCGCACGTCCGGATGACCCTGGACGAGGAGGCGTACCGGATAGCCGGGCACGCCCACCTCGTCGGGCTGCCGGTCCGGGTGAACGGGCGGCTGGAGAGCCGCGGGGGCTTCCGACGGCTCACCAACCCCGACGGGATCGCACCCGTACAGATCGACGAGGCCGAACGGGACCAGCTGATGAAGTCCCTCCAGGAGAACCTGGACTTCTTCGAGGAGGCGCGTGGAGAGGAGTGACACCGGGGCCCCGCCCGGGGAGCCGTAACCGTTTAGCGGAGCGCGCCCATGGCTCGGTACGATTCCTGTCTGCGTACGCGGACGCGTGCGCGACCACCATCAGGCAGGAGAGTCCGGTGTCAGACGTCCGTGTGATCATCCAACGCGATTCCGAGCGGGAAGAGCGCGTGGTGACGACGGGCACTACGGCCGCCGACCTCTTCGCCGGCGAGCGGACCATCGTCGCGGCCCGCGTGGCCGGTGAGCTCAAGGACCTCACGTACGAGGTGCAGGACGGCGAGACCGTCGAAGGCGTGGAGATCTCCTCCGAGGACGGCCTCAACATCCTGCGCCACTCCACCGCGCACGTCATGGCCCAGGCGGTGCAGGAGCTGTTCCCGGAGGCGAAGCTGGGCATCGGCCCGCCGGTCCGGGACGGTTTCTACTACGACTTCGATGTGGCCGAGCCGTTCACCCCCGAGGACCTCAAGCGCATCGAGAAGAAGATGCAGGAGATCCAGAAGCGGGGACAACGGTTCTCCCGTCGGGTCACCAATGACGAGGACGCGCGCGTCGAGCTGGCCGACGAGCCGTACAAGCTGGAGCTGATCGGCCTCAAGGGCAACGCCGCGAACGCGGCCGAGGGCGCGGACGCCGAGGTCGGGGCCGGTGAGCTGACCATCTACGACAACCTCGACGCCAAGACCGGCGAGCTGTGCTGGAAGGACCTCTGCCGCGGTCCTCACCTGCCCACCACCCGGAACATCCCGGCGTTCAAGCTGATGCGGTCGGCCGCCGCCTACTGGCGTGGCAGCGAGAAGAACCCGCAGCTCCAGCGGATCTATGGCACCGCTTGGCCGTCGAGGGACGAGCTGAAGGCGTACCTCGACTTCCTCGTCGAGGCCGAGAAACGGGACCACCGCAAGCTCGGCGCCGAGCTGGACCTGTTCTCCATCCCGGAGGAGCTGGGCTCCGGTCTCGCGGTGTTCCACCCCAAGGGCGGCATTGTGCGCCGGGAGATGGAGACCTACTCGCGGCAGAAGCACGAGGACGCGGACTACGAGTTCGTGAACACCCCGCACATCGCGAAGGAAAACCTCTTCGTGACCTCTGGGCACCTGCCGAACTACTCGGACGGCATGTTCCCGCCCCTGGAGTTCGACGGCCAGAACTACCGCCTCAAGGCGATGAACTGCCCCATGCACAACCTGATCTTCAAGGCGCGCGGCCGCTCGTACCGCGAATTGCCTCTACGGCTCTTCGAGTTCGGCACGGTCTACCGTTACGAGAAGTCCGGCGTCGTGCACGGCCTGACCCGCGCGCGCGGCTTCACTCAGGACGACTCGCACATCTACTGCACCAAGGAGCAGATGGCGGACGAGCTGGACTCCCTGCTCACCTTCGTTCTGGACCTGCTGCGCGACTACGGCCTGAGCGACTTCGAGCTGGAGCTGTCCACCCGGGACGACTCCCCGAAATTCATCGGTGAGGACGCCGAGTGGGAGGAGGCCACCGAGGCGCTCCGCCAAGCCGCCGAGAAGCAGGGCCTGCCCCTTGTGCCCGACCCGGGCGGTGCCGCCTACTACGGGCCGAAGATCTCCGTCCAGGCCAAGGACGCGATCGGCCGCTCCTGGCAGATGTCCACCATCCAGGTCGATTTCCAGCAGCCCAAGCGGTTCCAGCTGGAGTACACCGCGGCTGACGGGTCCAAGCAGCAGCCGGTCATGATCCACCGTGCGCTGTTCGGCTCGATCGAGCGCTTCTTCGCGGTGCTCCTGGAGCACTACGCGGGTGCGTTCCCGGCCTGGCTGGCGCCGGTGCAGGCACTCGGCATCCCGATCGGTGACGCGCATGTGCCCTACCTGGCGGAGTTCGCCAAGAAGGCCAAGGCCGCAGGTCTGCGCGTCGACGTCGACGCCTCCTCCGACCGCATGCAGAAGAAGATCCGCAACGCCCAGAAGGCGAAGGTGCCCTTCATGGTCATCGCGGGCGACGAGGACATGACGGCCGGCGCCGTCTCCTTCCGGTACCGCGACGGCTCCCAGGAGAACGGCATCCCCGTCGAGGAGGCCATCGCGAAGATCGTGAAGGTCGTGGAGGACCGCGTCCAGATCTGAGCCGGCCGCACAGCCGAGCCGCAGGCCCTCAGGGTTCAGCTCCCCGGGGGCCTGCGGTCGTCCTCCCGTGCGAACACCTTGAGCAGCCACGACGAGAACGACCCCGTCACCGCCCCGAGCAGCGCGAGACCGCATGCCATCAGGAACACCGCGATCAACCGGCCCACCGGTGTCACGGGGGTGACGTCCCCGTACCCCACCGTGGCGAGCGTGGCGCAGGTCCACCACACGGCGTCACCGAAGGTCAGGATCGTCGCGTCGGGCACCGCGTGTTCCTGCTGGTAGACGGCGAGGGCACCGGTGAAGCCGAGCAGAGTCACCGAGAGGCCCGCGTACACGGCCACGCGCGCGTGCAGCGACAGCCGGGGCCTGTCGTGGTGACGCTGTACGGCGTCGTGGATCTGCACGACGCGCAGCGGCCTCAGCAGCGGCAGCACCAGGACGAGGGTGTCCAGCCAGTGGACGCGCACGAACTTCGGCCCCAGCCCGCTCAGCCGCCACCGCACCGCGTAGTCGAGGGCGAAGACCGCCCAGGTCAGCAGCGTCACCGCGAGACAGAGGTCGAGCCAGCCCTGCTCCAGACCGTGGCCGAGTACCCGTACCGCGTACGAGGCGAGGAAGAGGGCCGACGCCCCGGCGAGGGCGCGTCCGGTGCGCCGCTCCCACCGGAGTACACGGCTGTCGTGGTCCATCGCCTCAGCTTGGCCCCGCCCCTCCCGCCCCCGCCCCCGGCGACACGCCGCGAACGGGCGAAGCCATATGCTGCACTGCATGACGAGTGAGCCGGAGCAGCAGATCGGAGTGGGAACGCAGGACGCGTTCCAGCGCCTGTGGACGCCCCACCGGATGGCGTACATCCAGGGCGAGAACAAGCCGACCGGTCCTGGGGCCGGCGACGGCTGTCCGTTCTGCTCGATCCCGGCAAAGTCGGATGAGGACGGCCTGGTCATCAGGCGCGGGGAGCACGTGTACGCGGTGCTCAACCTCTACCCGTACAACGGCGGCCACCTCATGGTCGTGCCCTACCGGCACGTCGCGGACTACACCGACCTCACCGGGCCGGAGACCGCCGAGCTGGGTGAGCTGACCAAGCAGTCCATGACCGCGCTGCGCACCGCCTCAGGCGCCCACGGCTTCAACATCGGCATGAACCAGGGCTCGGTCGCGGGAGCGGGCATCGCGGCCCACCTCCACCAGCACATCGTGCCCCGCTGGGGCGGCGACACGAACTTCATGCCGGTGGTCGGCCACACCCGGATCCTGCCGCAACTCCTGGCCGACACGAGGAAGATGCTGGCGGAGGCCTGGCCGACGGTGTAGCCGCCGGGTCGGGTACGTCGTCGGCCGGGGCTGCGCCCGGAAAAGCACGGGCGCGGCCCCGGCTTTCCAGGGGCGCGGGGAACTGCGCGAGAAGCCCCACCGGACCCGCACCCGAAATCGGCCCCCGGCCCCCACGCACTCCCCGGCCAAGGCGGGCGCAGCGCTCACGCGTCGTAGAGGTCCGCCTTCCGCGGCGTAGGATCCTGCACCGCCCCACTGAGGAACCCGGCCCGCGACCCGAACTTCTCGGTGTCCACGCCGTTCTCCTGGAGCACCTTGATCGCGGCGTTGTGGACCACACGGAGCACCGGCGTGGCGGCGCGCAGCGCGTCGTCGGCCATGAAGCGGTGGCGCCACGGCTGGGCGGCCCAGGCGTGCCGCAGGCCGAACGGCTCGGGCAGCCCGATGGAGCCGCCGAGCCAGTTGAGCAGCGGCGGGTACCAGGTCAGCGGGGCGCGCGCGGTGAGTCGTACGACCTCGTCGGCGTCGACGAGCGGGAGTTTCACCTTGCGGGTCTCCCAGAAGCGGAGCGACTTCTGGACTTCCTTCTCCTTGGCCGCCGGCCCCGTCGTGAACAGCCCGTGGACCGGGCCCAGGGCGTGCCCGGTCACCTCGATGCGGAGGGTCTGGTGGAGGACGGTGACCGTGACCAGCATGGTGATGATCAACTGGCCGTCCCAGAGCGTCCACTGGACGCCCAGGTAGTGGCGGTTGCCGCCGCCGAAGTGCTGCTTGTTGCAGATCTCCTGTATGGCGTGGGTCTTGTACTGGTAGGCGTCCACGTCGGTGCTGTCGGGCCGGGCGACGGCACCGGCGCCCTCGCTGATGGGGCTGACGATCCAGTGCTTGATGGAGGGCGCCGTGAAACCCCCGGTGTTGAGGGGGGTGCGCTCCAGCATGCGCAACTGGTCGTGAATGGCGCGTATGACGTCCCAACTGCGGAACGGGTGGATCTCCTTGCCGGCCTCGGCCGGAACCAGGTCCTCGGCGAGCTGCCAGCTTCCCCAGCGGGTGCCCATGCCGAGGATGCCCTTGGGGCCGGCGTAGAAGACGAGGTTGGAGCGCTGCTCGGCGCTGAGCCGGGCCAGTTCCTTGCGCAACTGCTCGGCCTTGGTCTCGCCGGGGCTGCCGGGCACGGCCTCGGGGATCTTGGCGCCGATGCCGCCACCGGCCAGCAGGCCGGCCCAGCGGTCCCGCAGGTCCTTGGCCGTGCGCTCGCAGATCTGCTTGGCCCAGAACCAGCCGACGACGGGAAGCACGACGCACGCGCGCGCGTACCAGGCCCAGAAACCGTCGAACGGCGTTCTGAGCAGGAAGATCACGGCGAGGGCGCCCACGGCGAACAGCAGCGTGGTGCCGAGGGCTCCGGCCCGCTTGTCCTCACGCCTGGCCATCGTCGTACGGATCTGGAAGACCAGCAGCCACAGGAGCAGCCCGGGAAGGAAGAGCACCCCGCACAAAACCACCACCGCGGAGAGCCAGTTGTCGCGCTCCCTGCGGATGTTGGTCGCCGCGAGGCAGTGCTCGACAACGACCTGGGGCTCCATGCCGAACGACTGGATGAGCGGCTTGCGGCCCGCGCCGACCATCCGGTCCCGCACCGCGAGGGAGAACGCCTCCCCGAGGTTGGGCCGGAAGATGGTCGCCCACTTGCGGCCCGGCTTCACCGTGGACTTGTGCCAGTCGTTGTCGGCCTTGAGGAGCTCCGCTATCTCGTTGTCCCGGTAGGCCGCGGACGCCAGGGCGTACGTCGCCGCGGTCTGGCCCGCGGCGCCCGTCAACGGCACCTGTGCCCCGGGAGTGAAATCGAATCCGTCCGCCACCGTTGCCGCCCCCATCGCCGCACACTCGCTTCTGCGGCTCTTCCCGACTTCCGTGCTCCGCACACCTGTTGATCAGGTCATCACCCGATCCGGACCTGATCAAGCCACACTTGTCGATCAGGTGATCAGCGTATCCGCAGCCGTGGTCATCGCGCGGCGTGAGGAACGGACATTCACGGAACCCACCGGCCGCGACCCGGTCTTGGGGTCCCGCGTCCGACGGCGGGCGGCCACAGCCGCCCGCCGCGCGGTCACCCGCACCCTTCGTCGATCCCGAACTGTCAGGCGTCAGTTCTCCTTGGCCTGTTCGCGGACCTTCTCGGCGACATGGGAGGGCATCGGCTCGTGCCGTGTGTACCGGCGGCCGAAGCGCGCGGTGCCGTGGGAGAGGGACCGCAGATCGACGGCGTACCGGTCGATCTCGATCTCCGGTACCTCGGCCCGGACGAGGGTGCGTCCGCCGCCCGCCTGCTCGGTGCCGACGACCCGGCCGCGCCGTCCGGACAGATCACTCATCACCGGGCCCACGTACGAGTCGCCGACCAGGACCGACACCTCGGCCACGGGTTCCAGGAGGTGGATCCTCGCGTCGGAGGCCGCCTCGCGCAGCGCCAGCGCGCCCGCCGTCTGGAAGGCGGCGTCGGAGGAGTCCACCGAGTGCGCCTTGCCGTCCCGCAGTGTGATCCGGACGTCGATGAGCGGATAGCCCGCCGCGACCCCCTTGGCGGCCTGCGCCCGCACCCCCTTCTCGACGGACGGGATGAACTGCCGGGGCACGGCGCCGCCGACGACCTTGTCGACGAACTCGATGCCCGAGCCGCCGGGCAGCGGCTCCACCTCGATCTCGCAGATCGCGTACTGCCCGTGACCTCCGGACTGTTTCACGTGCCGGCCGCGCCCGGCCGACCTGTCGGCGAACGTCTCGCGCAGGGAAACCCTGTGCGGTACGACGTCGACCTGGACGCCGTACCGGCTGCGCAGCCGTTCCAGGGCCACGTCGGCGTGCGCCTCGCCGAGGCACCAGAGGACCACCTGGTGGGTGTCCTGGTTCTGTTCGAGCCGCATGGTCGGGTCCTCGGCGACCAGCCGGGCGAGGCCCTGGGAGAGCTTGTCCTCGTCGGCTTTGCTGTGCGCCTGGATGGCGAGCGGCAGCAGCGGGTCGGGCATCTCCCACGGTTCCATGAGGAGCGGGTCGTCCTTGGCGGAAAGGGTGTCCCCGGTCTCGGCGCGGTTCAGCTTCGCCACGCACGCCAGGTCACCCGCGATGCAGTGCGTGAGCGTCCGCTGCTGTTTCCCGAACGGGGTGGACAGGGCGCCGATCCGCTCGTCGACATCGTGGTCCTCGTGCCCCCGGTCGGTGAGCCCGTGCCCGGAGACATGCACCGTCTCGTCGGGGTGCAGGGTGCCGGAGAAGACCCGTACCAGCGAGATGCGGCCCACATAGGGGTCGCTGGCGGTCTTCACGACCTCGGCGACCAGCGGTCCGTCCGGGTCGCAGGCCGCCTCGATCTCGCGCGGCCTGCCGTCGGGCGTGGTGACCGCGGGCGTCTCGCGTTCCAGGGGCGTGGGGAAGCCGCCGGTGACCAGGTCGAGCAGCTCGACCGTGCCGAGGCCCTGCTTGGCGCCGTCGGCCGCGGGGGCGGCGGCCAGTACGGGATGGAAGACCCCGCGTGCGACGGCCCGCTCCAGGTCGTCGATGAGGGACTTGACGTCGATGGCTTCGCCGCCGAGATAGCGGTCCATCAGGGTCTCGTCCTCGCTCTCGGCGATGATCCCCTCGATGAGCCGGTTGCGTGCCTCCTCGATCGCGGGCAACTGCTCCGGGCCGGGCTCGGACTCCTTGCGCTCCCCGGAGGAGTAGTCGAACAGCTTCTGCGACAGCAGCCCGGTCAGTCCGGTCACGGGCGCGTGCCCGTCCGGGCCCTGGGGGCCGTGCAGCGGCAGATAGAGCGGGAGCACGGCGTCGGGGTCGTCCCCGCCGAACGTCTCCGCGCAGATCCTGGTCATCTCCTCGAAGTCCGCCCGCGCGGCCTCCAGGTGCGTGATCACGATCGCCCGCGGCATGCCGACCGCCGCGCACTCCTCCCACACCATGCGGGTGGAGCCGTCGACGCCGTCGGAGGCCGAGACGACGAAAAGGGCCGCGTCCGCCGCTCGCAGACCGGCCCTGAGTTCCCCGACGAAGTCGGCGTATCCGGGGGTGTCCAGCAGATTGATCTTGTACCCGCCCCATTCGACGGGGACGAGGGAGAGCTGCACCGAGCGTTGCTGCCGGTGTTCGATCTCGTCGTAGTCGGAGACGGTGCCGCCGTCCTCCACACGGCCCGCCCGGTTCACCGCTCCCGCCGTCAGCGCGAGAGCCTCCACCAGGGTCGTCTTGCCCGAACCGGAGTGGCCGACCAGCACCACATTCCGTACGGACGCGGGGTGGTCGGCCGCCGTAGCCCTGCCGGCGGCTCCGGGGTGTGCGTTCGCCTTGTCGCCCATGATCCTGCCTCCCGTGCACGGTGAGGTCACTGTGGGCGCGGACATGCGGATCCGCGTGCGGTGGCGGCTCCGATGACGCCCGCGGTGTCTTCGAGCTTCGCACTCGCCTCACCACTCGTCCATACGGGGGACGGGACCGCTCCTCGCCGCCCTGGTGGGCGCCGGTACGGCAGACTCCCCGATCCGGCCGCGAGACCGGCGCCCTCCGGACAGGACACGGCGGGCCGGTGCCCGACGGTCGCACACGCGCACGCGTGGCTACGATGGGCCAGCCGGATGGCCAGCAGGGGCCACGCGGCGACACCGACCCTCGGGAAGGCCATGCTGAACAAGTACGCGCGTGCATTCTTCACGCGTGTCCTCACACCGTTCGCCGCGTTTCTGATCCGCAGGGGCGTCAGCCCCGACACGGTCACGCTCCTCGGTACCGCCGGAGTCATCGCGGGCGCACTGGTCTTCTACCCCCGGGGCGAGTTCTTCTGGGGCACGGTCGTCATCACGCTCTTCGTGTTCTCGGACCTCGTCGACGGCAACATGGCCCGCCAGATGGGCCGTTCCAGCCGTTGGGGCGCCTTCCTCGACTCCACGCTCGACCGCGTGGCCGACGGCGCGATCTTCGGCGGCTTCGCCCTGTGGTACGCGGGCGGCGGCAACGACAACGTGCTGTGCGCCGTCTCGATCTTCTGCCTGGCGAGCGGACAGGTGGTGTCGTACACGAAGGCGCGCGGCGAGTCGATCGGTCTGCCGGTGGCGGTCAACGGCCTGGTCGAGCGTGCCGAGCGTCTGGTGATCTCACTGGTGGCGGCCGGTCTGTCGGGTCTGCACGCGTTCGGTGTGCCCGGGATCGACGTCCTGCTGCCCATCGCCCTGTGGATTGTCGCCGTCGGCAGCCTCGTCACGCTGATCCAGCGCGTCGTCACCGTCCGTCGCGAGTCCGCCGAGGCGGAGGCGGAGGCCACCGCGGCGGCGGCCCAGGAGACGCCGGACACCTCCCGGAACAGTGAGGCCACGCCGTGAGCGCTCTGCGGGAGCGTGCGACCGACGGGCTGTACGGCCTCGGCTGGGGCACCGTCAAGAAGCTCCCCGAGCCCGTCGCCGTACGCCTCGGCCGGACCATCGCCGACGTCACCTGGAAGCGGCGCGGCCCTCTCGTTCGCCGCCTGGAGGCCAACTACGCGCGCGTGGTCCCCGACGCCGGCCCCGAGCGCCTCGCCGAACTGTCCCGGGCGGGCATGCGCTCGTACCTGCGGTACTGGATGGAGTCCTTCCGCCTCCCCGCCTGGAGCGAGGAGCGCATCAGGACCGGTTTCGCCCCCGAGGACCTGCACCACCTCACCGACGGCCTCGCCGCCGGCCGGGGCGTCGTACTCGCGCTCCCGCACCTGGCCAACTGGGACCTCGCCGGTGCCTGGGTCACCACCGAACTCAAGACCCCTTTCACCACGGTCGCCGAACGCCTCAAGCCCGAGACGCTCTACGACCGCTTCGTCGCCTTCCGCGAGGGCCTCGGCATGGAGGTCCTGCCGCACAGCGGCGGCTCCGCCTTCGGCACCCTCGCGCGGCGGCTGCGCGACGGCGGCCTGGTCTGCCTGGTCGCCGACCGCGACCTGTCCGCGTCCGGCGTCGAGGTCGACTTCTTCGGCGAGCCGACCCGCATGCCCGCGGGCCCCGCCCTCCTCGCCCAGCACACCGGCGCACTGCTGCTGCCGGCGACGCTCTGGTACGACGACTCGCCCGTCATGCGAGGACGCCTGCATCCCCCGATCGAGGTACCCGGGACAGGTACCCGTGCCGAGAAGACGTCTGTGATGACACAGGCGCTGGCAGACGCCTTCGCCACCTGCATCGCCGACCACCCGGAGGACTGGCACATGCTCCAGCGCTTGTGGCTCGCGGACCTCGATCCCGCGAAGGGTCCCGCCGGCCCCCGGCCCACGGACGTCGATCCCGCGAAGAGCCCCGACGGCCCCCGGCCCACGGGCCAGGAGTCCCCGGACATCGTGCGCCCCGTGGCCGATTCCGGGAGGGAGCCCCAGGCCGGCTCCGCGTCAGGGTCCGAGAAGGGACGCCCGTGAAGATCGGGATCGTCTGCCCCTACTCCTGGGACGTGCCCGGGGGAGTCCAGTTCCACATCCGCGACCTGGCCGACCACCTCATCCGCCTCGGCCACGAGGTCTCGGTGCTCGCCCCCGCCGACGACGACACACCCCTGCCGCCGTACGTCGTCTCCGCCGGCCGGGCGGTCCCGGTGCCGTACAACGGGTCGGTGGCCCGCCTGAACTTCGGCTTCCTCTCGGCGGCCCGGGTACGGCGCTGGCTGCACGAGGGCACGTTCGACGTGATCCACATCCATGAGCCGGCCTCCCCGTCGCTCGGCCTGCTGGCCTGCTGGGCGGCGCAGGGCCCGATCGTCGCCACCTTCCACACCTCCAACCCGCGCTCCCGGGCCATGATCGCCGCGTACCCGATCCTGCAGCCCGCGCTGGAGAAGATCAGCGCGCGGATCGCGGTGAGCGAGTACGCCCGTCGCACTCTCGTCGAACACCTGGGCGGCGACGCCGTCGTCATCCCGAACGGCGTGGACGTCGACTTCTTCGCCCGCGCCAAGCCCAACCCCGACTGGCAGGGCGACACACTCGGCTTCATCGGCCGTATCGACGAGCCCCGCAAGGGCCTGCCGGTGCTGATGAAGGCCCTGCCGAAGATCCTCTCCGAGCGGCCCCGGACCCGTCTGCTGGTCGCCGGGCGCGGGGACGAGGAGGAGGCCGTCGAGACCCTGCCCAAGGAGCTGCGCTCCCGCGTCGAGTTCCTCGGCATGGTCAGCGACGAGGACAAGGCCCGCTTCCTGCGCAGCGTCGACGTCTACGTCGCCCCCAACACCGGGGGCGAGAGCTTCGGCATCATCCTCGTCGAGGCCATGTCCGCGGGCGCCCCCGTCCTCGCCTCCGATCTCGACGCCTTCGCCCAGGTCCTCGACCAGGGCACGGCGGGCGAACTGTTCGCCAACGAGGACGCGGACGCCCTCGCGGCGGCCGCCGTACGCCTCCTCGGCGACCCCGACCGGCGTGCCGAGCTGCGCGAGCGGGGCAGCACGCATGTCCGCCGCTTCGACTGGTCGACCGTGGGCGCCGACATCCTCGGCGTCTACGAGACGGTCACGGAGGGCGCGGCCTCGGTGGCGGCGGACGAACGGGCCGGGTTGCGGGCGCGGTTGGGGCTGGCGCGGGACTGACGGGAACACCGTGGCCGGGGCTCGGCGGACGAGCCGCCGAGGCCCGTGTGCCGGCGGGCCTACTGCCCGAGGGCATCCGGTGGCGGTCGCGTGCCGGCCGGCCGAGGGCCGGGCGCGCGGGTGGTCGCGGACGGCTGCCTGAAGGGCGTCAGGACTTGTTAGGGGCGTCAGGACTTGTTGCCCGAGGGGCCGCGTGGGACCGGCTGAGCGGGGATCCAGGCGGGTGGTCGCGGACGAGTTGCCTGAGATCGTCAGCACTGGTTGCCCAAAGGTCCGCCGGGAGCGGCAGCTTCAAGGCCATCCGGACCGGCTGCCCCAGGATCGGGACCGGCTGCCCCGGGATCGTCAGTGGGCGCCCCCATCTTCGTGCGGGGCCTGTCCGTCGTCGCGTTCGTGCGGGGCCTGTCCGTCGTCGCGTTCGTGCGGGGCCTGTCCGTGGTGGCGCTCGGCTCGTGGGCCGGTGCTTCACAGGGTGTTCTTCGGGGTGCGGGTCCGGGCTCGGGGTGCGGCGCCCAGGGGCAGGCGTGGTTCGGTCGCTGCGGGGCGGCGCGGTCGGCACGGGTAGCCTTTCCGCCCGTGACTTCCACACTCATCTGGATCGCGGTCGTCCTCTTCGCGATCGGCCTCTACCTGAGCTGGACGGCGGGACGTCTCGACCGGCTGCACGCGCGCATCGACGCCGCCCGCGCCGCGCTCGACGCGCAGTTGCTGCGCCGCGCCTCGGTCGCCCAGGAGCTGGCCACCTCCGGGGTCCTGGACCCGGCCGCCTCGATCGTCCTCTACGAGGCGGCGCACGCGGCCCGGCAGGCCGAGGAGGAACAGCGCGAGGTCGCCGAGAGCGAGCTGAGCCAGGCGCTGCGGGCGGTGTTCGCGGACGCGCAGCAGGTGGAGATGGTGCGGGCGGCGCCGGGGGGTGAGGACGCGGCGAACGAACTGGCGCAGGCCGTTCGGCGGGTGCCGATGGCGCGGCGCTTCCACAATGACGCGGTACGTGCTGCCCGTGCCCTGCGCCGCCACCGCAAGGTCCGCTGGTTCCGTCTGGCCGGCCACGCCCCCTTCCCGATGGCCTTCGAGATGGACGACGAGCCCCCGGCCGCCCTGGCGGACCGAGCGACCGCCTGACCCAGGTTCTTCTCGCCCCCGCCGCCCTTACCCGTCCCGTCCTGTCTCGTCCCGTCCCGTCCCCAGGGGCTGCGCCCCTTCGACCCCATGGGTGCCTTCTTCGGCTGCGCGTAGGTGCGGGCTGGTCGCGCAGTTCACCGCCCCCCTGCAAAGGCAGGGCCTCCGCCCCGTGCCTTGGCTTTCAGGGGGGCGGGGAACTGCGCGAACAACCACCACCCACCCGCACTCGCCGTACACGCTTACCTCCGACCTCTCCCACGAGCGGGGTCGAAGGGGCGGCAGCCCCTGAGGACGGGACGGGTAAGGGGCGGTGGGGGCGAGGAAAAACGATCCACCGCCTCCCCATTGGCCCTTGCCGTGGCCTGCTCCCCTCGCGTTTTCTCAGTGATTGCACAAACCCCCTTCCCCCGAGCGAGGTCAAACCCGTGTCCAGCACGCTCTCGAACTCCGCCGCCCAGACCCCCGAGACCGGCACCGCCCGCGTGAAGCGCGGCATGGCCGAGCAGCTCAAGGGCGGTGTGATCATGGACGTTGTCACCCCCGAGCAGGCGAAGATCGCCGAGGACGCGGGCGCCGTCGCGGTCATGGCCCTGGAGCGGGTCCCCGCCGACATCCGCAAGGACGGCGGCGTGGCCCGGATGTCCGACCCCGACATGATCGAGGGCATCATCGAGGCCGTCTCGATCCCGGTCATGGCCAAGTCCCGCATCGGCCACTTCGTCGAGGCCCAGGTCCTGCAGTCGCTCGGCGTCGACTACATCGACGAGTCCGAGGTCCTCACCCCGGCCGACGAGGTCAACCACTCCGACAAGTGGGCCTTCACGACCCCCTTCGTCTGCGGCGCCACCAACCTGGGCGAGGCCCTGCGCCGTATCGCCGAGGGCGCGGCCATGATCCGCTCCAAGGGCGAGGCCGGCACCGGCAACGTCGTCGAGGCCGTCCGCCACCTGCGCCAGATCAAGAACGAGATCGCCAAGCTGCGCGGCTTCGACAACAACGAGCTGTACGCCGCCGCCAAGGAACTGCGCGCCCCGTACGAGCTGGTCAAGGAGGTCTCCGAGCTGGGCAAGCTGCCGGTCGTCCTCTTCTCCGCCGGTGGCGTCGCCACCCCGGCCGACGCCGCGCTGATGCGCCAGCTCGGTGCCGAGGGCGTCTTCGTCGGCTCGGGCATCTTCAAGTCCGGCGACCCGGCCAAGCGCGCCGCCGCCATCGTGAAGGCCACCACCTTCTACGACGACCCGAAGATCATCGCGGACGCCTCCCGCAACCTGGGCGAGGCCATGGTCGGCATCAACTGCGACACCCTCCCCGAGGCCGAGCGCTACGCGAACCGGGGCTGGTAAGCACCCATGAGCGACACCCCCGTCATAGGCGTCCTGGCCCTCCAGGGCGACGTACGGGAGCACCTCGTCGCCCTGGCCGCGGCCGACGCCGTGGCCAGGCCGGTGCGGCGCCCCGAGGAACTCGCCGAGGTGGACGGCCTCGTCATCCCCGGCGGCGAGTCCACCACCATCTCGAAGCTGGCGGTCCTCTTCGGCGTGATGGAGCCCCTACGCGCGCGCGTGCGCGACGGCCTGCCCGTCTACGGCACCTGCGCCGGCCTGATCATGCTCGCCGACAAGATCCTCGACCCGCGCTCGGGCCAGGAGACCATCGGCGGCATCGACATGATCGTGCGCCGCAACGCCTTCGGGCGGCAGAACGAGTCCTTCGAGGCGGCGGTCGACGTGAAGGGAGTCGAGGGCGATCCGGTAGAGGGCGTCTTCATCCGCGCACCCTGGGTCGAGTCCGTGGGCGCCGAGACGGAGGTGCTGGCCGAGCACGACGGTCACATCGTCGCCGTGCGCCAGGGCAACGCCCTCGCCACGTCGTTCCACCCGGAGCTGACCGGCGACCACCGGTTGCACGCGCTGTTCGTCGAGATGGTGCGCTCCAACCGGACAACGGAGTCCTTGTAGGATCTCTGCCGTTCGTACAGAGATGGGTTACGCGAAGGAGACAGGCAGATGTCCGGCCACTCTAAATGGGCCACGACGAAGCACAAGAAGGCCGTGATCGACGCCAAGCGCGGCAAGCTCTTCGCGAAGCTGATCAAGAACATCGAGGTCGCGGCGCGCATGGGCGGCGTGGACCTGGACGGCAATCCGACGCTGTACGACGCCGTTCAGAAGGCGAAGAAGTCGTCGGTCCCGAACAAGAACATCGACTCCGCGATCAAGCGCGGTGGCGGTCTCGAGGCCGGTGGCGCCGACTACGAGACCATCATGTACGAGGGCTACGGCCCCAACGGCGTCGCGGTGCTCATCGAGTGCCTCACCGACAACCGCAACCGCGCCGCCTCGGACGTCCGCGTCGCCATGACCCGCAACGGCGGCTCGATGGCCGACCCGGGGTCCGTGTCGTACCTGTTCAACCGCAAGGGCGTCGTGATCGTCCCCAAGGGCGAGCTGTCCGAGGACGATGTGCTGGAGGTCGTGCTCGACGCGGGTGCCGAGGAGGTCAACGACCTGGGCGAGTCCTTCGAGGTGCTCAGCGAGGCCACCGACCTGGTCGCGGTCCGCACCTCCCTCCAGGAGGCCGGCATCGACTACGACTCCGCCGAGGCCAACTTCGTCCCCACCATGCAGGTCGAGCTGGACGAGGAGGGCGCCAAGAAGATCTTCAAGCTGATCGACGCCCTGGAGGACAGCGACGACGTCCAGAACGTCTTCGCCAACTTCGACGTGAGCGACGAAGTGATGGCCAAGGTCGACGCGTAGCGCTGCCGCGAACCGAGTGGATCCGGCGGGCCGGTGGGACACACCCACCGGCCCGCCGCCGTTGTCGGTGGCAGCAGATAGCCTGCACAAACAGGCGATCGAGTGGGAGGGGGCGCGGTGCGCGTACTCGGGGTGGACCCCGGACTGACACGGTGTGGTGTCGGCGTGGTCGAGGGAGTTGCGGGCCGGCCGCTCACCATGCTCGGCGTCGGAGTCGTACGGACGCCCGCCGACGCCGAGTTGGGACACCGCCTCGTCGCGATCGAGCACGGAATAGAGCAGTGGCTCGACGAGCACCGCCCCGAATTCGTCACGGTGGAGCGGGTGTTCAGCCAGCACAACGTACGGACGGTCATGGGCACCGCCCAGGCCAGCGCCGTCGCCATGCTCTGTGCCGCCCGCCGTGGCATCCCCGTCGCCCTGCACACCCCCAGCGAGGTCAAGGCCGCGGTCACCGGCAGCGGCCGTGCTGACAAAGCCCAGGTCGGCGCCATGGTCACCCGTCTCCTCCGGCTCGACGCACCTCCGAAACCGGCGGATGCCGCCGACGCCCTCGCCCTCGCCATCTGCCACATCTGGCGGGCCCCCGCCCAGAACCGCCTGCAGCAGGCGATGGCTCTGCATGCATCGAAAGGCCGTACGACATGATCGCCTTCGTCAGCGGCCCGGTCGCCGCCCTCGCCCCCGACTCCGCGGTCGTGGAGGTGGGCGGGATCGGCATCGCGCTCCAGTGCACACCGAACACGCTCTCCGGGCTGCGCATGGGACAGCAGACCAAGCTCGCCACCTCCCTCGTCGTCCGTGAGGACTCGCTGACCCTCTACGGCTTCGTGGACGACGACGAACGCCAGGTCTTCGAACTGCTGCAGACCGCGAGCGGCGTGGGCCCGCGCCTGGCGCAGGCGATGCTCGCCGTGCACACGCCCGACGCCCTGCGCCGAGCGGTCGCCACCGGCGACGAGAAGGCACTGATCGCCGTCCCCGGCATCGGCAAGAAGGGCGCCCAGAAGCTGCTGCTCGAGCTGAAGGACCGCCTGGGCGAGCCCGTCGGCGCCCCCGCGATCGGCGCCCCGGTCACCCAGGGCTGGCGCGACCAGTTGCACGCCGCCCTGATCGGCCTCGGGTACGCCACCCGCGAGGCCGACGAGGCCGTGTCGGCTGTGACCCCCCAGGCCGAGGCCACCCAAGGCACGCCCCAGGTGGGCCAGTTGCTGAAGGCCGCCCTCCAGACCCTCAACAGAGCCCGCTGAATATCCTCAACGGAGCCCACCGGCCCACCTGTTGAAGCTCAGCCCATCCGACCGCGACCGCGAGGCACACGCAATGAACTGGGACGACACGACCGACGACACCGCCCCCGACCGTCTGGTGGGGTCCGTCGCCGACCGTGAGGACCAGGCCGTCGAGGCCGCCCTGCGCCCCAAGGACCTGGACGAGTTCATCGGCCAGGAGAAGGTCCGCGAGCAACTCGACCTCGTCCTGCGGGCGGCACGCGCGCGCGGTGCCACCGCCGACCACGTCCTGCTCTCCGGCGCCCCGGGCCTCGGCAAGACCACCCTCTCGATGATCATCGCGGCCGAGATGGGAGCCCCCATCCGCATCACCTCCGGCCCCGCCATCCAGCACGCCGGCGACCTCGCCGCGATTCTCTCCTCCCTCCAGGAGGGCGAGGTCCTCTTCCTCGACGAGATCCACCGCATGTCCCGGCCCGCCGAGGAGATGCTGTACATGGCAATGGAGGACTTCCGGGTCGACGTGATCGTCGGCAAGGGCCCCGGCGCCACCGCGATCCCCCTCGAACTGCCGCCCTTCACCCTGGTCGGCGCCACCACGCGCGCCGGACTGCTGCCACCGCCACTGCGTGACCGCTTCGGCTTCACCGCGCACATGGAGTTCTACGAGCCCGGCGAACTGGAGCGCGTCATCCACCGCTCGGCCAACCTCCTCGACGTGGAGATCGACACGGACGGCGCCGCCGAGATCGCGGGCCGCTCACGCGGGACACCCCGTATCGCCAACCGTCTGCTGCGCCGCGTACGGGACTACGCGCAGGTCAAGGCGGACGGCGTCATCACACGCGACATCGCGTCGGCCGCCCTCGCCGTCTACGAGGTGGACGCCCGCGGCCTCGACCGCCTCGACCGGGGCGTCCTCGAAGCCCTGCTCAAGCTCTTCGGCGGCGGACCGGTCGGCCTGTCCACGCTCGCCGTCGCGGTGGGGGAGGAGCGTGAGACCGTCGAGGAGGTCGCCGAGCCTTTCCTCGTCCGCGAGGGACTGCTCGCCCGGACCCCCCGCGGCCGGGTGGCGACCCCCGCCGCGTGGGCCCACCTCGGCCTCACCCCGCCACGCGGCACGACCGGCGGAAACGGACAACAGGACCTGTTCGGGGCGTGACCTTCTCGTGACGGCGCGGTACTCGCCCGGCATGGAACCCCGGTGACATGCTGTGCGTTGTTCCATCACGGTGGACTCGCTTAGACTCCGCCGATGCCGCCCTTGTCGGCGACACACATACCCCCAACCATCAGGCCGCTCGCCATCGCGGTCGTGTGAAGGAAGTTCCGACCCGTGAGTCTCGTGACCCTCCTCCCGTTCATCGTGCTCATCGGGGCCATGATCCTGATGACCCGATCGGCCAAGAAGAAGCAGCAGCAGGCCGTCGACATGCGGAACCAGATGCAGCCCGGTTCCGGCGTCCGCACGATCGGGGGCATGTACGCGACCGTCAAGGAGGTCAGCGAGGACACGGTCCTCCTCGACGCCGGGCCGGGCGTCGAGCTGCTGTTCGCCAAGAACTCCATCGGTGCCGTCCTCAGCGACGAGGAGTACAACCGCATCGTCCACGGCATCGAGCACGACCTGAAGTCCGACGTCGTCCCGGACGACGCCTCCTCCCTCACCGAGACCGACGAGCCCTCCGACGACGCTTCCGCCGCTTCCGACGACAAGCCCATCGACCTCGGCAAGAAGGACGCGTCCGACGACGCGGCCGACAAGACCGCCGAGGCGAAGGCCGACGAGGCCAAGGCCGACGAAGCAGAGCCGAAGAAGACCGACGGCGAGTCCGACGCGAAGTAGTCACGTCCCGGGAGTGCGAGCGAGAACCGCCCGCGCCCCGGGAACGTGCCGTTTTCGCCGGATTCCCCGACACAAGTCATGGCCGCCCCGCGCTGACCCCGCGCACGGCGGCCCGAGAGGGAGTACGAGAAGGTGGCAGCACCGAAGAAGGGCCGGAGCGCGAGCACCCAGAGCAAGCCTGGGCGCGCGCTGGCCCTCATCCTGATCGCCATCGTGGCGCTCACCGGGGGAATGTTTGCCTCCGGACACACCACTCCGCGTCTCGGCATCGACCTTGCCGGTGGTACGAGCATCACGCTGACCGCAATCAACGAGCCTGGCCAGCCCGACGCGATCAACCAGACCAACATGGACACCGCGGTCGAGATCATGAACCGCCGTGTCAATGGTCTGGGCGTGTCCGAGGCGGAGGTCCAGACCCAGGGCCGTGACAACATCATTGTCAACATCCCCAAGGGCACGGATTCCGAGGAAGCCCGGGACCAGGTCGGCACCACCGCGAAGCTGTACTTCCGTCCCGTCCTCCAGAGCCAGGTCGGCTCCGGTGCGGCGGAGAACCCCACCGCCTCGCCGAGCACCAGCACCAGCGCCAGCCCCAGTGGCAGTGGCTCGCCGAGCCCGTCGAGCTCCGACGGCAAGGACGAGGCCACCGAGCCCGGGGCCGGTGACTCCGCCGGCGCGTCGTCCAGCCCCTCGTCCTCGGCCACGTCGCAGGGCCGTGCGCTCACCGACGCGCTGAAGGCCGACCCCACGCCGTCGGGCAGCGGCTCCGCGTCCGCCAAGGCCTCCGGCAGCGCCTCCCCGCCCGCGAGCCCCGGCGTGGACGAGGCGACCCAGGCGGTCCAGGCCAAGTTCGCCGCCCTCGACTGCAACGACCCGAAGCAGCGCGCCGAGGCCGGCAAGGGCAAGACCACCGACACCGTCGTGGCCTGTGGTCAGGACAACGGCGGCTGGAGCAAGTTCGTCCTCGGCCCGGTCGGCGTCGACGGCACCGAGGTCGACAAGGCCCAGGCGCTGCTCGACACGCAGAACGGCTCCGGCTGGCAGGTCGTCATGGACTTCGACTCCAAGGGCGCCGACAAGTTCGCCAAGATCACCGGTCAGCTCGCGACCCAGCCCTCTCCGCAGAACGAGTTCGCGATCGTCCTCGACGACGAGGTCGTCTCCCACCCCTTCGTGCAGGCGGCGGTCACCGGCGGCAAGGCCGAGATCTCCGGCAGCTTCACGCAGGAGGAGGCCCAGAACCTCGCCAACATGCTCTCCTACGGCGCGCTCCCGCTGACCTTCAAGGAGTCCAGCGTCACCACCGTCAGCCCCGCGCTCGGCGGTGAGCAGCTGCAGGCCGGTCTGATCGCCGGTGCGATCGGCCTCGCGCTGGTCGTGATCTACCTGATCGTCTACTACCGCGGCCTGTCGCTGATCGCCATCGCCTCGCTGCTGGTCTCGGCGGCCCTGACCTACCTGATCATGGCGCTGCTCGGCCCGACCATCAACTTCGCGCTGAACCTCCCGGCGGTCTGTGGTGCGATCGTCGCGATCGGCATCACGGCGGATTCGTTCATCGTGTACTTCGAACGCGTGCGGGACGAGATTCGCGAGGGTCGCACACTGCGCCCCGCGGTCGAGCGGGCCTGGCCGCGCGCGCGGCGCACCATCCTGGTCTCCGACTTCGTGTCCTTCCTCGCCGCCGCGGTGCTGTTCGTCGTCACCGTCGGCAAGGTGCAGGGCTTCGCGTTCACGCTGGGCCTGACGACCGTGCTCGACGTCGTGGTCGTCTTCTTCTTCACCAAGCCGCTGCTGACCCTGCTGGCCCGCACCAAGTTCTTCGGCAACGGCCACAGCTGGTCGGGTCTCGACCCGAAGCGACTGGGTGCCCAGCCGCCGCTGCGCCGCACCCGCCGTCCCGCCGTCCCCGCCGACCCGAAGGAGGCCTGAGATGTCGAAGCTCGGCGACCTCGGAGCCCGACTCCACCGCGGCGAGGTCGGTTATGACTTCGTCCGCAACCGCAAGCTCTGGTACGGCCTCTCCATCCTGATCACCATCACGGCCATCGTCGGCCTCGCGGTCCGTGGCCTGAACATGGGTATCGAGTTCCAGGGTGGCGCCGTTTTCACGACGCCGAAGACGAGTGTCTCGGTCGCCCAGGCGGAGGAGTACGCCACAGAGGCCTCCGGTCACCAGGCGATCGTCCAGAAACTCGGCAACGACACCCTGCGCATCCAGATCTCCGGTGTGGACACCAGCAAGTCCGACGAGATCAAGAAAACGCTCGCAGGCGACCTCAAGATGGACCCGGAGAGGATCAACGCCGATCTGGTCGGTCCCAGCTGGGGTGACCAGATCGCCAACAAGGCATGGCAGGGCCTCGGGATCTTCATGGTCCTCGTGGTGATCTATCTGGCGATCGCCTTCGAATGGCGCATGGCCATCGCCGCGTTCGTCGCCCTGATCCACGACATCACCATCACCATCGGCATCTACGCCCTCGTCGGCTTCGAGGTGACACCCGGCACGGTGATCGGTCTGCTGACGATCCTCGGTTATTCGCTCTACGACACGGTCGTCGTCTTCGACAGCCTCAAGGAGCAGACGAAGGACATCACCAAGCAGAACCGCTGGACGTACGCGGAGATCGCCAACCGCTCGATCAACAGCACCCTGGTGCGGTCGATCAACACCACGGTGGTGGCGCTCCTCCCCGTCGCCGGCCTTCTCTTCATCGGCGGCGGTGTCCTCGGCGCGGGCATGCTGAACGACATCTCGCTGTCGCTGTTCGTCGGCCTCGCGGCCGGTGCGTACTCCTCGATCTTCATCGCCACGCCGCTCGTCGCCGACCTCAAGGAGCGCGAGCCGCAGCTCAAGGCCCTCAAGAAGCGCGTCCTCGCCAAGCGGGCCCAGGCCGACCACGATGTGGAGCCGGCCGCCGACGGACCGTACGACGACGAGCCCGCGGACGCCACCCCGGCGGTGGTCGGCCCGCGAGCCCAGTCCGCGAGCCGCAGCCGGGGCAAGGGCGGGAAGCGGCGGTGACCGACATCAAGGAGCTGCTGCTCAGCCGCATCCGTGACGTCGCGGACCATCCGGAGCCGGGGGTGATGTTCAAGGACATCACCCCGCTGCTGGCCGACCCGGCGGCGTTCACCGCGCTGACGGACGCGCTGGCGGAGCTGACCGTACGGCACGGTGCCACGAAGATCGTCGGCCTGGAGGCCCGGGGCTTCATCCTGGGTGCCCCGGCCGCCGTCCGGGCGGGCGTCGGCTTCATCCCCGTACGCAAGGCGGGCAAGCTCCCCGGAGCCACGCTCAGCCAGGCGTACGACCTGGAGTACGGCTCCGCCGAGATCGAGGTGCACGCCGAGGACCTGGCCGCGGGCGACCGCGTCATGGTCATCGACGACGTTCTCGCCACCGGCGGCACCGCCGAGGCCTCCCTTCAGCTGATCCGCCGCGCGGGCGCCCAGGTCGCCGGCGTCGCGGTCCTGATGGAGCTGTCGTTCCTGCCGGGCAGGCAACGCCTGGAGACCGCGTTGGCGGGGGCCCCGCTGGAGGCCCTGATCACCGTCTGACGCACGGCACACAACCACGCGGCGGGCGCCCCGGGAATCTCCCCGGAGCGCCCGCCGCGTTGCGCGCCCCGTACAGCGCGCCCTCCCGCCGGACCGTGCCCCAAGGGGGCGCGGGGAACTGCGCGAGCAACCCCACACGGCCCGCCCTGAACCGGCCACCGAACACCCCGAGGCGGCCCGAGGAATCCGCCGCGCGCCCCTGGTGTTTCACGGGTAGACGGCCCTCACAGTGGCCTGAAGGGGATCCTGAGGCCCGGGATCGCTACCATGGGTGCTCCGGAGCCTGACCGGGGGACCCGGATCGCGCACGAGGAGCCCTCTTGCCAGACGAGGCCCAGCACCTGACCGCCGCCAAGCCCGAGACCGCCTCGGGCCCCGCGGCCAAGCCCGCGCAGCACGCGGCGCCGGCGAACCCCGCGAACACCGCGACGTCCTCGCAGGGCCCGGTCGAACACGCCCAGTCCGGGCCCGCAGACAAGGCCGCCGGACCGTCGCGCCCCAAGTCCTCCCCGCCCGAGCGCCCCGCGCCCGCGCCCACTCCGGCGCCACCGCCCCGCCCCGCCCCCACGGGACAGCCGGCGCGCTCCGGATCCTCCAACCGCGTGCGCGCCCGGCTCGCACGCCTCGGCGTGCAGCGCTCCAACCCCTACAACCCGGTCCTGGAGCCGTTGCTGCGGATCGTGCGCGGCAACGACCCCAAGATCGAGACGTCGACGCTCCGTCAGATCGAGAAGGCCTACCAGGTCGCCGAGCGCTGGCACCGGGGCCAGAAGCGCAAGAGCGGCGACCCGTACATCACGCACCCCCTCGCGGTGACCACCATCCTCGCCGAGCTGGGCATGGATCCGGCCACCCTGATGGCGGGTCTGCTGCACGACACCGTCGAGGACACCGAGTACGGCCTCGACCAGCTCCGCCGCGACTTCGGGGACTCCGTCGCGCTCCTCGTCGACGGCGTCACCAAGCTGGACAAGGTCAAGTTCGGCGAGGCCGCGCAGGCCGAGACGGTGCGCAAGATGGTCGTCGCCATGGCCAAGGACCCCCGCGTCCTGGTCATCAAGCTCGCCGACCGGCTGCACAACATGCGCACCATGCGCTACCTCAAGCGCGAGAAGCAGGAGAAGAAGGCGCGCGAGACCCTGGAGATCTACGCGCCGCTCGCCCACCGCCTGGGCATGAACACCATCAAGTGGGAGCTGGAGGACCTCGCCTTCGCGATCCTCTACCCCAAGATGTACGACGAGATCGTCCGGCTCGTCGCCGAGCGTGCCCCCAAGCGCGACGAGTACCTGGCCATAGTGACCGACGAGGTCCAGCAGGACCTGCGGGCCGCCCGCATCAAGGCCACCGTCACCGGCCGCCCGAAGCACTACTACAGCGTCTACCAGAAGATGATCGTCCGCGGCCGTGACTTCGCGGAGATCTACGACCTGGTCGGCATCCGCGTCCTGGTGGACACCGTCCGCGACTGCTACGCGGCCCTGGGCACCGTCCACGCCCGCTGGAACCCCGTTCCGGGGCGGTTCAAGGACTACATCGCGATGCCCAAGTTCAACATGTACCAGTCGCTGCACACCACGGTCATCGGACCCAACGGCAAGCCCGTCGAACTCCAGATCCGTACGTTCGACATGCACCGCCGCGCCGAGTACGGCATCGCCGCGCACTGGAAGTACAAGCAGGAGGCCGTCGCCGGCGCCTCGAAGGTGCGTACGGACGCGCCGAGGAGCACCGGCAAGGACGACCACCTCAACGACATGGCCTGGCTGCGCCAGCTGCTGGACTGGCAGAAGGAGACCGAGGACCCCGGGGAGTTCCTGGAGTCCCTGCGCTTCGACCTGTCCCGCAACGAGGTCTTCGTCTTCACCCCGAAGGGCGACGTGATAGCGCTGCCGGCCAGCGCGACCCCCGTCGACTTCGCGTACGCGGTGCACACCGAGGTCGGCCACCGCACCATAGGCGCCCGGGTCAACGGACGCCTGGTCCCGCTCGAATCCACCCTCGACAACGGCGACCTGGTGGAGGTCTTCACCTCCAAGGCGGCCGGCGCGGGCCCCTCCCGCGACTGGCTCGGCTTCGTGAAGTCCCCGCGCGCCCGTAACAAGATCCGCGCCTGGTTCTCCAAGGAGCGGCGTGACGAGGCCATCGAACAGGGCAAGGACGCCATCGTCCGGGCGATGCGCAAGCAGAACCTGCCGATCCAGCGCATCCTCACCGGCGACTCGCTCGTCACCCTCGCGCACGAGATGCGCTACCCCGACATCTCCGCGCTGTACGCCGCCATAGGCGAGAGCCATGTCTCCGCGCAGAGCGTGGTGCAGAAACTGGTCCAGGCCCTCGGCGGCGAGGAGGCGGCCACCGAGGAGATCGACGAGGCCGTACCGCCGACCAGCAGCCGCAGCCGCAAGCGGCGCGGCAGCAACGACCCCGGTGTCGTGGTCAAGGGCGTCGAGGACGTGTGGGTCAAGCTGGCCCGCTGCTGTACGCCCGTCCCCGGTGACCCCATCATCGGCTTCGTCACCCGGGGCAGCGGCGTATCGGTTCACCGCAACGACTGCGTCAACGTCGAGTCGCTCTCCCGCGAGCCCGAGCGCATCCTCGAGGTCGAATGGGCGCCCACCCAGTCCTCGGTCTTCCTCGTCGCCATACAGGTCGAGGCCCTGGACCGCAGCCGTCTGCTGTCGGACGTCACCCGCGTCCTGTCCGACCAGCACGTCAACATCCTGTCGGCGGCCGTCCAGACGTCCCGAGACCGTGTCGCCACCTCCCGTTTCACCTTCGAGATGGGTGACCCCAAGCACCTGGGCCACGTCCTGAAGGCGGTCAGGGGAGTAGAGGGCGTCTACGACGTGTACCGGGTGACGTCGGCGCGGAGGCCGTAAGCGCGGCGCCGACAAAAGGAGGCCGTAGGCACGGCACAGACAAAAGGGGCTCCCATGGGGAGCCCCTTTCAGTCGTGCGCGGGAAGCGTCAGCCGCCGAACTCCTGCAGACCCTTCAGCGCCTGGTCGAGCAGGGCCTGGCGACCGTCGAGCTCGCGCTGGAGCTTGTCGGCCTTGGCGTTGTTGCCCTGGGCGCGCGCGGCCTCGATCTGGCCGTGCAGCTTGTCCACCGCGGCCTGGAGCTGGCCCGTCAGACCGGCCGCGCGGGCACGGGCCTCCGGGTTGGTGCGGCGCCACTCGGCCTCCTCGGCCTCCTGGATGGCGCGCTCGACCGCGTGCATCCGGCCCTCGACCTTCGGGCGGGCGTCGCGCGGCACATGGCCGATGGCCTCCCAGCGCTCGTTGACCGAGCGGAAGGCGGCACGGGCCGCCTTCAGGTCCGTGACCGGCAGAATCTTCTCCGCCTCCTCGGCCAGTTCCTCCTTGAGCTTGAGGTTCTCGGCCTGCTCAGCGTCACGCTCGGCGAAGACCGAGCTGCGGGCGGCGAAGAACACGTCCTGGGCGCCGCGGAAGCGGTTCCACAGGTCGTCCTCGTGCTCGCGCTGGGCGCGGCCCGCCGCCTTCCAGTCCGCCATCAGCTCGCGGTAGCGCGCCGCCGTGGGACCCCAGTCCGTCGAGTTCGACAGCGCCTCGGCCTCCGCGACCAGCTTCTCCTTGGTCTTGCGGGCGTCCTCGCGCTGCGCGTCGAGCTGCGCGAAGTGGGCCTTGCGACGCTTGGAGAACGCCGAGCGGGCGTGCGAGAAGCGGTGCCAGAGCTCGTCGTCGGACTTGCGGTCCAGCCGCGGCAGCCCCTTCCAGGTGTCCACCAGCGCCCGCAGCCGCTCACCGGCGGACCGCCACTGATCGGACTGGGCCAGCTCCTCAGCCTCGGTGACCAGCGCCTCCTTGGCGTGCCGGGCTTCGTCGGACTGCTTGGCCCGCTGCTGCTTGCGCTCCTCACGGCGGGCCTCGACGGTCTCCACCAGCTTGTCCAGCCGCACCTTGAGCGCGTCCAGATCACCGACCGCGTGATGCGCGTCCACCTGCTCGCGAATGTGGTCGATCGCTGCCTGTGCGTCCTTCGCCGACAGATCGGTGGTCTTCACGCGCTTCTCGAGGAGGCCGATCTCGACAACCAGGCCTTCGTACTTGCGCTCGAAGTAGGCCAGCGCCTCCTCAGGAGAGCCGGCCTGCCAGGAACCGACGACCTGCTCGCCGTCGGCCGTACGCACGTACACGGTCCCCGTCTCGTCGACGCGGCCCCACGGGTCGCTGCTCACAGCGCCTCCTCCACATGATGCCTGCGGGGGGCCTGAAGCTCCCCCGGGCATCGTCCACAGTTTCGTCACGGCCAACATAGGCGACCGGCGGGTTGCCTGTCCGCATCCCGCGCGACCGAAATTTCACCGCCGACGATCAGGACTTCTTGACAGTCGCCTTGTTGATCACCACGGTCGCGTTGGGCGCCCCGTCACCCATTCCCGTGTTCTCGCCCGCGTCGGCGATCTTCTTCAGGACCTTCATGCCGTCCTTGGAGATCGTGCCGAACGGTGTGTAGTTGGCTGGAAGCTGGCTGTCCTGGAAGACCAGGAAGAACTGGCTGCCACCGCTGTTCTTGCCCTGGCCGGTCTGCGCGTCGAACTGGTTCGCCATCGCGACCGTGCCCGCCGGGTACACATCGCCCTTGAGCCGCGGGTCCTTCAGGTTCTCGTCCGGGATCGTGTAGCCGGGACCGCCCATGCCGGTGCCCTGCGGGTCACCGCACTGCAGCACGTAGATGCCCTGGGTGGTGAGACGGTGGCACTTGGTGTGGTCCAAGTACCCCTTGTTCACCAGGAAGTTGAAGGAGTTGACGGTGTGCGGGGCCTTCGCCGCGTCCATCGTTATGGGGATGGAACCGCAGGTCGTCTGCAGATCCATCGTGTACGACGCGGTCTTGTCGATGGTGAGCGCGGGCTCCTTCTTGAAGCTGAGCTTCTCGACCTTGCCCTCGGCCGCCTTCTCGCACGGGTCCGGCGCCTTGCTGGGCGGGGCGCTGGGAGACACCTCCGCGCTCGCGTTCTCCTTCTTGTCGTCCCCCTTGAGGACGTCGGTCGTGTACAGCGCCACACTGCCCACCAGGATCACGCCGAGCACCGAGGCGATCACGGCGTTGCGGACTCGTGCCTTGCGCCGGGCGGACGTACGCCGCTGCTGCTGCCGCAAGAACTTCTCCCGGGCGAGCTGACGCCGCCGCTGCTCCTGGCTGACCACGGGGTTCTCTCCTCATGCGTCTCGTACGTCGACGGGTGCGTCGCGCGTCTCGTGAGTCCACTGATTGTGTGTGACCCGTACCGTATATGGGTTCGCTGAGGAAACGGCAGCGCCGGTAGGCTCTGATCCACAGCAACCCACCCCCGTACGCCACAAGAAGGACGATCGTGCTCATTGCCGGGTTCCCCGCCGGGGCCTGGGGGACCAACTGTTATCTGGTCGCCCCCGCCGCCGGTGAGGAGTGCGTGATCATCGACCCGGGCCACGAGGCCACCCAGGGAGTCGAGGAGACGCTGCGGAAGCATCGGCTCAAGCCCGTCGCCGTCGTCCTCACCCACGGCCACCTCGACCATGTGGCCTCGGTCGTCCCCGTCTGCGGCGCTCACGACGTACCGGCCTGGATCCACCCGGACGACCGGTACATGATGAGCGACCCCGAGAAGGCGCTCGGCCGTTCCATCGGCATGCCGCTGCTGGGCGAGCTGACCATCGGGGAGCCCGACGACGTCAAGGAGCTGACCGACGGCGCGAAGCTGGAGCTGGCCGGTCTGGAGCTGTCCGTCGCGCACGCGCCCGGCCATACCAAGGGGTCGGTGACCTTCCGGATGCCCGAGACCACGGAGATCCCCTCCGTGTTCTTCTCCGGGGATCTGCTCTTCGCCGGCTCCATCGGACGGACCGACCTGCCCGGCGGTGACATGGCCGAGATGCTCGACTCGCTGGCCCGCGTGTGCCTGCCGCTCGACGACTCGACCGTGGTGCTGTCCGGCCACGGCCCCCAGACGACCATCGGCCAGGAGCGCGCCACCAACCCGTATCTGCGGCAGGTGGCGGCCGGCGGCCAGGGAGCGGGTCCCACGACCCCTCCCCGACGAGGAATGTGACGAGAGACCTTCCGTGAGCACCTTTCAGGCCCCCAAGGGCACGTACGACCTGCTGCCGCCCCGTTCCGCGACGTTCCTCGCGGTCCGCGAGGCCATCGCCGTCCCGCTGCGCAACTCCGGATACGGCTATGTCGAGACGCCCGGCTTCGAGAACGTCGAGCTGTTCGCACGTGGTGTCGGTGAGTCGACCGACATCGTGACGAAGGAGATGTACGCCTTCGAGACGAAGGGCGGCGACAGGCTGGCCCTGCGCCCCGAGGGCACCGCGTCCGTGCTGCGCGCGACGCTGGAGGCGAGCCTGCACCGGCAGGGCAACCTCCCCGTCAAGCTCTGGTACTCGGGCTCGTACTACCGCTACGAGGCACCGCAGGCGGGCCGCTACCGCCACTTCTCCCAGGTGGGCGCCGAGGCCATCGGGGCCGAGGACCCGGCCCTGGACGCCGAGTTGATCATCCTGGCCGACCAGGCGTACCGCTCGCTGGGCCTCCGGAACTTCCGCATCCTGCTCAACAGCCTGGGCGACAAGGAGTGCCGTCCCGTCTACCGCGCCGCCCTGCAGGAGTTCCTGCGCGGCCTGGATCTGGACGAGGACACACTGCGCCGCGCGGAGATCAACCCGCTGCGGGTCCTCGACGACAAGCGCGAGTCGGTCCAGAAGCAGCTCGGGGACGCCCCGCTGCTGCGCGACTACCTCTGCGACGCCTGCAAGGCGTACCACGAGGAGGTGCGCGCGCTGATCAAGGCGGCGGGAGTCTCCTACGAGGACGACCCGAAGCTGGTGCGCGGCCTGGACTACTACACCCGCACGACCTTCGAGTTCGTCCACGGCGGCCTCGGCTCCCAGTCCGCGGTGGGCGGCGGCGGTCGCTACGACGGCCTCTCCGAGATGATCGGCGGCCCCGCGCTGCCGTCGGTCGGCTGGGCCCTCGGCGTCGACCGCACGGTGCTGGCCCTGGAGGCGGAGGGCGTCGAGCTCGAACTCCCCGCCACCACCAGCGTGTTCGCCGTCCCGCTCGGCGAGGAGGCCCGCCGCCTGCTCTTCGCCAAGGTCACCGAGCTGCGCAAGGTGGGCATCGCGGCCGACTTCTCGTACGGCGGGAAGGGCCTGAAGGGCGCGATGAAGAACGCCAACCGCAGCGGCGCGCGGTACGCGATCGTCGCCGGCGAGCGCGACCTCGCCGAAGGAGTCGTCCAGCTCAAGGACATGGAGTCCGGCGAACAGGCCGCCATCGGTGTGAACGAGATCGTGGCCGAGCTGGAAGCCCGGCTGGGCTGAGTTCGAACTGTTGTCGCCCCCGTCGCCCTTTACGGGTGGCGGGGGCGACTTTTACGTCCAGTGAACGGTGCGCGCGCGAGGGTGTACGGCACAATGACCGTGCCCCAGCGGCCCTCCGACGCTATGGAATCGACGGAATCGACGTGATGAGCAAGACGACAGTCAGGGACGTCTCGACCACCGACCGGGAACACACCGCGGCCCCGCGCACGGTGGGCGGAAGCCGGGCCTTCGCGATCCTGCTGCTGATCACCGGTGCGGCCGGGCTGCTCGCCTCCTGGGTCATTACGCTCGACAAGTTCAAGCTGCTCGAAGACCCGAACTTCACGCCGGGGTGCAGCCTCAACCCGGTCGTCTCCTGCGGCAACATCATGAAGAGCGACCAGGCCTCCGTCTTCGGGTTCCCCAACCCGATGCTCGGCCTCGTCGCGTACGGCATGGTGATCTGCGTCGGCATGAGCCTGCTGGCCCGGGCGACGTACCCCCGCTGGTACTGGCTCACCTTCAACGCGGGCACCCTCTTCGGCGTCGGCTTCGTGACCTGGCTGCAGTACCAGTCGCTGTACAACATCAACTCGCTCTGCCTGTGGTGCTGCCTGGCCTGGGTCGCCACGATCCTGATGTTCTGGTACGTGACGTCCTTCAACATCCGCAACGGCTTCCTGCCCGCCCCCGACTGGCTGAAGGGCTTCTTCGGCGAGTTCACCTGGGTGCTGCCCGTCATGCACATCGGCGTCATCGGCATGCTGATCCTGACCCGCTGGTGGGACTTCTGGACGAGCTGACGACCCGGCGGCCCGCCACCGGGCCGACCGGATTGTCAGTGCGGTGACATAGGGTTTTCAGGGTGGAGCCCGATCTGTTCACCGCCGCCGCCGAAGAACGCCAGGAGAAGGACCCGGCCGCCAGCCCTCTGGCCGTACGGATGCGCCCGCGCACCCTCGACGAGGTCGTGGGCCAGCAGCACCTGCTCAAGCCCGGCTCGCCCCTGCGCAGACTGGTCGGCGAGTCCGGCGGACCGGCCGGCCCCTCCTCGGTGATCCTCTGGGGGCCACCCGGCACGGGCAAGACGACCCTGGCGTACGTCGTCTCCAAGGCCACCGACAAGCGTTTCGTGGAGCTCTCGGCGATCACCGCCGGCGTCAAGGAGGTCCGCGCGGTCATCGAGGGCGCCCGCCGTGCCACCGGCGGCTTCGGCAAGGAGACCGTCCTCTTCCTCGACGAGATCCACCGCTTCAGCAAGGCCCAGCAGGACTCCCTCCTCCCGGCCGTCGAGAACCGCTGGGTCACGCTGATCGCGGCGACGACGGAGAACCCGTACTTCTCGGTGATCTCCCCACTCCTGTCCCGTTCCCTGCTCCTCACCCTCGAACCGCTCACCGACGACGACCTGCGCGGCCTCCTCCGGCGCGCGCTGACCGACGAGCGCGGCCTCAAGGGCGCCGCCACCCTCCCCGAGGACACCGAGGCCCACCTTCTGCGGATCGCCGGCGGCGACGCCCGACGAGCCCTGACAGCCCTGGAGGCCGCGGCCGGCGCGGCTCTCGACAAGGGGGAGCAGGAGATCGGACTCCAGACGCTGGAGGAGACCGTCGACCGCGCCGCCGTGAAGTACGACCGCGACGGCGACCAGCACTACGACGTGGCCAGCGCCCTGATCAAGTCCATCCGGGGATCGGATGTGGACGCCGCGCTGCACTACCTGGCGCGGATGATCGAAGCCGGTGAGGACCCGCGCTTCATCGCCCGCCGTCTGATGATCTCCGCCAGCGAGGACATCGGCCTGGCCGACCCGAACGCGCTGCCGACAGCCGTCGCCGCCGCCCAGGCCGTCGCCATGATCGGCTTCCCCGAGGCCGCCCTCACCCTCAGCCACGCCACCATCGCCCTCGCCCTGGCCCCGAAGTCGAACGCCGCGACCCTGGCCATCGGCGCCGCCATGGAGGACGTGCGCAAGGGCCTGGCCGGTCCCGTGCCCCCGCACCTGCGGGACGGGCACTACAAGGGCGCCGCCAAACTCGGGCACGCCCAGGGGTATGTGTACCCGCACGACCTGCCCGAGGGGATCGCCGCCCAGCAGTACGCGCCGGACGCGATCAACGGGCGGGAGTACTACGCACCGACGAGGCACGGCGCCGAGGCCCGGTACGCCGACGCGGTGGAGTGGACCAGGAAGCACCTCGGTCGGAAGCAGTCCTGAGCCCCCTGTAGAATCCCTCATAGCGCTGCGTCCCGTGTCCGGCTCCGGTCGGCGCCTCAGGCGGGACATCCAGCCGGATCTTTGATCCAGGAGCGTCGCGCACCGTCGTAGGTGTCGCGGGCAGCCCACCACCACCCGCAGTCCAGGGACCGGTCGGTGGGCCGTTCGTGTGCTGCACGTATGTGCCCAGACCAGGGGAGCGGCTGCCCGGCAAGTCCCTCGTGGACCTGACGGGATTCCCCCGGCTGCGGATGCGACCTCCCGTAACCCTGAGGCAGCCGATTGAAGGAAAAGGAAAAGAAGTGGCGAACCAGTCCCGCCCCAAGGTCAAGAAGTCGCGTGCCCTCGGCATCGCGCTGACCCCGAAGGCCGTCAAGTACTTCGAGGCCCGCCCCTACCCGCCGGGTGAGCACGGCCGTGGCCGCAAGCAGAACTCGGACTACAAGGTCCGTCTGCTCGAGAAGCAGCGTCTGCGCGCGCAGTACGACGTGTCCGAGCGCCAGCTCGTCCGCGCCTACGAGCGTGCCTCCAAGGTCCAGGGCAAGACCGGTGAGGCCCTGATCATCGAGCTCGAGCGCCGTCTCGACGCGCTGGTCCTGCGTTCGGGCATCGCCCGCACGATCTACCAGGCCCGCCAGATGGTCGTCCACGGCCACATCGAGGTCAACGGCCACAAGGTCGACAAGCCGTCCTTCCGCGTCAAGCCGGACGACGTCGTCATGGTCCGTGAGCGCAGCCGTCAGAAGCCGCTGTTCGAGGTCGCCCGCGAGGGTGGCTTCGCCGCCGACGGTGAGACCCCGCGCTACCTCCAGGTGAACCTCAAGGCCCTGGCCTTCCGCCTGGACCGCGACCCGAACCGCAAGGAAATCCCGGTCATCTGCGACGAGCAGCTCGTCGTCGAGTACTACGCCCGTTGATCCTCTTTCGACGGACGTAGTACACACGCACCGAGCGTCGGCCCGTCGCCTCCCCGCCCTCCGAGGCGGGCGGGGCGGCGGGCTCTCGCCTTTCCTGTGCGGCCGTGCCTCGGGGCCCGTAATGCGGTACGGAGTGGCGGCCTTGGCGCGATAGGCTCGGGACACGACTTTCGACGTTCAGGCAAGTTCCAGGGAGCGGGTGCAGACAGTGTCCGGTGGAGAGGTGGCCGGGGTCCTGGTGGCCGTCTTCTGGGCGATCCTGGTCTCCTTCCTCGCCGTCGCGCTGGTGAGGCTGGCCCAGACGCTCAAGGCGACCACCAAGCTCGTCGCGGACGTGACCGACCAGGCCGTCCCCCTCCTCGCCGAGGCGTCCACCGCGGTCCGCTCCGCGCAGACCCAGATCGAGCGGGTCGACGCCATCGCGTCCGACGTCCAGGAGGTCACGTCGAACGCCTCGGCGCTCTCCACGACCGTCGCGTCCACCTTCGGCGGCCCCCTCGTGAAGGTCGCCGCCTTCGGCTACGGCGTACGCCGGGCCATGGGCGGCCGCCGGGAGGGTGAGCCCGCCCAGGGGCGGCGTCGTACCGTGATCGTGGGACGCACCGTTCCGGGCAGCCGCCGGAGCAGGCGCGACACCCGTGGAAAGAAGGACTGACCGAGCGATGTTCCGCCGTACGTTCTGGTTCACCACAGGCGTCGCCGCCGGTGTGTGGGCCACCACCAAGGTCAACCGGAAGCTCAAGCAGCTCACCCCCGAGCACCTCGCCACCCAGGCGGCGAACAAGGCGGTCGAGGCGGGCCACAAGCTCAAGGACCGGGCGGTCGGCTTCGCACTCGACGTCCGCGACAACATGGCGCAGCGCGAGGCCGAACTGGGCGAGGCCCTCGGCATCGAGACCAACCCCGACGAGTACCCGGAGCTTCCGGCCCCGAGGCGCGTCGTCGCCATCGAGAACAGCAACACCCCGAAGTACAGCAGGAATTCGAGGTACGTCGACAGCTCGTCGTACCCGTACAACCGGAATGAGGACCACTGATGGAGTCGGCCGAGATTCGTCGCCGCTGGTTGAGCTTCTTCGAGGAGCGCGGTCACACCGTTGTCCCTTCGGCGTCGCTCATCGCGGACGACCCGACTCTGCTCCTCGTCAACGCGGGCATGGTCCCCTTCAAGCCGTACTTCCTGGGCGAGGTCAAGCCGCCGTACGCCCGCGCCACCAGCGTGCAGAAGTGCGTCCGTACGCCGGACATCGAAGAGGTCGGCAAGACCACCCGGCACGGCACGTTCTTCCAGATGTGCGGCAACTTCTCCTTCGGTGACTACTTCAAGGAAGGCGCCATCAAGCACGCCTGGGAGCTGCTTACCAGCTCTCAGGACAAGGGCGGTTACGGCCTGGACCCGGAGCGGCTCTGGATCACCGTCTACAAGGAGGACGACGAGGCCGAGCGCATCTGGCGCGACGTCGTCGGCGTCCCCGCCGAGCGCATCCAGCGCCTGGGCATGGGCCCCAACTTCTGGTCCATGGGCGTCCCCGGCCCTTGCGGCCCGTGCTCCGAGATCAACTACGACCGTGGCCCGGAGTTCGGCGAGGAGGGCGGCCCGGCCGTCAACGACGAGCGGTACGTGGAGATCTGGAACCTGGTCTTCATGCAGTACGAGCGCGGTGAGGGCTCCGGCAAGGAGGACTTCCCGATCCTCGGTGACCTGCCCGCCAAGAACATCGACACCGGCCTCGGCCTGGAGCGCCTCGCCATGATTCTGCAGGGCGTGCAGAACATGTACGAGATCGACACCTCCATGGCCGTCATCGACAAGGCCACCGAGCTGACCGGTGTCCGCTACGGCGACGCCAAGGCCTCCGACGTCTCCCTGCGCGTGGTCACCGACCACATCCGCACCGCCGTGATGCTCATCGGCGACGGCGTCACCCCCGGCAACGAGGGCCGTGGCTACGTCCTGCGCCGCATCATGCGCCGCGCCATCCGCAACATGCGCCTCCTCGGCGCCACCGGCCCGGTCGTCCAGGACCTCATCGACGTCGTCATCGGCATGATGGGCCAGCAGTACCCCGAGTTGGTCACCGACCGTGAGCGCATTGAGAAGGTCGCCCTCGCCGAGGAGAACGCCTTCCTCAAGACGCTGAAGGCCGGCACGAACATCCTCGACACGGCCATCACCGACGCCAAGGCCGCCGGTGGCAAGCAGCTGCCCGGCGACAAGGCGTTCCTGCTCCACGACACCTGGGGCTTCCCGATCGACCTCACCCTGGAGATGGCCGCCGAGCAGGGGCTCTCCGTGGACGAGGACGGTTTCCGCCGCCTGATGCAGGAGCAGCGGGACAAGGCCAAGGCCGACGCCCGTTCCAAGAAGACCGGCCACGCCGACCTCGGCGCCTACCGCGAGATCGCCGACGCCGCCGGTGAGACCGAGTTCATCGGCTACTCGGACACCGAGGGCGAGTCCACGGTCGTCGGCATCCTCGTCGACGGGCTCTCCTCGCCCGCCGCCACCGAGGGCGACGAGGTCGAGATCGTCCTCGACCGCACCCCGTTCTACGCCGAGGGCGGCGGCCAGATCGGCGACACCGGCCGGATCAAGGTCGACTCCGGTGCCGTCATCGAGATCCGCGACTGCCAGAAGCCGGTCCCGGGCGTCTACGTCCACAAGGGCGTCGTCCAGGTCGGCGAGGTGACCGTCGGCGCCAAGGCCCAGGCCTCCATCGACGGCCGCCGCCGTACGGCCATCGCCCGCGCCCACTCGGCCACCCACCTCACCCACCAGGCCCTGCGTGACGCCCTCGGTCCGACGGCCGCCCAGGCCGGTTCCGAGAACCAGCCCGGCCGCTTCCGCTTCGACTTCGGCTCCCCGTCCGCCGTTCCGACGGCCGTGATGACCGACGTCGAGCAGAAGATCAACGAGGTCCTCGCCCGCGACCTGGACGTCCGCGCCGACATCATGGGCATCGACGAGGCCAAGAAGCAGGGCGCCATCGCCGAGTTCGGCGAGAAGTACGGCGACCGCGTCCGCGTCGTCACCATCGGTGACTTCTCCAAGGAGCTGTGCGGCGGCACGCACGTCCACAACACCTCGCAACTCGGCCTGGTCAAGCTGCTCGGCGAGTCCTCGATCGGTTCCGGTGTGCGCCGTATCGAGGCCCTGGTCGGCGTCGACGCCTACAACTTCCTCGCCCGTGAGCACACGGTCGTCGCCCAGCTCCAGGAGCTGATCAAGGGCCGCCCGGAGGAGCTTCCGGAGAAGGTCTCCGCCATGCTCGGCAAGCTGAAGGACGCCGAGAAGGAGATCGAGAAGTTCCGCGCCGAGAAGGTGCTGCAGGCCGCCGCCGGTCTCGCCGAGTCCGCCAAGGACGTCTCCGGCGTCGCCCTCGTGACCGGTCAGGTCCCGGACGGCACCACCGCCGACGACCTCCGCAAGCTGGTCCTCGACGTGCGCGGACGCATCCAGGGCGGCCGGGCCGTCGTGGTCGCCCTCTTCACCGCCGTGAACGGCAAGCCGCTGACGGTCATCGCCACCAACGAGGCCGCCCGCGAGCGCGGTCTGAAGGCCGGCGACCTGGTCCGCACGGCCGCCAAGACCCTCGGCGGCGGCGGGGGCGGCAAGCCGGACGTCGCCCAGGGCGGTGGCCAGAACCCGGCTGCCATCGGCGAGGCCGTGAACGCGGTCGAGCGCCTGGTCGCCGAGACGGCCAAGTGAGCGCCGCAGATCACACGAGCGAAGGCGACGGTCCGGCCATGCGCCGTGGCCGTCGCCTCGCGATCGATGTCGGGGACGCCCGCATCGGGGTCGCCTCCTGCGACCCCGACGGGATCCTCGCCACCCCGGTCGAGACCGTTCCCGGACGCGATGTCCCGGCGGCTCAACGGCGATTGAGACAACTGGTCGACGAGTACGTACCTATCGAGGTAATCGTCGGGCTTCCGCGTTCCCTCAAAGGAGGAGAGGGCCCGGCCGCAGTCAAGGTACGGGCTTTCGCCCAGGAGTTGGCCCGGATGATCGCGCCCGTTCCGGTCAGACTTCTCGACGAGAGGATGACCACAGTGACGGCCGGTCAAGGTCTGCGCGCCTCGGGTGTGAAATCCAAAAAGGGCAGGTCGGTCATTGACCAGGTGGCAGCCGTGATCATCCTGCAACAGGCGCTGGAATCCGAACGAGCGTCAGGTAAAGCTCCAGGCGAAGGCATCGAAGTGGCCCACTGATCGCGATACGGTAACGTTCCGCGCGATGCGGTGGCCTTCGAACAGCCTCCGCACCAAATGAGGCGGGGACGAAAGCCGAGCCACAAGCCCCGCGTGACCGCCGCCTCGCGGCTCTAGGGGATCGATGACTGAGTATGGCCGGGGCCCAGGCTCCGAACCGTGGCATCCGGACGACCCGTTGTACGGGGACGGCGGATGGGACGGACAGCAGGCCCAGGCGGGCCCGCAGTCCGCCTACGGCGGCCAGCCGCAGCAGCACTACCCGGAGCAGCAGCAGTACCAGCAGCAGTACGACCAAGGCAACGGGGGCTGGAACAACGGCCATCAGGACGCCTACATCCAGCAGCAGTACCAGCAGGAGTACGGCGACCCCGGGCAGCAGTACCCCGGCCAGCACCAGCAGCAGTACCCCGGCCAGAACCAGCACCAGCAGTACCCCGGTCATGACCAGCAGCAGTACGATCAGGGCAACGGCGTCTGGAACAACGGAAGTCACCAGCAGGCGCAGGGCCCCTACACCGCCGACCCCTATCAGGGCCAGCAGCAGGCGATGGCCTATGGCGGCGGTCAACCAGACTTCTACGGCACGCCCGACGCGTACCCGCCGCCGGAGCCGCCCGCACGTCGCAGCGCGGAGACCACGCCCGCACCGGCACCCACTCCGGAGCCCGAGGCCGAGAAGCAGCCGGTCGCCGGGCGGACCGACTGGGACCCCGGGCCGGACCGGGGCGAGCAGGCGTTCTTCGCGGGCGGCGGTGATGACGACGAGGACGACGAGGCCGAGGGGCGCACCGGCCGCGGTGAGCGCAAGGGCCGTGGCGGCACGTCCGGAAAATCGGGCAAGGGCGGCAAGAAGCGCCGTAGTGGGTGCGCGTGCCTGGTGGTCGTCATGGTGTTCGGCGGCGGTCTCGCCGGCGTCAGCTACTTCGGTTACCAGTTCTTTCAGAGCCGGTACGGCGAGGTTCCCGACTACGCGGGGAACGGTACGAATGAAACCGTCACGATCACCGTCGAGAAGGGTGATTTCGGGTCGGACATCGGGCGGAAACTGAAAGCGGCGGGGGTCGTCAAGAGCGTCGACGCCTTCACGGCCGCCCAGGCCGGGCAGCGTGATTCATCGGTTCAGGCGGGCGTCTATCTGCTCAAGAAGGAGATGTCCGCCGCAAGCGCTCTCGCCATGATGCTCAACCCCAAGAGCCAGAACAACTTCACCGTCATCGAGGGCGAGCGCAACATCTCGATCTACAAGAAGATCGACAACGAACTCGGGCTCAAGAAGGGTACGACCGAGGACGTCGCCGAGAAGAAGTGGGACTCTCTCGGCCTCCCTGAGTGGGCGAACGACAATGAGGACATCAAGGATCCGCTGGAGGGATTCCTTTATCCGTCCACGTATCCCATTGCCAAGGGAATGAAGCCCGAGGCCGTCCTGAAGGAAATGATTTCCCTCGCCAAGGCGAAGTTCGAGCAATTCGGTCTGGAGGGCAAGGCCAAGAGCCTGAACCTCGAGAGCCCCCTTCAGGTACTGACAGTGGCGAGCCTGGTAGAGGCCGAGGGGAACAACAAGAAGGACTACAAGAAGATCGCACGGGTCGTCTACAACCGGCTTGAACCCAACAACCAGGAAACAGCCGGCCTGCTCGACTTCGATTCAACGGTCAATTACCTGCGGGGGGAGTCCAAGTTGGCCACGGGTTCGGTCGACTCGCTGCGGCAGATCGACGACCCGTACAACACCTACAAGATCAAGGGTTTGCCGCCCGGGCCGATCGACAATCCGGGCCAGCTCGCGATAGAGGGTGCCCTCCAGCCGGCCAAGGGCGACTGGTACTACTTCGTGTCGATCAGCGAGGATGAGACGCTCTTCGCCGTGACCAACGAGGAGCACAACAGGAACCGCAGGAAGTACCAGGAAGCGCAGAACGCCCAATGAGCCGCACCTCCAGCAAGAACCGCGCCGCTGTGGTCGGTTCGCCCATCGCCCACTCGCTCTCGCCGGTGCTGCACCGTGCCGCGTACGCCGAACTCGGGCTCGCCGACTGGACGTACGACCGTTTCGAGGTCGACGAGGAGGCGCTGCCCGGGTTCGTGGAGAAGCTGGGGCCGGAGTGGGCGGGGCTGTCGCTGACCATGCCGCTCAAACGGGCGGTCATTCCGCTGCTGGACGAGATCAGCGAGACGGCGACCTCCGTCGAGGCGGTCAACACGCTGGTGTTCACGGAGGACGGACGGCGGATCGGGGACAACACCGACATCCCCGGGATGGTCGCCGCCCTGAGGGAGCGCGGCATCGAGCAGGTGGAGTCGGCGGCCATCCTCGGCGCGGGCGCCACGGCCTCCTCCGCGCTGGCCGCGCTCGCCCGGATCTGCACCGGTGAGGTCGTGGCGTACGTCCGGAGCGAGGCACGGGCCGCCGAGATGCGGCAGTGGGGCGAGCGGCTGAACGTCGAAGTGCGAACGGCGGACTGGGCGGAGGCCGAGCGAGGGCTGAGGGCACCGCTGGTCGTCGCCACCACGCCGGCGGGGGCGACGGACACGCTCTCCGGTGCCGTGCCGGAACGGCCGACGACGCTGTTCGACGTGCTGTACCACCCGTGGCCGACGGAACTCGCCGCCCGCTGGTCGGCGTACGGAGGCGCGGTGGTCAGTGGGCTCGATCTGCTGGTGCACCAGGCGGTGCTGCAGGTGGAACAGATGACCGGGTGCGAGACGGCTCCGGTGGCGGCGATGAGACAGGCGGGGGAGCGGGCGCTGGCGGAGCGGGGCTGAGCCGGCACCTTCATCGTCGACGGTGAGACCGTCACCGTCGACGCCCCCGACGGCCTGCCCCTGCTCTGGGCGCTGCGCGATCTGCTCGTGTCCGCGGCCCGGGTACGGCTGCGGGATCGGCGTCTGCAAGGCCTGCACCAGCCACCTCGACGGCGAGGCCGTCCGGCCCTGTGCGGTGCCGGTCGACGAGGCGGCCGGCCGTGCGGTCACCACCGAGGGGCTGGCCGACGGCGACCGGCTGCACCGGGTCCAGGAGGCCTGGCTGGAGCAGGACGTCGCCCAGTGCGGTTATCTCCGGCCCGGACAGATCGTCGCCCCGCTCAAGCGCACCAGCGACCCCACCGACGCCGGCATCGACGATGTCGCGAACGTCTGCCGCTGCGGCACGTGCTTCCGCATCCGCGAGGCGATCAAGGGCGCGGCGACGAAGAGGGCCGGACGCGGCTCGGTGCTCGTGCGCTCGTCCGTCTGCTGGACCCGTGACCGGCTCACGCCCCGGACGTGGGAGGATCGGACCTGCGGGCCGGGGCCGCGCACCCGGGAGCCGTCGCCGTACGCGAGGACGCGTGTACACCAAGGCAGTACGCAGGGCGCGAGGACTGAGGAGCACCGTTGAGCAGGTTGCGCTGGCTGACCGCGGGGGAGTCCCACGGTCCCGCACTCGTCGCGACGCTGGAGGGACTTCCCGCCGGCGTGCCGATCACCACGGAGATGGTGGCGGACCACCTCGCCCGCCGGCGCCTGGGCTATGGGCGCGGTGCGCGCATGAAGTTCGAGCGTGACGAGGTCACGTTCCTCGGTGGTGTGCGGCACGGTCTGACGATGGGCTCGCCGGTGGCGATCATGGTCGGGAACACCGAGTGGCCGAAGTGGGAGCAGGTCATGGCGGCCGACCCCGTCGACCCCGAGATCCTCGCCGGGCTCGCCCGCAACGCGCCGCTGACCCGCCCCCGGCCCGGTCACGCGGACCTGGCCGGTATGCAGAAGTACGGCTTCGACGAGGCGCGGCCGATCCTGGAGCGGGCCTCGGCCCGGGAGACCGCCGCCCGAGTCGCCCTCGGTGCCGTGGCGCGGTCGTACCTGAAGGAGACGGCCGGGATCGAGATCGTCAGCCACGTGGTGGAGCTGGCCGCCGCGAAGGCCCCGCAGGGTGTGTACCCGACCCCGGCCGATGTCGAGAAGCTGGACGCCGACCCGGTGCGCTGCCTGGACGCGGATGCCTCGAAGGCGATGGTCGCCGAGATCGACCAGGCCCACAAGGACGGCGACACGCTCGGCGGCGTCGTCGAGATCCTGGCGTACGGCGTGCCGGTGGGCCTCGGCTCGCACGTCCACTGGGACCGCAAGCTGGACGCCCGTCTCGCCGGCGCGCTGATGGGCATCCAGGCCATCAAGGGCGTCGAGATCGGTGACGGCTTCGAGCTGGCCCGGGTGCCCGGCTCGAAGGCGCACGACGAGATCGTGAACAGCCCCGAGGGCATCAAGCGCGTCTCCGGCCGCTCCGGCGGCACCGAGGGCGGCCTCACGACGGGCGAACTGCTGCGGGTACGCGCGGCGATGAAGCCGATCGCGACCGTGCCGCGCGCGCTGCGGACCGTGGACGTGACCACCGGCGAGGCCGCACAGGCCCACCACCAGCGCTCCGACGTCTCCGCGGTCCCGGCCGCCGGAATCGTCGCCGAGGCGATGGTGGCCCTCGTTCTGGCGGACGCTGTGGCGGAGAAGTTCGGCGGTGACAGCGTCACCGAGACGGCCCGCAACGTCCGCTCCTACCTCGACAACCTCGCGATCCGGTGACCCCGGTGCCTGTGGTTGTCCTCGTCGGCCCGATGGGCGTCGGCAAGTCCACCGTCGGACGGATGCTCTCCGAGCGGCTCGGCGTCGCCTACCGGGACACCGACGACGACATCGTGGCCGAGCAGGGCCGCGAGATCGCGGAGATCTTCGTCGACGAGGGCGAACCCGCCTTCCGCGCCATCGAGAAGAGGGCCGTGCACACGGCGCTGACCGGGCACGACGGCGTCCTCGCCCTCGGCGGGGGCGCGATCCTCGACGCCGACACGCGCGCACAGCTCGTCGGGCAGCGGGTCGTCTACCTCTCGATGGACGTCGAGGAGGCGGTCAAGCGCACCGGCCTCAACGCTGCCCGCCCGCTGCTGGCCGTCAATCCGCGCAAGCAGTGGCGGGAGCTGATGGAGGCCCGGCGGAGCCTGTACGAGGAGGTCGCCACCGCGGTCGTGCCCACCGACGGGCGCACCCCCGAGGAAGTCACGCAAGCGGCCCTGGACGCACTGGAGTTGAAAGAAGCATGAGCGAGACAGTGACCCGTGTCCAGGTCGGCGGCACGGCGGGCACCGAGCCGTACGAGGTCCTGGTGGGACGTCGACTCCTCGGCGAGCTGGGCGGGCTGATCGGCAACCGGGCGCGGCGGGTCGCGGTGATCCACCCCGAGGCGCTGGACGACACCGGGGAGGCGCTGCGCGCGGACCTGGCAGAGCAGGGCTACGAGGCCGTCGCCATCCAGGTGCCGAACGCGGAGGAGGCCAAGGCCGCCGAGGTCGCCGCCTACTGCTGGAAGGCGTTGGGACAGTCCGGCTTCACCCGCACCGATGTCATCGTCGGCGTCGGCGGCGGCGCCACCACGGACCTCGCCGGATTCGTGGCGGCGACCTGGCTGCGCGGGGTGCGCTGGATCGCCATCCCCACCACCGTCCTGGCGATGGTGGACGCGGCCGTGGGCGGCAAGACCGGCATCAACACCGCCGAGGGCAAGAACCTGGTCGGTTCCTTCCACCCGCCGGCCGGCGTCCTGTGCGACCTTGCCGCGCTGGACTCGCTGCCGGTCAACGACTACGTCTCCGGGCTGGCCGAGATCATCAAGGCCGGGTTCATCGCGGACCCGGTGATCCTGGACCTGATCGAGGCCGACCCGCAGGCCGCCCGCACCCCCACCGGACCGCACACCTCGGAGCTGATCGAACGGTCGATCCGGGTGAAGGCCGAGGTCGTCTCGGGCGATCTGAAGGAGTCCGGCCGCCGGGAGATCCTCAACTACGGGCACACCCTGGCCCACGCCATCGAGAAGAACGAGCGCTACCAGTGGCGCCACGGTGCGGCCGTCTCCGTCGGCATGCACTTCGCGGCCGAACTGGGGCGCCTCGCGGGCCGGTTGGACGACGCGACCGCCGACCGCCACCGCACGGTACTCGAAGCGGTCGGGCTGCCGCTGCACTACCGCTATGACCAGTGGCCCAAGCTGCTGGAGACGATGAAGGTCGACAAGAAGTCCCGGGGCGATCTGCTGCGTTTCATCGTGCTGGACGGCCTGGCCAAACCCACCGTCCTGGAGGGCCCCGACCCGGCCGTCCTCCTCGCCGCCTACGGCGAAGTGGGACAGTGACGCCCGCTCGGGCGGCTCCTGCCCGATTCGCCTTGTGGTCATGGCCACTTGGGCACTCCGGGCTGCTCCCGGCCGTTCACCAAACGGTGGCCGGGGACGGTACCGTTCGGTAAGGGCGGGGTCGAAAGGCCCCGCCCGTCAGTGTCGATGTGACTGTACGAGACGGAGTGGCACCGGATGCAGCACGCAGTGGGAGCTCCGCTGCCGCCGCCCCATCGGCCGGGGCAGGACCCGGCGACCCCGTGGTCGCCCACCGCGAACCACCAGGGACACCCGGCCCCCCACCACCCGGGCGCGACGGGCGCGAACCCGCAGGGACACCCGGGCGGGAGCCACCCGCTGCCCCCGGGCACCCACCCGGGCCCCGCGCCGGCGAGCCCGCCCGCCCCCGCCGCGCCACCGACACCGGCCGCGCCCCCCGGGTCGGCCCCTCCGCCCGCGCCACCCGGATCCGTCCCCCCGCCCGCGCCGGGCTTCGTCGGCGGCCCCGGGCATCCGCACGCATCGGCCCCGCGGCACACCGCAGCCCCGAGGGACACGACCGGACACGTGCCACTGCCGCCGGGCGGTCCCGTCACCATGCCGAGCCCGCCGCCCGCCACGGGTGCGCCGGACGTCACCACCACCACGCTCGCGGTCCTGCTCATCGGGCCCGCCGGGGCCGGCAAGACCAGCGTCGCCAAGTACTGGGCGGACCACCGCCGGGTGCCCACCGCGCACATCAGCCTGGACGACGTACGCGAATGGGTGCGTTCCGGCTTCGCGGACCCCCAGTCCGGCTGGAACGACAACTCCGAGGCGCAGTATCGTCTCGCCCGCCGCACCTGCGGCTTCTCCGCCCGGAACTTCCTGGCCAACGGCATCTCCTGCATCCTCGACGACGCGGTCTTCCCCGACCGCCCCGTCGTCGGCCTCGGCGGCTGGAAGCGGCACGTCGGCCCCGGCCTGCTGCCCGTCGTCCTCCTGCCGGGCCTGGAGATCGTCCTCGAGCGCAACGCCGAGCGCTCGGGCAACCGCCGCCTCACCGACGAGGAGGTGGCCCGCATCCACGGCCGGATGGCGGGCTGGTACGGCTCCGGCCTCCCGATCATCGACAACTCCCAACTCGACGTACCGAGCACGGCAAGGGTCCTGGACGAGGTCCTGGCGAGGTCGATAGCGAGCCCGCCGAAGTGGTAGATCCGTGGAAGCGGACAGCACTGTGAACGCCGTCGCCCGAAGCCGGCCCGGAAGGGGCGCGGGGAACTGCGCGAAAGACCCCCACCGGCTCGCGGACGGCACACGACCCCGCGCCGCACCCCCGTCTCCCGTCGAGGCGCACCCCCACTCGGCCGCACTCGACCGGCGACTGTTCAGCGAAGCTCATACGCTCGGTTCATGTCAGAGGTCTACGCGGCCCGGCGAGCCCGGCTGAGAGAACGCTGCCAAGCCGGCGGCAGCGCCACCGCCCTGGTGACCCGCCCGGCCAACGTGCGCTACCTCGCGGGCGCCGCACCCCGCGATGCTGTCCTGCTGCTCGCCAGGGGGGAGGACCTCCTCGTCTGCGGCTCGCCACCGAGTGGCCAGATCGGCGAGGGCCGACCCGACGAGACCGTACGCGTCCAGGTGCTGCCGCGCCCCGGTGGAGACCCGGCGGTCGCTGCCGCCGACATGGCCGCGGACCTCGGTGCCGATTCCCTGGCCGTGGAGGAACACCACCTCACTGTGGCCCGGCACCGCGCGATCCGTTCGGTCGCTCCCCGACTGCGGCTCGCCGATGTCGGCGGCGCGGTCGAGCAGCTGAGAGTGATCAAGGACGAGGAGGAGATCTCCTGTCTCCGGATCGGGGCGGAGATCGCCGACCAGGCCCTCGGTGAACTGCTCGAATCGATCCTCGTCGGCCGCACCGAGCGTCATCTCGCCCTGGAACTGGAGCGCCGCCTCGTCGACCACGGCGCCGACGGCCCGGCCTTCACCACGTCCGTCGCCACCGGCCCCAACTCCGGCCGTCGTGGCCATGTCCCCACCGACCGCAGGGTCGAGGAGGGCGACTTTCTCTCCGTCTGCCTCGGCGCGACCTACCGCGGTTACCGCTGTGAGATCGGCCGTACGTTCGTGATCGGCACCTCGCCCGCCGACTGGCAGATCGAGCTGTACGACGTGGTCTTCGCAGCCCAGCGGGCCGGACGGGAGGCGCTTGTGCCCGGCACGGCCTACCGCATCGTGGACCGTGCGGCCCGCCAGGTCCTGGACTCCGCGGGGCACGGCGACGGCCTCCCGCCGTTGATGGGGCACGGGGTCGGACTGGAAATCCACGAGGACCCGCAGTTGGCCCCCGTGGCCATGGGTAAACTGGACGCTTGCGTGCCGGTCACCGTCGAACCGGGGGTCCACCTCCCGGGCCGGGGCGGCGTCCGGATCGATGACACGCTCGTCGTACGCCCCGAGGCGGACGGCGGACCCGAGCTACTCACCATCACGACCAAGGAGCTGCTCGCGCTCTAGCTCATCGGCTGGGCGCGTGGCCCAGGGTCGTCCACGTCAGTCCAGGAGATTCCGCAACCGTGGCTTCCACGAACGACCTCAAGAACGGCCTGGTGCTCAAGCTCGAAGGCGGCCAGCTCTGGTCCGTCGTCGAGTTCCAGCACGTCAAGCCCGGCAAGGGCCCGGCCTTCGTGCGCACCAAGCTCAAGAACGTGCTCTCCGGCAAGGTCGTCGACAAGACCTTCAACGCCGGCGTCAAGGTCGAGACGGCCACTGTCGACAAGCGCGACATGCAGTTCTCCTACATGGACGGCGAGTACTTCGTCTTCATGGACATGGAGACCTACGACCAGCTCATGGTCGACCGCAAGGCCGTCGGCGACGCCGCCAACTTCCTGATCGAGGGCTTCACCGCCACCGTCGCGCAGCACGAGGGCGAGGTGCTCTTCGTCGAGCTGCCGGCCGCCGTCGAGCTCGTCATCCAGGAGACCGAGCCGGGCGTCCAGGGCGACCGCTCCACCGGTGGCACCAAGCCGGCGACGCTCGAGACCGGCCACCAGATCCAGGTGCCGCTCTTCATCACCACCGGCGAGAAGATCAAGGTCGACACCCGCACGAGCGACTACCTCGGCCGGGTGAACAGCTAACCGTGGCTGCCCGTAACACGGCCCGCAAGCGTGCCTTCCAGATCCTCTTCGAGGGCGACCAGCGCGGGGTCGACGTCCTGACCGTGCTCGCGGACTGGGTGCGGCACTCCCGGTCCGACACCCGGCAGCCGCCGGTCAGTGAGTACACCATGCAGCTGGTCGAGGGGTACGCCGAGCGCGCCAAGCGGATCGACGAGTTGATCGCGCAGTACTCGGTGGGGTGGACCCTCGACCGGATGCCGGTCGTCGACCGGAACATCCTGCGCCTCGGGGCCTACGAACTGATCTGGGTCGACGAGACCCCGGACGCGGTCGTGCTGGACGAGATGGTGCAGCTGGCGAAGGAGTTCTCCACGGACGACTCGCCGTCGTTCGTGAACGGGCTGCTCGGTCGGCTGAAGGACCTCAAGCCTTCGCTTCGCCGGGAAGCCGAGTAGGCAAGCCGCCAGGAGTGCGCCGTCGGGGTTGCCGTCGGGGGTGCTGTGCGGACCTGGCTGCGGGTTGTCCGTGGCTGGTCGCGCAGTTCCCCGCGCCCCTTCGGGGCGCTGCCGCCGCTCTTCCGTGACGACGTGCCGAAAAAACCGCCGGGGTGACCTTGAACCGAATGGTTCGGGTCACCCCGGCGGCACGTTTCTGCTGAGCCCCGCCCAGGGGTCAGTTCTCCTCGTGGGAGACAGCCCGGCGCGCGTCCGCGTCGAGGACGCCCCAGCTGATCAGCTGCTCGGTGAGGACCGAGGGGGACTGGTCGTAGATGACGGCGAGTGTGCGCAGGTCGTCCTGGCGGATCGAGAGCACCTTGCCGTTGTAGTCACCGCGCTGGGACTGGATCGTCGCCGCGTAGCGCTGCAGCGGACCCGCCTTCTCGGCCGGTACATGAGCCAGACGCTCAAGGTCGAGGACCAGCTTCGGCGGCGGCTCGGCGGCGCCACCAGGGGTCGTACCGGGAAGCAGCTCCTGCACAGGGACCCCGTAGAAGTCCGCCAGCTCCGCGAGGCGCTGCACGGTGACGGCGCGGTCGCCGCGCTCGTAGGAGCCGACCACGACCGCCTTCCAGCGTCCCTGGGACTTCTCCTCGACACCGTGGAGGGAAAGGCCCTGCTGGGTGCGGATGGCCCGGAGCTTGGCCCCGAGCTGTTTGGCGTATTCGCTGGACATATGGCTCCCCGGACGCTGCGACAATCATGCGGCTCCGCCGCGTGGCTGGTGACTCACTGTGAGGTTACGCAGCGTGACTCTGCCCCGTCAAGCCGAATGGTCCGGACCGACTCTTCCGTGGTAACCGTTATCGGTTACGCCAAGGGGGTGATCAGGGACGTTGTGAGGGCCTGGTACCTTGGATGGCGCAATTCCGACGTCCTTTAAGGTCCGTCCCGTGAGGCGGAGAAGGAGGTCCGTTTCGTATGGACACGCAAGAGAATCCGCAAGAAGACCAGTCGTCCGATGCGCGGCCCGTGCTCGAAGGTCCCGACATCGCGCGGGTACTGACCCGCATCGCCCACGAGATCGTCGAGCGCGCCAAGGGCGCCGACGACGTGGTGCTCCTCGGCATTCCGACCCGGGGCGTCTTCCTCGCCCAGCGGCTCGCCGCCAAGCTCGCGGAGATCACCGACCGCAAGATCCCGGTCGGCTCGCTCGACATCACCATGTACCGCGACGACCTGCGCATGCACCCCCCGCGCGCGCTGGCCCGCACCGAGATCCCCGGCGACGGCATCGACGGCCGTCTGGTCGTCCTCGTCGACGACGTGCTCTTCTCCGGTCGCACGATCCGCGCGGCGCTCGACGCGCTGAACGACATCGGCCGGCCGCGCGCCGTCCAGCTCGCGGTCCTCGTCGACCGGGGCCACCGCGAACTGCCCATCCGCGCCGACTACGTCGGCAAGAACCTCCCCACGTCGCTGCGGGAGACGGTCAAGGTCCAGCTCGCCGAGGAGGACGGTCGGGACACCGTGCTGCTCGGTGCGAAGCGGACCGCACAGCAGTAGCACCCGCGCGTACGGCCCCGCGCCGTACGTCGCCCCGCGGTGCCCCTGACTGCCCGGAATCTCCCGAACTGCCTTACGGAGCCTGACAGATGCAGCGTCATCTCATCTCGGCCGCCGATCTCACCCGCGACGACGCCGTCCTGATCCTCGACACCGCCGAGGAGATGGCCAGGGTCGCGGACCGGCCGATCAAGAAACTGCCGACCCTGCGCGGCCGCACGATCGTCAACCTCTTCTTCGAGGACTCCACCCGCACCCGGATCTCCTTCGAGGCCGCCGAGAAGCGCCTCTCGGCGGACGTCATCAACTTCACCGCCAAGGGGTCGAGCGTCTCCAAGGGCGAGTCCCTCAAGGACACCGCCCAGACCCTCGAAGCCATGGGCGTCGACGCCGTCGTCATCCGGCACGGCGCCTCGGGGGCCCCGTACCGCCTGGCCACATCGGGCTGGATCGACGCCGCCGTGATCAACGCGGGCGACGGCACGCACCAGCACCCCACCCAGGCCCTGCTGGACGCCTTCACCATGCGCCGCCGCCTCGTCGGCCGGGACGCCGGGCTCGGCCAGGACCTGTCCGGCAAGCGGATCACGATCGTCGGTGACGTCCTGCACAGCCGTGTCGCCCGCTCCAACGTCGACCTGCTGCACACCCTCGGCGCCGAGGTCACCCTCGTCGCCCCGCCGACCCTGGTCCCGGTCGGTGTGGAGACCTGGCCCTGCGAGGTCAGTTACGACCTCGACCGCACGCTCGCCAAGTCCGACGCGGTGATGATGCTGCGGGTGCAGCGCGAGCGGATGAACGCCGCGTTCTTCCCGACCGAGCGCGAGTACTCACGGCGCTACGGCCTCGACGGCGACCGCATGGCCCGCATGCCCGAGCACGCCGTCGTGATGCACCCGGGCCCGATGGTCCGGGGCATGGAGATCACCGCCGAGGTCGCCGACTCCGACCGCTGCACCGTCGTCGAGCAGGTCGCCAACGGCGTCTCCATCCGGATGGCCGTCCTGTACCTGCTGCTCGGCGGCAACGAGCCCGCCGTCGCCCATCCGTCGCCCGCCACCACCCTTTCGACGAGGCGCTTCGCGCCCACCTCCGAATTCCGCACCACCGAGGAGAAGTAAGACATGAGCAAGATCCTTATCCGTGGTGCGAAGGTGCTGGGCGGCGAGCCGCAGGACCTGCTGATCGACGGCGAGATCATCGCCGAGGTCGGCACCGGCCTCTCCGACGAAGGCGCCGTGGTCGTCGAGGCCGACGGCAGGGTGCTGCTGCCGGGCCTCGTCGACCTGCACACTCATCTGCGCGAGCCCGGCCGCGAGGACTCCGAGACCGTGCTGACCGGCACGCGCGCGGCGGCCTCCGGCGGCTACACGGCCGTCTTCGCCATGGCCAACACCTTCCCCGTCGCCGACACCGCCGGTGTGGTCGAGCAGGTCTACCGGCTCGGCCAGGAGCACGGCTACTGCGACGTCCAGCCGATCGGCGCCGTCACCGTCGGCCTGGAGGGCAGGAAGCTCGCCGAGCTGGGAGCCATGCACGAGTCGGCCGCCGGGGTCACCGTCTTCTCGGACGACGGCAAGTGCGTCGACGACGCGGTGATCATGCGCCGGGCCCTGGAGTACGTGAAGGCCTTCGGCGGGGTCGTCGCCCAGCACGCGCAGGAGCCGCGCCTGACCGAGGGCGCCCAGATGAACGAGGGCGTCGTCTCCGCCGAGCTGGGCCTCGGCGGCTGGCCCGCGGTGGCCGAGGAGTCGATCATCGCCCGCGACGTCCTGCTCGCCGAGCACGTGGGCTCCCGCGTCCACATCTGCCACCTCTCCACCGCCGGGTCCGTCGAGATCGTCCGCTGGGCCAAGTCCCGGGGCATCGACGTCACCGCCGAGGTCACCCCGCACCACCTCCTCCTCACCGACGAGCTGGTGCGCACCTACAACCCGGTCTACAAGGTCAACCCGCCGCTGCGCACCGAGCGCGACGTGCTGGCCCTGCGCGAGGCGCTCGCCGACGGCACCATCGACATCGTCGCCACCGACCACGCCCCGCACCCCCACGAGGACAAGGACTGCGAGTGGGGCGCGGCCGCCATGGGCATGGTCGGACTGGAGACCGCCTTGTCGGTGGTCCAGGAGACGATGGTCACCACCGGGCTGCTCGACTGGGCGGGCGTCGCGGACCGTATGTCCTTCAAGCCGGCCAAGATCGGGCAGGCCAAGGGACACGGCCGTCCCGTCTCGGCAGGTGAGCCCGCCAACCTCACGCTCGTCGACACGGAATACCGTGGGTCCGTGGACCCCGCGGGCTTCGCCTCGCGCAGCCGCAACACCCCGTACGAGGGCCGCGAGCTGCCGGGCCGTGTCACGCACACGTGGCTGCGGGGCAAGGCCACGCTCGTCGACGGGAAGCTCACGTGACACCTGTAATCCTGCTGGCCGCAGAGAAGGAATCGGCCGAGGTCACCGACTGGGCCGCGCGCATCGGCTGGGTCGTCGGACTCGCCCTCTTCGTCGCGCTCGTGTACTGGCTGATGCGCGAGGGCTGGAAGTGGCGGGGCACGCTCCAGAGCGATCTGCCCGCCCTCCTCGCCGCGCCGGACGAGCCCGGCGAGGCCAGACTGAGCATGAGCGGCCGCTACCACGGGTCCACCACCGCCGGACAGTGGCTCGACCGCATCGTGGCGCACGGCCTGGGCACCCGCAGCCGGGTCGAGCTGACACTGACGGACGCGGGCCTGGACGTCGTACGCCCCGGAGCGACGGACTTCTTCGTACCGGTCGGCGCCCTGCGCGAGGCCCGGCTCGACAAGGGCATCGCCGGCAAGGTCCTCACCGAGGGCGGCCTGCTGGTCGTCACCTGGGAGCACGGCGGCAAACTGCTCGACTCCGGATTCCGCTCCGACCACGCGGCCGAGCACAACGAGTGGGTCATGACCCTGAACCAGATGATCAACAAGACGGAAACGGAAGGCGCACGATGACGACCTCCACCAGGGGAGCCACCAAGGTTCCCGCCGTACTCGTCCTGGAGGACGGCCGGACCTTCCGTGGCCGCGCCTACGGGGCCGTGGGGGTGACCTTCGGCGAGGCCGTGTTCTCCACGGGGATGACCGGCTACCAGGAGACCCTCACCGACCCGTCGTACCACCGCCAGGTAGTCGTCATGACCGCCCCACACGTCGGCAACACCGGCGTCAACGACGAGGACCCCGAGTCCCGGAAGATCTGGGTCTCCGGATACGTCGTCCGCGACCCCGCGCGGGTGCCCTCCAACTGGCGCTCCCGCCGCTCCCTGGACGAGGAGCTGGACCGGCAGGGTGTCGTCGGCATCAGCGGCATCGACACCCGCGCCCTCACCCGTCATCTCCGCGAGCGCGGCGCCATGCGCGTCGGCATCTTCTCCGGCAACGCGCTGCCCGACGAGGGCACCATGCTCGCCGAGGTCCGCCAGGCCCCCGAGATGAAGGGCGCGGACCTCTCCGCCGAGGTCGCCACCAAGGAGGCGTACGTCGTCCCGGCGATCGGCGAGAAGAAGTTCACCGTCGCCGCCGTCGACCTCGGCATCAAGGGCATGACACCGCACCGCATGGCCGAGCGCGGCATCGAGGTGCACGTGCTTCCGGCCACGGCCACGGTCGAGGACGTGTACGCCGTGAACCCCGACGGCGTGTTCTTCTCCAACGGCCCCGGCGACCCGGCCACCGCCGACCACCCGGTCGCCGTGATGCGGGCCGTCCTGGAGCGCGGCACCCCGCTCTTCGGCATCTGCTTCGGCAACCAGATCCTGGGCCGCGCCCTCGGGTTCGGCACCTACAAGCTGAAGTACGGCCACCGCGGCATCAACCAGCCGGTGCAGGACCGTACGACCGGCAAGGTCGAGGTCACCGCGCACAACCACGGCTTCGCCGTCGACGCCCCGACCGACAAGGTCTCCGACACCCCCTACGGCCGCGTCGAGGTCTCCCACGTCTGCCTCAACGACAACGTGGTGGAGGGGCTCCGGCTCCTGGACCGGCCGGCCTTCAGCGTCCAGTACCACCCCGAAGCGGCAGCGGGCCCGCACGACGCCGCCTACCTCTTCGACCGCTTCACGTCTTTGATGAACACAGTCCCGATGGAGGGCCAGCGTGCCTAAGCGCACCGATATCCAGTCCGTCCTGGTCATCGGCTCCGGCCCGATCGTCATCGGCCAGGCCGCCGAGTTCGACTACTCCGGCACCCAGGCGTGCCGCGTCCTCAAGGCCGAGGGCCTGCGCGTCATCCTCGTGAACTCCAACCCGGCGACGATCATGACCGACCCGGAGATCGCCGACGCCACGTACGTCGAACCGATCACCCCGGAGTTCGTCGAGAAGATCATCGCCAAGGAACGCCCGGACACCCTCCTGCCGACCCTCGGCGGTCAGACGGCCCTCAACACGGCCATCTCGCTGCACGAGGCCGGAACGCTGGAGAAGTACGGCGTCGAGCTGATCGGCGCCAACGTCGAGGCCATCAACAAGGGCGAGGACCGCGACCTCTTCAAGGAGGTCGTCGAGGCCGTCCGCGGCAAGATCGGGCACGGCGAGTCCGCCCGCTCGGTCATCTGCCACTCCATGGACGACGTGCTCGGCGGCGTTGAGACCCTCGGCGGCTATCCGGTCGTCGTCCGCCCCTCCTTCACCATGGGCGGCGCCGGCTCCGGCTTCGCGCACGACGAGGAGGAGCTGCGCCGCATCGCCGGCCAGGGCCTGACCCTCTCGCCGACCACCGAGGTGCTCCTGGAGGAGTCCATCCTCGGGTGGAAGGAGTACGAGCTGGAGCTGATGCGCGACAAGCACGACAACGTCGTGGTCGTCTGCTCCATCGAGAACTTCGACCCCATGGGCGTCCACACGGGTGACTCGATCACGGTCGCGCCCGCGATGACGCTCACCGACCGCGAGTACCAGATCCTCCGCGACATCGGCATCGCCGTCATCCGTGAGGTCGGCGTCGACACCGGCGGCTGCAACATCCAGTTCGCGGTGAACCCCGAGGACGGTCGCGTGATCGTCATCGAGATGAACCCCCGTGTGTCGCGCTCCTCGGCCCTCGCGTCCAAGGCGACCGGCTTCCCGATCGCCAAGATCGCGGCCAAGCTCGCCGTCGGCTACACGCTGGACGAGATCCCCAACGACATCACCGAGCAGACCCCGGCCTCCTTCGAACCGACGCTCGACTACGTCGTCGTGAAGGCCCCGCGTTTCGCCTTCGAGAAGTTCCCGTCGGCCGACTCCACGCTGACCACGACCATGAAGTCGGTCGGCGAGGCCATGGCCATCGGCCGCAACTTCACCGAGGCGCTGCAGAAGGCGTTGAGGTCGCTGGAGAAGAAGGGCAGCCAGTTCACGTTCGTCGGCGAGCCCGGTGACAAGGCTCTCCTCCTCGAAGAGGCCGTGCGTCCCACCGACGGCCGCATCAACTCCGTCATGCAGGCCATCCGTGCGGGCGCCACGCCCGAGGAGGTCTTCGAGGCCACCAAGATCGACCCGTGGTTCGTCGACCAGCTCTTCCTGATCAAGGAGCTCGCCGACGAGCTGGCCGCCGCCGAGAAGCTCGACCCCGAGCTGCTCGCCGAGGCCAAGCGCCACGGCTTCTCCGACCAGCAGATCGGCGAGATCCGCGGGCTGCGCGAGGACGTCGTGCGCGAGGTCCGGCACGCTTTGGGCGTACGCCCGGTGTACAAGACGGTCGACACCTGCGCCGCCGAGTTCGCCGCGAAGACGCCGTACTTCTACTCGTCCTACGACGAGGAGTCGGAGGTCGCCTCGCGCGAGAAGCCCGCCGTGATCATCCTGGGCTCCGGCCCGAACCGCATCGGCCAGGGCATCGAGTTCGACTACTCCTGCGTCCACGCCTCCTTCGCGCTGAGCGACGCGGGCTACGAGACCGTGATGGTCAACTGCAACCCGGAGACCGTCTCCACGGACTACGACACCTCCGACCGCCTCTACTTCGAGCCGCTGACGCTGGAAGACGTACTGGAGATCGTCCACGCCGAGTCGCTGGCAGGTCCCCTCGCGGGCGTCGTCGTCCAGCTCGGCGGTCAGACCCCGTTGGGCCTGTCGCAGGCGCTCAAGGACAACGGCGTACCGGTCGTGGGCACCTCCCCGGAGGCCATCCACGCCGCCGAGGACCGGGGCGCCTTCGGGCAGGTCCTCGCCGAGGCCGGCCTCCCGGCGCCCAAGCACGGCACGGCGACCACCTTCGCCGGTGCCAAGGCCATCGCCGACGAGATCGGCTACCCGGTCCTCGTCCGCCCGTCGTACGTGCTCGGCGGACGCGGCATGGAGATCGTGTACGACGAGACCCGCCTGGAGTCGTACATCGCCGAGTCGACCGAGATCAGCCCCTCCCGGCCGGTCCTGGTCGACCGCTTCCTCGACGACGCCATCGAGATCGACGTCGACGCCCTGTACGACGGCCACGAGCTGTACCTCGGCGGTGTGATGGAGCACATCGAGGAGGCCGGCATCCACTCCGGCGACTCGGCGTGCGCCCTGCCCCCGATCACCCTCGGCGGCTTCGACATCAAGCGCCTGCGGGCCTCCACCGAGGCCATCGCCAAGGGCGTCGGGGTCCGCGGACTGATCAACATCCAGTTCGCGATGGCCGGGGACATCCTCTACGTCCTGGAAGCCAACCCGCGCGCCTCCCGCACCGTCCCCTTCACCTCGAAGGCGACCGCGGTGCCGCTGGCCAAGGCCGCCGCCCGGATCTCGCTGGGCGCGACCATCGCCGAGCTGCGGGCGGAGGGGCTGCTGCCGGCCACCGGTGACGGCGGCGAGCTGCCGCTGGACGCGCCGATCTCCGTCAAGGAGGCCGTGATGCCGTGGTCGCGCTTCCGCGACATCCACGGGCGCGGCGTCGACACGGTCCTCGGCCCGGAGATGCGCTCCACCGGCGAGGTCATGGGCATCGACTCCGTCTTCGGCACGGCCTACGCCAAGTCGCAGGCGGGCGCGTACGGGCCGCTTCCCACCAAGGGCCGCGCGTTCATCTCCGTCGCCAACCGCGACAAGCGTTCGATGATCTTCCCGGCGCGCGAGCTGGTCGCCCACGGCTTCGAACTGCTCGCCACGTCCGGCACGGCCGAGGTCCTCAAGCGCAACGGCATCAACGCCACGGTCGTCCGCAAGCAGTCCGAGGGCACCGGCCCGAACGGCGAGAAGACCATCGTCCAGCTCATCCACGACGGCGAGGTCGACCTCATCGTCAACACCCCGTACGGCACCGGCGGGCGCCTCGACGGCTACGACATCCGCACGGCAGCCGTGGCCCGCTCCGTGCCGTGCCTGACGACCGTCCAGGCACTCGCCGCGGCCGTCCAGGGCATCGACGCGCTCAACCACGGCGACGTGGGCGTGCGCTCGCTCCAGGAACACGCCGAACACCTGACCGCGGCCCGCGACTAGCAGCCCGAGGGGGACACCGGAAACGGTGTCCCCCTCCGCATGAGGACACCCACATGTACAAGCTCTTCTTCCGTCTGGTCTTCCAGCGGATGGACCCCGAGCAAGCCCACTACCTGGCCTTCCGTTGGATCAGGCTCGCCGTCCGAGTCCCCGTACTGCGTACGTTCGTCGCCGCCGCCCTCGCGCCCCGCTACGAGGAACTGCGCACCGAGGCGTTCGGGCTGCGCATGCACGGGCCCTTCGGGCTGGCCGCCGGCTTCGACAAGAACGCCGTCGCCGTCGACGGGATGTCGATGCTGGGCTTCGACCACGTCGAGATCGGCACGGTGACGGGGGAGGCCCAGCCCGGCAACCCCAAGAAGCGGCTGTTCCGGCTGGTCGCCGACCGCGCCCTGATCAACCGCATGGGCTTCAACAACGAGGGCTCGCTCGCCGTCGCGGCCCGTCTGGCCTCCCGTACGCCCGTGTTCAAGACCGTCGTGGGCGTCAACATCGGCAAGACCAAGGTCGTCGCGGAGGACGAGGCGGCAGGGGACTACGTGAAGTCCACCGAGCGCCTCGCGCCCTACGCCGACTACCTGGTCGTCAACGTCTCCTCGCCCAACACCCCCGGCCTGCGCAACCTCCAGGCCACCGAGGCCCTGCGTCCCCTGCTGACCGCCGTCCGCGAGGCCGCCGACCGCACGGTCCGCACGCGCCGGGTACCGCTGCTGGTGAAGATCGCGCCCGACCTCGCCGACGAGGACGTCGACGCCGTCGCCGACCTCGCCGTGGAGCTGGGCCTGGACGGGATCATCGCCACGAACACCACCATCGCGCGCGAGGGGCTCGGCCTGACCTCCGCACCCTCCCTCGTGAAGGAGACCGGCGGGCTCTCCGGCGCCCCCGTCAAGGCCCGTTCCCTCGCCGTCCTGCGCCGCCTCTACGCGCGCGTGGGCGACCGGATCACCCTGGTGGGCGTCGGCGGCATCGAGAACGCCGAGGACGCCTGGCAGCGCATCCTGGCCGGTGCCACGCTCGTCCAGGGCTACAGCGCCTTCGTCTACGAGGGCCCCTTCTGGTCCCGCTCCCTCCACAAGGGCCTCGCCGCACGCCTGCGGACGAGCCCGTACGCCACCCTCGCCGACGCGGTCGGCGCCGATGTGAGGGAGACGGTATGACCGAGCCCTTCGGCGCGCGGCTGCGCCGTGCCATGGACGAGCGCGGACCGCTGTGCGTCGGTATCGACCCGCACGCCTCCCTGCTCGCCGACTGGGGCCTGAACGACGACATCGCGGGCCTGGAGCGCTTCAGCCGCACGGTCGTCGAGGCGCTGGCGGACCGCGTGGCCGTCCTGAAGCCGCAGAGCGCGTTCTTCGAGCGCTTCGGCTCGCGCGGCATCGCCGTCCTGGAGACGTCGGTCCAGCAGGCACGGGCGGCCGGCGCGCTGGTCGTCATGGACGCCAAGCGCGGCGACATCGGCTCCACCATGGCCGCGTACGCCGAGACCTTCCTGCGCGAGGACGCACCCCTCTTCTCGGACGCGCTGACGGTCTCGCCCTATCTCGGCTACGGCTCGCTGAAACCCGCCGTGGAGCTGGCGCGCGAGAGCGGGGCCGGGCTGTTCGTGCTCGCGCTCACCTCCAACCCGGAGGGCGGCGAGGTGCAGCACGCGGTGCGCGGGGACGGCCGGAACGTCGGCGCGACCATGCTGGCGCATCTGGCGGCCGAGAACGCCGAGGAGGAGCCGCTGGGGTCCTTCGGTGCCGTCGTAGGCGCCACCCTCGGTGACCTCTCGTCGTACGAGCTGGACATCAACGGACCTCTCCTCGCGCCCGGGATCGGTGCCCAGGGGGCCACACCGGCCGATCTTCCCGCGGTCTTCGGGACCGCTGTGCGCAACGTGGTGCCGAACGTCAGCCGAGGTGTCCTTCGTCACGGTCCCGACGTCGTCGCGCTGCGTGACGCCTCGGATCGTTTCTCGGACGAGATCCGCACCGCTACGGCGCCCGTCTGAGCCTCCGATGAGTGCCCCAGGGGTGCTTCCCGGACGGCTTGAGTCTGAATACATGCTCAAATCCAGGGCGGTATGCGGCTTATGTCCGACTCCAGGGAGGCTGACCAGGACTTTTCCGCTGTTCTCGCTGACTCTGGCGGACTTGGCCGCTAGTCTCCGAGCAGGGGCTTCGGGCAAGCGTGTTGCTCGTAGCACCCCAGGTGTGGGGCGACTAGGTTCCTCACCGGTCCGTATCCGACAGTTCGACATCCGAGGTGACGTAGGCGTGGCTCTTCCGCCCCTTACCCCTGAACAGCGCGCAGCCGCGCTCGAAAAGGCCGCCGCGGCTCGCCGGGAGCGGGCCGAGGTCAAGAATCGACTCAAGCACTCCGGCGCCTCCCTGCATGAGGTCATCAAGCAGGGCCAGGAGAACGACGTCATCGGCAAGATGAAGGTCTCCGCCCTGCTCGAGTCCCTGCCTGGCGTGGGCAAGGTCCGCGCCAAGCAGATCATGGAGCGACTCGGCATCTCCGAGAGCCGCCGGGTACGCGGCCTCGGTTCCAACCAGATCGCTTCCCTGGAGCGTGAGTTCGGCAGCACCGGTTCCTGATCCCGCCCCCTGACGGGAAGGGAGTCCCGGGCACTCCGGGATTGCTGGAATAATCGCTGCATGGCTGCAACATTCCGGGGGACGACCCCCGAGCCCCCGGACGTACGTCCGCGGCTGACCGTGCTCTCCGGCCCCTCCGGGGTCGGCAAGAGCACGGTCGTCGCCCATATGCGCAAAGCACATCCCGAGGTCTGGCTTTCGGTGTCGGCGACGACCCGCAAGCCACGCCCCGGTGAACAGAACGGAGTCCACTACTTCTTCGTCACCGACGAGGAGATGGACAAGCTCATCGCCAACGGTGAGTTGCTGGAGTGGGCCGAGTTCGCCGGCAACCGCTACGGCACCCCCCGGGCCGCCGTGCTCGAACGCCTGGAGCGGGGCGAGCCGGTCCTGCTGGAGATCGACCTCCAGGGCGCCCGGCAGGTCCGCGAGACCATGCCCGACGCCCAGCTTGTCTTCCTGGCCCCTCCCTCCTGGGAGGAACTGGTGCGCAGGCTCACCGGGCGGGGCACCGAACCGCCCGAGGTGATCGAGCGCCGTCTGGAGGCCGCCAAGATCGAGCTGGCGGCCGAGCCGGAGTTCGACGTGACCCTGGTCAACACCTCCGTCGAGGACGTGGCTCGCGAGCTGCTAGCCTTGATGGATGTTGTGTGATCACGGGCTCTGTCCGTTTTCTGTGATCACGACCGATCTTTTCCCATCCATCGGAAGGTAGAGCGTGTCCTCTTCCATCTCCGCGCCCGAGGGCATCATCAACCCGCCGATCGACGAGCTCCTCGAGGCCACCGACTCGAAGTACAGCCTCGTGATCTACGCGGCGAAGCGTGCCCGCCAGATCAACGCGTACTACTCGCAGCTCGGCGAGGGTCTGCTGGAGTACGTCGGTCCTCTCGTCGACACCCACGTGCACGAGAAGCCGCTCTCGATCGCCCTGCGTGAGATCAACGCCGGTCTGCTGACGTCCGAGGCCGTCGAGGGCCCCGCGTAAGTCCTATCAGCAGATCGCAGTAGGTTTTTCCACAGGCCCGACAGTGCGACTGTCGGGCCTGTGGTGTGTCATTGAGGCGTACACAGAGGCGTACACATCCGAGTGCGGGGAGGCCCGGTGGGCAAGCCGAAGGTCGTTCTGGGGGTCAGTGGAGGGATCGCCGCCTACAAGGCGTGCGAGCTGCTGCGTCGGCTGACCGAGTCCGGGCATGACGTACGGGTCGTGCCGACCGACTCCGCGCTCCACTTCGTCGGCGCCGCCACCTGGTCCGCGCTCTCCGGCAATCCGGTCTCCACCGAGGTCTGGGAGAGCGTCCACGAGGTGCCCCACGTCCGCATCGGCCAGGAGGCCGACCTGGTGATCGTGGCCCCGGCCACCGCCGACATGCTGGCGAAGGCCGCCCACGGCCTCGCCGACGACCTCCTCACCAACACCCTTCTCACCGCCCGCTGCCCGGTCGTCTTCGCCCCCGCCATGCACACCGAGATGTGGGAACACCCGGCCACCCAGGAGAACGTGGCCACGCTGCGCCGCCGGGGCGCCCTCGTCATCGACCCCGCCGTGGGCCGACTGACCGGCGTCGACACCGGCAAGGGCCGACTGCCGGACCCCGCGGAGATCTTCGAGGTCTGCCGCCGGGTCCTGGCCCGGGGCGTCACCGAGCCGGACCTCGTCGGCCGGCACGTCGTCGTGACCGCCGGCGGCACCCGCGAGCCCCTCGACCCCGTCCGCTTCCTCGGCAACCGCTCCTCCGGCAAGCAGGGGTACGCCCTCGCCCGTACGGCCGCCGCGCGGGGCGCCCGGGTCACCCTGATCGAGGCCAACACCGGACTGCCGGACCCCGCGGGCGTGGACATCGTCCGGATCGGCACGGCCGTCCAACTGCGCGAGGCGGTGCTCAAGGCGGCGCCGGACGCGGACGTCGTCGTGATGGCGGCGGCGGTGGCCGACTTCCGCCCCGAGACCTACGCCGCCGGCAAAATCAAGAAAAAGGACGGACAGGAGCCCGAGCCTGTCGTCCTGGTACGCAATCCGGACATCCTCGCGGAGATATCGGCGGACCGCCCCCGCCCGGGGCAGGTGGTCGTGGGCTTCGCCGCCGAGACCGACGAAGTCCTCGCCAACGGCCGCGCCAAACTGGCACGCAAGGGATGCGATCTGCTGGTGGTGAACGAGGTGGGGGAGCGTAAGACGTTCGGCTCCGAGGAGAACGAGGCCGTTGTGCTCGGAGCGGACGGGAGTGAGACACCAGTGCCGTACGGCCCCAAGGAAGCCCTGGCCGAAACGGTGTGGGACCTGGTGGCGAGCCGCCTGGACTGACGGTTCCATTCGAGCCAAGGCCGCCTCGAACCTCGTACATTCGGGCGTGGCGACCCTGGCGGACACCGACGGACATTGGGCAGAATGCAGGTGCCGCAGGTCACAGAGCTCCCGAGAGGCGAGACAGGTGGGCCGGTGGCCGAGCCCGACCGATAAACTGTTCACGGACGACGCCGGGCGCAGCCCCCAGCCCGTCCGCCCATGATCAGCCAGCAGCCGCTGCAACCACAGGGAGCGTTGTGTCCCGTCGTCTGTTCACCTCGGAGTCCGTGACCGAAGGTCACCCCGACAAGATCGCTGACCAGATCAGCGATGCCATTCTCGATGCACTCCTGCGCGAGGACCCGACCTCCCGGGTCGCCGTCGAGACGCTGATCACGACCGGCCTGGTCCATGTGGCCGGAGAGGTCACGACCAAGGCGTACGCGCCGATCGCCCAGTTGGTGCGCGACACCATCCTGGACATCGGCTACGACTCGTCGAAGAAGGGCTTCGACGGCGCCTCCTGCGGTGTGTCGGTGTCGATCGG
>NZ_JBIBEN010000008.1:0-378663 GCF_042955065.1 Streptomyces sp. NPDC012510
ACGCCCACCGCTCCGGCACCATCAAGGGCCTGACCGCCGAGGTCGGCGCCTCCATCACCTCCGGCGCGTCAATCTGCGAGATCAAGGACTGACCCCGTCCGGCGTTTCGGTGCGTGACGGGCGGCACGCGTCCTCACCCGCCCGTCACGGCAGGGACCGCACCACCGCGCAGGCAGTACGCCGTACGCCACCGCGAGGGGACCGGCGGCCGCCGGTCGCAATGCGTGCCGGACAGCCGGTGTCCCGGGGGGGCCCGGCAGCGCGCCGGACCACCCCTGAGCTTCTACCGGCCCGCTCCGGGCGGCGTGCGGACCTCCCGTCCCTTCGGCGAATACACGGAGCCCCGTCCGAGGGTGATCCGAGGGCCGGGGGAAGCGGTGGTGCCGGGTTGACACAGGGGCGGTACGACGGCCGTGGCCCCGCGGGGCTCGACGGCCGCCCGGACCAGCCGCTGGGCCCTGGAGCGGATCAGAACGGCGATCGGCCGCCGCGAGCACGCCACTCGCGCGGTGGCCGGGGTGGGGCGGCGGCCGCACCGCCACGGCTGCTCCTGGCAGGCACGGCTCGGCCCGTCCTGGGCAGCGTGAATAGGACGTTGGGGCGCCGAGGCGGAACAACGTAGGTCCCGCGCGGCGACATCGCGACGGCGCGCGATGACGGCCTCGCGAAGGGCACCTGCACCCTGCCGCGAAGCCGCCCGCTCGCAGCCATGGCCTTCGCTGACGTCTATCACCCCGTCTGCTCGCCGTCGTGGCCGTCGCTGGCGTCGCTTTCTCCGCCTGCTCGGCCACCAGGGCCTTGGTCGGCGTAGGTCTTTCGGCCCGTTTGCCGTCGTGGCCTTGGTCGGTGTCGGTCTATTCGTCCGCTGCCGTGGTGGCCTTGGCCGGCGTGGGTCTTTCGGCCCGCTTGCCGTCGTGGCCGTCGGCGGCGTCGATCACCCCGTCCGCTCGCGGTCGTGGCCGTCGCTGGCGTCGCTCTCTCGCCTGCTCGGCCACCACGGCCTTCATCGACTCGGTCTTTCGGTCCGCTCGGCCACCACGGCCTTGGTCGGTGTCGGTCTATTCGTCCGCTGCCGTGGTGGCCTTGGCCGGCGTGGGTCTTTCGGCCCGCTTGCCGTCGTGGCCGTCCCCGGCGTCGATCATCCCGTCCGCTGGCCGTCGTGGCCGTCGCGGCGTCGGTCACCCCCGTCCGCCCGCGTCCTCCGCCGTGGTCTGCGGCGGATCGAGTACCGGTCGGTCCTGGTTGCGGGCCGCCTGCCGTAACACGGCGCACGGTCGCCGAGCGACACCCGCCAGCAAGCTGAAAACCTCAGTGACCGCCGGCCGCGCGCCCGTCGAGGGTCCGGCGGACGTCCTCGTCGTGGTACTGGGTGCGGCCGGCCCGGCTGCGGCGGCGCCACCGTTGTTCACTGGCGTGCCGGTAGACGCTGCCAGGGGCGATGCCCCACATCCGGGCGATGTCCGCGGCCCCGACCCAGCGCACCGCGGGGCCGACGGCGTCCTCGGTCTCCGGGGTGCTCTCGCCCGCGCCGGGCACTGGACGTCGGCCGCCGGCCATGCGACGGCTCAACTGCAGCCACTCGTGGCCCATCCAGCGGTGCGCCGGGTCCGCGTCGCAGACGATCTCGGCCGGTACCCGGGGACTTCGCGACCGTACGGCGGCCGTCAGGCCACCCTCGCAGTCCGACTCCACGCATGTGCCGATCGGTACCCGGCGCAGCGGGTCCGGGTCGATCACCCGGCGCGCGTGGCGGACCAGCCGGGCCACCTCCTCGGAGACGTCTGCCGCGGCCTGGTGCCCACCGAGCCAGTCGGCGTGCCGTGCCAGGAACAGGGCGAGCGCGCGGACCGTCCCTTCGGGCACGGTGACCCCTCGCTCCGCGACGACCACAGCCGCCCACGAGCGGAGCACGGCCTGGATCTCCGAACGGGTCTCGGCAGCCGCCGTGTTGAAGGGCATACCGGGCAGCGGGCCACCTGACGTGCGCTCACGCGGCTGATCGGAACCGCCGAGCCGCAGACCGCACTCCTCGTACAGCCGGGGCAGCCCCCGCAGATCCGACGCGAGGCGGTCCCCGCAGCCGGAGCACAGCCGGGACGCCGCCTCGGCCCGGCGGCGGGCCCGGCCCGCGGCCTCCTGCCGGCGGCAGTCCGCCCCCTCGCACACGGTCAGCGCGGTGGCTGTGCGGAACGTCTGACTCATTTGAATCCCCCATGTCGTCGGACGGGCGGCAAAGTTATTTCCGGAATTCGCCCCCGGGCAAGGCGTGGCGCTGCTGTTTGTGAGTTCCGTGTAGTCGATTTCGGCGCGCCCTGGGGAACCTGTACGGAAATTCTCATGCGCGGCACGCCGCACCGTTCCTGCCGCTGTCGGCCGATTCCTGCACCGAATCGGAGTGGCGCCGGTCACAAAAGGCCGTGTCCGGATGCGGAATCGATCCGGTCTTACATGTCTCTCACGGAACTTGACATGGATCTGAAGGAATGCGGGTTGACCTGTCCGGGGAAAGCGAAGAAGCTCATCCATAACCTCCGCTGAACTGTGTTGATTTCCGGTTCTCACGACGCCTTGGTCGTCGATGCGGCAGCCAAGCCATTTTCTTTTGGCGTACATCCTGATCACACCCAAGGAGAGGCACATGGACGCTGCGGTGATCATCGCGGGCGCCGGGCCGGCCGGGCTGATGCTCGCCGGTGAACTGCGGCTCGCGGGAGTTGCAGTCATTGTTTTGGAGCGACTGGCGGAGCGCACCGGTGAGTCCCGTGGTCTGGGTTTCACCGCGCGCACCATGGAGGTTTTCGACCAGCGCGGCCTGCTGTCGCGCTTCGGCGAGATCGAGACCAGCAACCAGGGCCACTTCGGCGGTCTGCCGGTGGACTACGGGGTGCTCGAGGGCGCCTGGCAGGCGGCCAAGACGGTTCCCCAGTCCGTCACCGAGACCAAGCTCGAGGAGTGGGCCACCGACCTCGGCGCGGACATTCGGCGCAGCCATGAACTGCTGTCGTTCACGGACGACGGCGACGGCGTGGAGGTCGAGGTCCGGGGCCCCGCGGGCGTGCACACCCTGCGCGCCTCCTACCTGGTGGGGTGTGACGGGGGCCGCAGCACCATCCGCAAGGCGGCCGGCTTCGACTTCCCCGGTACGGCCGCGACTCTGGAGATGTACCTCGCGGACGTGAAGGGGCTCGACCTCGAACCCCGCATGATCGGCGAGACCCTACCCGGTGGCATGGTCATGATCGGCCCGCTGCCCGGAGGCATCACCCGCCTCATCGTCTGTGAGCGTGGCACCCCGCCCCAGCGGCGCACCCAGCCCCCCACCTTCGAGGAGGTGGCGGCGGCCTGGAAGCGCCTCACGGGCAGCGACATCTCGCACGGTGAACCGGTGTGGGTCAGCGCGTTCGGCGACGCCACCCGTCAGGTCACCGAGTACCGTCGCGGCCGGGTCCTCCTCGCCGGCGACTCCGCGCACATCCACCTGCCCGCCGGCGGACAGGGCATGAACACCAGCATCCAGGACGCGGTCAACCTCGGCTGGAAGCTGGCCGCGGTCGTCAACGGCTGGGCGCCGTCCGGTCTGCTGGACACGTACCACAGCGAGCGGCACCCGGTCGGCAAGCGCCTTCTGATGAACACCCGGGCACAGGGCCTGCTCTTCCTCAGCGGTCCGGAAGTTCAGCCACTGCGCGACGTACTGAGCGAACTGATCACCTACCGGGACGTCAGCCGCCACCTGGCCGGCATGGTCAGCGGACTGGAGATCACCTACGACATCGGCAGCGGCAGTCACCCGCTGCTCGGGAAGCGCATGCCGCACCTGGAGCTGGTCGGTGAGATCCGCAAGACCAGCAGCACCGAGCTGCTCCACGCCGGACGCGGTGTCCTGCTCGACCTGACGGACAACGCCCGCCTGCGCGACCGCGCCGCGGCCTGGTCCCGACACGTCGACATCGTGACGGCGGCCCCGCACGGTGTCGCCGAGGGCAGCCCACTGCACGGCACCGCCGCCGTGCTGATCCGCCCTGACGGGTACGTCGCGTGGGCCGCGCCCGGCAGCCACCACGACCTGCCCATGGCCCTGGAGCGATGGTTCGGCGACCCCGCCGCCGGACGCGTCGCCCTGTAGGGGTGCTCCGGCACGAGGACCACCGCCTGCCGGCCCCGCTGTCGCTCCACCGTTTCTGGAGGCACGCATGACGACCTTTACCGCACCCGCCCCGCGCCCAGGGTCCGCGGAGGAGGGCCGCGCCATCGAGCGGGCCGCGCTCAGGGTGTTCGCCCGCGACGGATGCACACGGGCCCGCCTGGAGACCGTCGCGGCCGAGGCCGGCGTCTCCGAGAGCACCCTGTTGAAGCACTTCCGGGACCTGGACCAGCTCCTGCTGTCGGTGGTCCTGTCCAGTGCCGCCGCGGTGGCCACCGCCCTGTCCACCGTCGCCGAGCGCCACCTGTCCCAGGTCACCGACCTGGAGGCCGACCTGATCGCCTTCGGCCGAGCCTGGCAGCAGCCGCTGCTGGACTTCCCCGAGCACTTCCGGCTCGTACGACAGATCGGCGCGGAGATCGACCGGCTGCCGCCCCAGGTGATCGAGGTGTGGCGCAACGTCGGTCCGCAGCAGGCCCAGCACGTGCTGGCGCACCACCTGTGCGAGCTCGCCGACCGGGGTCTGCTCGACGTCGAGGACGCGGGCCGGGCCGCGGGCCGCTTCATCCTCCTCGTGGCCAGCCCTGTCGCCCACCGGTCGTTCCACGGTGCCCTGCCCCTCACCGACGAGGAGATCGACGAGATCGTCGCCGGCGGCGTCCGGGACTTCGTGCGCCTCTACCGGCCCGCGGCGGGCCACTGACCCCCAAAGACCGTCCCGGACGGCCCGCGCGCCGGTCCGGCAGACCGACCAAGGAAGAGAGAAGACACATGCACAGCACCCTCATCGTGGCGCGCATGGACGCCTCGGCCGGCGTGGACGTGGCCCGGCTCTTCGGCGAGTTCGACTCCACCGACATGCCGCACCGCATGGGCACCCGGCGCCGCCAGCTGTTCTCGTACCGGGGCCTGTACTTCCACCTGCAGGACTTCGACGGCGACAACGGCGGAGAACTGATCGAGCAGGCCAAGTCCGACCCGCGTTTCGTCGGGATCAGCGAGGACCTCAAGCCCTTCATCGAGGCCTACGACCCGGCGACCTGGCGTTCGCCGGCGGACGCGATGGCCACCCGTTTCTACAACTGGACGGCGTCCTCGTGAAGCCGTCCCCCGACATGAGGGGAGGCGACCTGTAGTGGGGCGCCGGGTAGTAATCACTGGAATCGGAGTGCTCGCGCCGGGCGGTATCGGCACCAAGAACTTTTGGAGTCTGCTCACCCAGGGCCGTACGGCGACACGGGGCATCACCTTCTTCGACCCTTCCTCGTTCCGCTCCCAGGTCGCGGCCGAGGCCGACTTCGACGCCGAACTGCACGGTCTGAGCCCGCAGGAGATCCGGCGAATGGACCGCGCCGCCCAGTTCGGCGTCGTGACCGCCCGCGAGGCGCTGGCGGACAGCGGTCTGGATCTGGCCGGGTTCGATCCGCACCGTACGGGGGTGACCATCGGCAGCGCGGTCGGCGCGACCACCGGACTCGACGACGAGTACCGCGTGGTCAGCGACGGCGGCCGGCTCGACCTCGTCGACCACACGTACACCCCGCAGCATCTGTACAACCACTTCGTGCCGAGTTCGTTCTCGGCCGAGGTCGCCTGGGCGGTCGGCGCGGAGGGGCCCAACACGGTGGTCTCCACCGGCTGCACCTCGGGTCTCGACTCGGTCGGCCACGCCGTCGAGCTGATCCGCGAGGGCACGGCCGACGTGATGATCACGGGTGCCACGGACGCTCCCATCTCGCCGATCACGATGGCCTGCTTCGACGCGATCAAGGCGACCACTCCTCGCAACGACGACCCCGAGCACGCGTCGCGGCCGTTCGACGGCACCCGTAACGGGTTCGTCCTCGGTGAGGGAGCCGCGGTGTTCGTCCTGGAGGAGCTGACGGCCGCCCGCGCGCGCGGCGCCCACATCTACGCCGAGATCGCCGGCTACGCCTCCCGCTGCAACGCCTTCCACATGACCGGACTGCGCCCCGACGGCCGGGAGATGGCCGAGGCGATCCGCGTCGCCCTCGACGAGGCGCGGATGAACCCCGAGGCCGTCGACTACATCAACGCACACGGATCCGGCACCAAGCAGAACGACCGCCACGAGACCGCGGCGTTCAAGCTGAGCCTCGGCGAGCACGCCTACCGCACACCGGTCAGCTCCATCAAGTCGATGGTGGGCCACTCGCTCGGCGCGATCGGCTCCATCGAGATCGCCGCGTCCGTGCTGGCGATGGAGAACAACGTGGTGCCACCCACCGCGAACCTGCACACTCCCGACCCCGAGTGCGACCTCGACTACGTGCCGCTCACCGCCCGTGAGCACATCACGGACGCGGTGCTGACGGTGGGCAGCGGGTTCGGCGGTTTCCAGAGCGCGATGGTGCTGGCCCGTCCCGAAAGGAGCGCCGCATGAGCGCCGACACCCCCAGGACCGTCGTCACCGGCATAGGCGTCGCCACACCCAACGGGCTCGGCGTGGACGACTTCTGGGCGGCCACCCGGATCGGTAAGAACGCCATCGGCCGCGTCACACGGTTCGACCCGACGCGGTACCCGTCCCGCCTGGCCGGTGAGATCCAGGGCTTCGTCGCCGAGGACCACCTGCCGAACCGGCTGATCCCGCAGACCGACCGGATGACCCGGCTCGCGCTGGTCGCCGCCGACTGCGCCTTCGAGGACGCGGGTGTCAGGCCCGGCGACATCCCCGAGTTCGACATGGGAGTGGTGACCGCGAGCACCTCCGGCGGCTTCGAGTTCGGCCAGAACGAGCTGAAGAAGCTGTGGAGCCAGGGCAGCCAGTACGTCAGCGCCTACCAGTCCTTCGCCTGGTTCTACGCGGTCAACAGCGGCCAGATATCGATCCGCAACGGCATGCGCGGTCCCAGTGGCGTCGTCGTCAGCGACCAGGCCGGTGGACTCGACGCCATCGCCCAGGCCCGTCGGCAGATCCGCAAGGGCAGCAAGCTGATCTTCTCGGGCGGTTTCGACGCCTCGATCTGCCCGTGGGGCTGGGTCGCACAGCTCGCAGGCGGCCGCATGAGCACCAGCGACGATCCCGACCGGGCTTATCTGCCCTTCGACGCCGAGGCCAGTGGCTATGTGCCGGGTGAGGGCGGGGCGCTGATCATCCTGGAGGACGCCGAGGCGGCCCGTTCGCGTGGCGCGCGGAACATCTACGGTGAGATCTCCGGATACGCGGCGACCTTCGACCCGAAGCCCGGCCCGCTCGACTCCGGCCCGTCGTCCGAGGGCGGCCGCGAGCCCGGTCTGCGCCGGGCGATCGAACTCGCGCTGGCGGACGCCGCACTCGCACCGGAAGACATCGACGTGGTGTTCGCCGACGCGGCGGGCACACCCGAACTGGACCGGGTCGAGGCCGAGGCGATCAGTGCCGTGTTCGGGCCCGGACGGGTGCCGGTGACCGCGCCCAAGACGATGACCGGCCGACTGTACTCGGGCGCCGCGCCCGTCGACGTCGTCTCCGCGGTGCTGTCGATGCGTGAGGGCCTGATCCCGCCCACCACCAACGTGACCCTGTCGCCCGAGTACGACATCGACCTGGTCACCACCCAGCCGCGCACCGCGTCCGTACGCGCCGCGCTCGTCCTCGCCCGTGGCTACGGCGGCTTCAACTCCGCCGTGGTCGTCCAGGCCGTCGACTAGGACCGGAACCCCCGGCCCCCACCGACCAGCGCCCACCGCCGATCATCCCCCGTCGACGGTGGGCGCTTCTCGTTCCGCTCGCGGGCCCATACCACCAACACAGAGAAGGATTTCCATGTCCACGAAGGAATTCACGCTCGAAGACCTCAAGCGCATCCTCCTCGAAGGAGCCGGCGCCGACGAGGGCGTCGACCTCGACGGCGACATCCTCGACACCGACTTCGAGGAGCTGGGCTACGAGTCGCTGGCCCTGCTGGAGACCGCCGGACGCATCGAGCGGGAGTACGCGCTCGCCCTCGACGACGACGTCTTCACCGACAACCCCACCCCGCGCGCCCTGATCGCCGCCGTCAACGCGCACCTCCAGGAATCCGTGGCGGCCTGACCGCCCGACGACCGCCGGGCCGGCGCACACCGGCCCGGCGGCCTCCTCCTTCGCACCTACCCACGGGAGAAGAGACAAAATGCCGCAGCAGGACCAGCGGGTCGCGCTCGTCACCGGCGCCACCAGCGGAATCGGCCTGGCCTCCGCCCGGCTCCTGGCCACCCAGGGACACCGGGTGTTCCTCGGCGCGCGCAACGCCGACAACGTGGCCGCGACCGTCAAACAGCTTCGGGACGAGGGCCTGGAGGTCGACGGCACGACCCTGGACGTCCGTTCCTCCGACGACGCGCACGCCTTCGTACAAGCCGCCGTCGACCGCTTCGGCACCGGCGTCGACGTACTGGTGAACAACGCCGGCCGCAGCGGCGGCGGCGTCACCGCCGACATCGACGACGAGCTGTGGCTGGACGTCATCGAAACCAACCTCAACAGCGTCTTCAGGCTGACCCGCGAGGTGCTCACCACGGGTGGCATGCGCCACAAGAACCGTGGCCGGATCATCAACATCGCCTCCACGGCGGGCAAGCAGGGCGTCGTCCTCGGTGCGCCGTACTCGGCGTCCAAGCACGGCGTCGTCGGCTTCACCAAGGCCCTCGGCAACGAGCTGGCGCCCACCGGCATCACCGTCAACGCGGTCTGCCCCGGCTACGTGGAGACCCCGATGGCCCAGCGCGTGCGCCAGGGCTACGCCGCCGCGTACGACGCCACCGAGGAGGCCATCCTCGAGAAGTTCCAGGCCAAGATCCCGCTCGGCCGCTACTCCACGCCCGAGGAGGTCGCGGGTCTCGTCGGCTATCTCGCCTCCGACACGGCGGCCTCCATCACCTCGCAGGCGCTGAACGTCTGCGGCGGCCTCGGCAACTTCTGACCCGCACCGACGGACAAGGACACCGCAACCCATGACCAAAGAGGTCGAGCACGAGATCACCGTGCAAGCGCCCGCCACCGAGGTCTACCGCCTGATCGCCGAGGTGGAGAACTGGCCCCGGATCTTCCCGCCCACCGTGTACGTCGACCACGTCGAACGTGGTGAGAACCAGGAGCGCATCCGCATCTGGGCCACCGCCAACGGCGAGGTCAAGAACTGGACCTCGCGCCGCACCCTCGACCCCGAGGCGCTGCGCATCACCTTCCGCCAGGAGGTGTCCGCTCCGCCGGTCGCCTCGATGGGCGGGACCTGGATCATCGAGCCGCTCTCCGAGGACACCTCCAGGATCCGGCTGCTGCACGACTACCGGGCGATCGACGACGACCCCGAGAGCCTGAAGTGGATCGACGAGGCCGTCGACCGCAACTCCCGCTCGGAGCTCGACGCCCTGAAGACCAACGTCGAACTGGCACACGCCGCCGCCGAGGTGACGTTCTCCTTCGAGGACACCGTCCAGGTGAACGGCTCCGCCAAGGACCTCTTCGACTTCGTCAACGAGGCGGACCGGTGGCAGGAGCGACTGCCCCACGTGGCCACCGTCCGTCTCGAGGAGGTCTCCCCGGGACTGCAGATCCTGGAGATGGACACCCGTGCCAAGGACGGCTCCACGCACACCACCAAGTCGTACCGGGTGTGCTTCCCGCACCACAGGATCGCCTACAAGCAGGTCACGCTGCCGGCGTTGATGACCCTGCACACCGGCTACTGGACGTTCTCGGAGAACGAGGACGGCGTCGCCGCCTCCTCGCAGCACACCGTCGTGCTGAACACCGAGAACATCACCCGTGTCCTCGGGCCCGACGCCGGCGTGGCCGAGGCGCGGGAGTACGTCCGGACAGCTCTGAGCACCAACAGCAGGGCCACTCTCGGTCACGCCAGGACCTACGCCGAGCAGCAGCGCTGACCATGGCCGGCGACTACACGGAAACCCAGGTGGTCGTGGTCGGCGCCGGACCCGTCGGGCTGATGCTCGCGGGTGAACTTCGCCTGGGCGGGGCGGAGGTGGTCGTCCTGGAGCGGCTGGTCACCCCCACGACGGAGTCGCGTGCGTCGACCCTGCACGCCCGCACCATGGAGATCCTCGACAGCCGTGGCCTGCTCGACGAGCTGGGCCCGGTCCCGAACGACGTCATGGGGCACTTCGGGGGGATCCCGCTCGACCTCACTCTCCCCGGCCCGTACCCGGGCCAGTGGAAGGTCCCACAGGTCCGCACCGAGGAACTGCTGGGGCACTGGGCGACCGATCTGGGGGCGGTCATCCTGCGCGGCCACGAGCTGCGCGGGCTGACCGTGACCCAGGACTACGCCGAGGCCGAGGCACTCGGCCCGAACGGCCCCGTACGCCTGCGCGCCAAATGCGTCGTCGGCTGCGACGGGGAGAACAGCACCGTCCGCCGCCTCGGCGGATTCGACTTCCCCGGCGCCGACGCGTCCCGCGAACTGATCCGCGCGGACGTGGCCGGCATCGAGATTCCGAACCGCCGGTTCCAGCGGCTGGAGCACGGACTCGCCATCGCCGCACGCCGTCCCGACGGAGTGACGCGCGTGATGGTGCACGAGTTCGGCCGCGCCGTCCGGCCCCGCACCGGGGACCCGGAGTTCTCGGAGATGGTGGACGCCTGGAAGCGGGTCACCGGCGAGGACATCAGCGGTGGTACCCCGGTGTGGGTCAACGCCTTCGGCGACGTCTCCCGGCAGGCCACGCAGTACCGCGACTTCCGCCTCTTCCTCGCGGGGGACGCCGCTCACGCCCAGATGCCGATCGGCGGGCAGGCTCTCAACCTGGGCCTCCAGGACGCCGTGAACCTCGGCTGGAAGCTGGCCGCGCAGGTCACCGAACGCGGTCCCGAAGGTCTGCTGGACAGCTACCACGCGGAGCGTCACGCGGTCGGCCGGCGTGTGCTGGGCAACATCGCGGCGCAGGCCCTGCTTCTGCTGGGCGGCCCGGAGGTCGAAGCCGTCCGGAGTGTCTTCGGCGAGCTCGTCCGGCAGGACGACGTGCGCACCCACCTGGCCGGGATGATCTCCGGCCTGGACATCCGCCACGACGTGGGTCCGGGCGGGCATCCCCTGCTCGGCGCCCGCCTGCCCCATGCCGAACTGGCCGTCGCCGGCGACCGGACCACGACCACCGCGCTGCTGCGCTCCGGCAGAGGAGTGCTGCTCGACATCTCGGGCGACGCAGACCACCGGGCCCGGCGGCTCGGCACGGCCGCGCCGTGGGCGGGCCTGGTGGACACCGTGGCCGCCGAACTCCTGCCGGAAAGGGGTGAGTTCGCCGGTGCCGACGCCGTTCTCGTCCGACCGGACGGATTTGTCGCGTGGGCCGGCTCGGAAGGCGAAGCGGATCTCATCACCGCCCTGCACCGCTGGTTCGGTGCCCCGGCGGTCTCAGCAACGGCCAACAACTCCACGAAGCGGAGAGGACACAACATGGGCAGGCTCACCGGTAGGACAGCGCTGGTCACGGGGTCGAGCCGGGGCATCGGCCGGGCGACGGCCGTACGCCTCGCGCAGGAGGGCGCACTGGTCGCGGTGCACTACTCCTCCGGCGAGGAGGCGGCCCACGAGGTCGTCGCCTCGATCGAGAAGGACGGAGGCCGGGCCTTCGCGGTCCGCGCCGAACTCGGCGCCCCCGGCGACGTCCACGAGCTCTTCGTCGGCCTGGAGGACGGCCTGAAGGAGCGCACCGGAACGACCGATCTGCACATCCTCGTCAACAACGCCGGGGTGATGGGCGGCGTGTCCCCCGAGGACACCACGCCCGAGCAGTTCGACCGCCTCGTCGCGGTGAACGCCAAGGCGCCGTTCTTCATCATCCAGCGCGCGCTGAAGAACATGCCCAACGGCGGGCGCGTCATCAACATCTCCTCGGGCCTGACCCGGTTCGCCAACCCCCAGGAGATCGCGTACGCGATGACCAAGGGGGCCGTCGAGATGCTCGCCCTGCACTACGCCAAGGCGCTCGGCCCGCGGGGCATCACCGTCAACAGCGTGGCACCGGGCATCACCCGCAACGGCAACCCGGTCTTCGACATCCCCGAGGTCGTCGAGCAGATGGCGGCCCTGTCCGCGTTCAACCGGGTCGGCGAGCCACAGGACGTCGCTGACGTCGTGGCCTTCCTCGCCACCGACGAGGCGCGCTGGATCACCGGCGCCTTCATCGACGCCACCGGCGGCACGCTGCTCGGCTGACGACGTCGGCGCGACCACGTCCCCCCTCGTGGCGGGACCACGTCCCCCCTCGTGGCGCGACCACGTCCCCCCTCGTGGCGCCGACCAGACCCTGTCCGGGCGGTCCTCCCCATGACAGGACCGTCCGGGCAGGGCGCCGGGGCCGGCCGTGCGCACCGCTCGCGGCCGGTCTCCCCGTGTCCCGCACCAGTCCTACGGCGGAACAGGATCATGACGCTTCCGACGAGTACCCCGAACCACCACCGGCCCCCGTCCACCGAGGCGGCATGGAGGCCCGCCCTGTGGGGGCTGCTGTTCGTCCTCGCGGGCAACATGCTGATCGACGCCCTCGAGGTGTCCGTCGCGATCGTGGCCCTGCCCGCGGTGGGCGACGACCTCGGCCTGCCGGTCGCCGAGCGGCACTGGGTGGTGACGGGATTCGCCGTCGGCTTCGGCGCGCTGATGCTGTTCGGCACCAGAGTCGTGGCGCTGCTGGGCCGCCGGCGCGTCTATCTGGCAGCCCTGTTCGTGTTCGCCGCGGCCTCGCTGGCCGCGGCCTTCGCCGACAGTCTCGTACCCCTGGTGGCCACCCGCCTGGTGAAAGGGTTCTGCGCCGCCCTCACCGCCCCCACCGGACTGGCCATCATCGCGGCGACCTTCCCCGAGGGCCGCGCCCGAAGCCGAGCGGTCTCCGTCTACACCCTCTTCGGCGCCGGCGGATTCTCCGCGGGGCTGCTGCTCTCGGGTCCGCTCACCGAGGAGAGCTGGCGGTGGACCTTCGCCTTCCCCGCTCCGGTCGCCCTGGCGCTCTTCCTGTGCGGGTTGCGCCTCATCCCCCACGACACACCCGCCGAGGACCAACCCCGGGGGTACGACGCGGCCGGTGCCGTCACCCTGTCCGGCGGCACCCTGTTCCTCGTGTACGCGATCACGTCCGTACCCACCGCCGGCTGGCACCACGCGCGCACACTCGCCGCCTTCGCGGCCGCGGCCGCGCTGCTCGTCCTCTTCGTACGGATCGAACTCACCGTCGCGCACCCGCTGACGCGGCTCGAACTGCTGGCCCACCGGCCGCTGCTGAGGTCCGCACTCGGCGCGGCCGCGCTCAACGGCTCGTACCTCGGGCTGCTGCTCCTCAGCACCGTGCGGCTGCAGCAGACCGAGGGCTGGTCCCCTCTGCGGACCGCTCTGGCGTTCCTGCCGGCCGCCGCCCCCCTCGCCCTGACGGCCCTGCACTCCGGACGCGTGGTCGCCCGCTTCGGCCCCGCCCGGCTGATCGCCCTCGGCGCCGTCTTCCCACCGCTCGGCTACCTCTGGTGCCTGCGGTGGGGCACGCCGGTGAGCTACACGACCGACGTCCTGCCCACCATGCTGCTGGTCGGCGCGGGCTTCGCGCTCTCCTTCACGGCACTGCACATCCAGGCCACCTCCGCCGTTCCGGCGGACCGTCTGGCAGCCGTCGGCGGCCTCTACCAGAGCGCCGTCCAGATGGGGGCCGTACTCACGCTCGCCCTGGTGGCCGCGGTGCAGCCGGCCGGTCACCGCCCCGCCGTCCTGCTCGTCACCGCGGTCGGCGTGCTCGGCCTGCTCGTCGCGCTCACCGGGGTCCTGCCCCCTACCACCGACACACCGTTCCGGAGGAGACATGACCGTCGACACCTGCCTCGACACCCGGAAGGGATGGGATGACTGGTACGACGCGGATGACGCGTCGGCGGACGACGCGCCGAGGAAGGCCGAGGTCACCGCACCCGACCCCGCCGCCCTGGCACTCGCCGACCCCGCCGAACGCCTCCGGGTCGTGGACCGGTACGTCCGTGAGGAGATCGGCCGCGCCCTCGGCGTCGCCCCCCACCTCATCGACACCAGCGGGCGCCCCATGCGCAGCCTCGGAGTCGGCTCCATCATGGGGATGGAACTCCAGCACCGTATGGAAGCCGCCCTGCACGTCGAGGTGAACCTCCAGCGGCTGCTGCTCGCCAACAGCGCGGCCGAGCTGATCGACTGCCTGGCCGGGCAGTTGGGCGGAGACGGACACACCCACCCGCGGGCAGCGGAAACCTCCGAGCGTCACCGGCGCTCCGGTGCCCCGGTCACGGCATGACCGGGGGAGCCGCGGTCCCGACACTCGCGGCGGAGGCACGGCAGGTGGACCTCTGGCTGCTGCGACCGCCCGAGGTGGACAGTGCGGCGGCCCTCGACCAGAGCGAACTCGACGACGCCGAACGACACCGCGCGGCGTCGTTCATCCGGCCCGCCGACGGATTGCTGTACGCGTCCGCGCACATCGCCCTGCGGCGGCTGCTCGGGGCCTACCTGGGAACCGCACCGCAGGACGTGCCCTTCGTCCGCCAGCCCTGCCCTGGTTGCGGCGACCCGCACGGCAGACCGGCCGTCGCCGCCACCGATCCGCCCCTGCACTTCTCTCTGTCGCACAGCGGAGGGCTCGCTCTCGTGGGCATCGCGGCCACGACCGTGGGGGTGGACCTGGAGAAGCTGCCCGGGGCTGAGACCGTCGAGATCTGCACCGAGGCCCTCCACCCCGACGAGCGCGCCGAACTGGCCGCCGCACCGCGCGAGGCAAGACGGGAGATGTTCGGCAGGCTCTGGACCCGCAAGGAGGCCTACCTCAAGGGGCTCGGCACCGGACTGAGCCGCTCCCCGTCCCAGGACTACCTGGGTGCCGACATCCGTCGTAGGCCCGCCGGATGGTTTCTCGCCGACATCCCCTGCGGGCCCCGCCACGCCGCCTCCTTCGCCCTCGCGGGGGAGGTCCCGACCAACACGTCCGTCCGCCGGCTGTCTCCCGACTGGCTCCGTACCGACGACGCCGAAGGTCTCCTCGCCGCCCTGGTGCGAGGGGAGAACCCCGCGTGACGGCGGGTCCTCCACGGCCCGCGACGGGCCAGCGCGGAGGGCCAACTCACCGAAAGAGAGTCGATGTCCCATGACCAGGACCGCCTTCGTCTTCCCCGGCCAGGGTTCACAGCGCGTGGGCATGGGCCGCCACCTCCTCGAACGGTGGCCCGATCTGATCGACGCCTACTACCGCCCCGCCGACACGCTGCTGGGCATCCCGCTGTCCCGGTTGTGCCTGGAGGGACCGCGCTCGGCCCTGCACGACACCTCGCTGATCCAGCCCGCCGTCTTCCTCACCAGTGTGGTCACCGCCGAGGCCCTGCGCCGCGAGGGGATACGGCCCGATGTCGTCGCCGGACACAGCGTCGGGGAGTACGCGGCGCTGGTCTGCGCCGGCGTCCTCGACTGGCAGGAGGGGCTCTGGCTGGTACGCCAGCGAGGTGAGCTGATGGCCACGGTCAACGACCGCGTGCCGGGGGCGATGGCCGCCGTCATCGGTCTCGATCCACCGACACTGGAGCGGATCTGCGAGCGGGCCGTCCGGACCACCGCCCAGGTCGTCGAAGTCGCCAACGACAACGAGCCCGCCCAACTGGTGGTCTCGGGCCAGGCCGAGGCCGTCACGGCGGTGATGAAGGAGGCACGGGCCCTCGGCGCCCGGGCGGTCGACCTCAAGGTCCCGGTCTCGCTCCACAGCACCCTGATGGGCGAGGCCGAGGCCGACTTCGCCGAAGCACTGCTCGACACCCGGTTCAGCGACCCGCGGATCCCGGTGCTCTCCTCCGTCACGGCGAGCCCGGTGAACAGCGGCGCCGAGGCGTCCGCCGTACTGCGCCGCCAGCTCACCGCACGGGTCCACTGGACCAGCACGGTGCGCGGGCTGCTGGAACGCGGAGTCGACCGGTTCGTCGAAGTGGGGCCCGGCAGGGTGCTCGGCGGCCTGTGCCGCCGGATCGCACCCGGGGCGCAGATCCGTACGACGGACAATGCCCGCCGCCTCGCCCTGGCCACGGCGGCGTCCGCCACCGCCGGCAGTGCCGTCCGACCACGATCGAACACGGGATGGGAGCACCATGTCCGCACATGACCTGCACGATCGCCTCGACGAGCTGAGTTCCCTCAAGGACGCGGCACGGGAGGGCACGGACCCGGCCGCGACCGAACGGCAGCACGCCAAGGGCAAGCTGACCGCGCACGAGCGGATCGAACTGCTGCTGGACAAGGGCTCGTTCACGGAGATCGAGCCACTGCGCCGACACCGCGCCACGGGATTCGGCCTGGAGGGCAAGCGTCCCCACAGCGACGGCGTGGTCACCGGCTGGGGAACCGTGCACGGCCGTACCGTCTTCGTCTACGCCCATGACTTCCGGATCTTCGGCGGCGCCCTCGGCGAAGCCCACGCCGAGAAGATCCACAAGGTGATGGACCTGGCCGAAGCGGCGGGCGCGCCCCTGGTCTCGCTGAACGACGGCGCCGGGGCACGCATCCAGGAGGGTGTGACCGCGCTCGCCGGTTACGGCGGCATCTTCCGACGCAACACACGCTCCTCCGGTGTCATCCCGCAGATTTCGGTGATGCTCGGTCCGTGCGCCGGTGGCGCGGCCTATTCGCCGGCCCTGACCGACTTCGTGTTCATGGTCCGCGAGACCTCACAGATGTTCATCACCGGGCCGGACGTGGTCAAGGCCGTGACCGGCGAGGAGATCACCCAGAACGGTCTCGGTGGCGCGGACGTCCACGCCACGGTCTCGGGCGTGGCCCACCTCGCCTACGACGACGAGGAGAGCTGCCTGGAGGACGTGCGGTTCCTGCTCTCCCTGCTGCCCTCCAACAACCGGGAACTCGCCCCCGTGGAGCGGACCGAGGACCCGGCCGACCGCCTCACCGACGCCCTGCTGGAACTGGTACCCCCGGACCCCGGCCAGTCGTACGACATCCGGGCGGTGATCGAGGAGATCGTCGACGACGGCGATCACTTCGAGATCCACCCGGGGTGGGCGCCGAACATCGTCTGCTCACTGGCCCGTCTCGACGGTCACGTGGTGGGCGTGGTCGCCAACCAGCCCGCCGCCATGGCCGGGGTGCTGGACATAGAGGCGTCCGAGAAGGCCGCGCGCTTCGTCCAGCTCTGCGACGCGTTCAACATCCCGTTGGTCACGCTGGTGGACGTGCCGGGCTTCCTGCCCGGCGTCGACCAGGAGCACGACGGCATCATCCGGCGCGGGGCCAAGCTGCTGTACGCCTACTGCAACGCCACCGTCCCGCGGATCTCGCTGGTCCTGCGCAAGGCCTACGGCGGTGCGTACATCGTCATGGACTCACGTTCCATCGGCGCGGACCTGGCCCTGGCCTGGCCCACGAACGAGATCGCGGTGATGGGCGCGGAAGGGGCGGCCAACGTCATCTTCCGCCGCGAGATCAATGCCTCGGACGACCCCGAATCGGTCCGCCGTCAGCGGATCAAGGAGTACAAGTCCGAGCTCATGCACCCCTACTACGCGGCCGAGCGCGGGCTGATCGACGACGTCATCGACCCGCGCAACACCCGCTCGGTGCTGATCAAGTCCCTCGCGATGCTGCGTGCGAAGCACGCCGATCTGCCGTCCCGCAAGCACGGCAACCCCCCGCAGTGACATCCGCAGAAGAACGACGACACGAGGACACCACCATGTCGCAGCAGAACACCGTCCTGGTCACGGCGGCCACCGGCAACGTCGGACCGCACGCGGTCGCCCAACTCCTCCGCGCCGGCGCCCGCGTGCGCGCGCTGGTGCTGAAGGACGACCCGAACATCGGCCGGCTGCCGGAGGGAACCGAGATCCACTACGGCGACCTCACCGACCCGGACAGCCTGGACGCCGCACTGGTCGGCGTCGACGGCGTGTTCCTGATGTGGCCCTTCTTCACCACCGACGTGACGACCGCACCGGCCGTCATCGAGAAGATCGAGGCCACGGCGCGCAGGGTGGCCTTCGTCTCCTCGGTGGGCGTGCACATCGGCCTGGAGCGCGTGGACAACAACTGCCACGCCTACATCGAGGAGCTGTTGGAGGCCACCGGCCTGGACTGGACGTTCCTGCGCACCACCGGTTTCCAGGCCAACGCCCTGGGTTTCGCCGAGCAGATCAGCTCCGGCGGCGTGGTGCACTTCCCCTACGGAGACGCCGTGCGCACCTCGGTGCACGAGGCCGACCTCGCGGCCGTCGGCGTGGCCGCGCTGCTCACCGGAACGCACGGCGGGCAGAAGTACCTGGTCACCGGCCCCGAGGAGCTCTCCCAGCGGGAGCAGGTACGCATCATCGGTGAGGTCATCGGCCGCGAGCTGGACTGGGTCGACATCGAGCACGAGGCGGCGAAGGACGCGATGGTCGCCTCCGGCTGGCCCGCGGCGTACGCGGACGGCGCACTCGACTACTTCGCGATGATCACCGAGAAGCCGGAGCTGAGCTCCACGGTCGTCGCGGACGTCACCGGCAGGCCGGCCCGTACCTTCCGCTCATGGGCCGAGGAGCGCGCCGACGCGTTCCGCTGACCGGCGGTGTCGCCGAACCGGACACCCCATATCAACGGAGTTGTTCCATGTCTTGTGAGCACGAGTCCAGTCCCGCGCCCGAGGTCGGCTTCGTCACCTTCGGTGTCCTGCGGGTGGACGGCCCCGAAACAGCCGCCGCCCTGGTGGAGACCATCACCGGCGAGGTGAGGAAGTGGGTCCGGCACACGCCGGGCTTCATCTCCTCGCGTGTCCATGTGAGCACGGACGGGACGACCGTGGTCAACCGCGGCGAGTGGACGAACGAGGAAACCTACCGGACGTCCTTCCGGGAAAGTCCTTCCGGAGGGGTACTGCACGCCCTGGGCACTCGGGCCGGGGTGCTTGCCGCCACCGTCTTCAGCGGGACGCCCGCCACCCCCCTGGAAGGCCCGGAGGCGAACGCACGGCCGGGCGTGGTGGTGGTGGCCACCCGCCATCTCGGCGGCCCCTCCGCGGCGGACGCGGTCCTGGAGCTGCTGGCCGGGAGCGGCGAGTGGAAGCGCCGGTTCCCGGGGTTCATCTCGGCCACGCCGTATGTGAGCCGGGAAGGCACCACCTTCGTCAACTACCCGATGTGGGTGAACGAGATCGCCTACCAGGCGTGGATGGCCGACCCGCGGATCTCGGAGGGGCAGGAAGAGCTCGCCCGCCTGGAGGTCGCCCCGCCCGAGTACCTGTTGTGCACCGTGGCCGATCAGGTCGATGCGGCCTGAGCGGGACGAGGGGCCCGCCCGACGGGCTTTCTCTGACATGGATCTCACGTTCCTCTGACGTGCAGACAGGGATTTGTAGAACTTCACAGAGATATGAATCGAGCGCTCTTGAAGTCGCCTTTCCGATTGAAGAAGCTGGTCAGTAGCCTCGACCGGTGTGTCTCCGTCGATGCCGTTTTCCGCTGTACAGGGGGTCACTGATGGAACCGACGGAACCGGCCCATCTCATTCGCGTGGAAAAGGGTTCGCCGGACGTCGAAGAAATAGCCGCCCTGACCGCTGTCGTGCTCGCCCTGGCCACCGCCGACGCGGATCAGGACGGCCATGACACTCCGAACGAGCAGCGCACCGCCGGATGGCGTCGACTTGATCGGCAGTCCGGTTTCACGGGTCCGCGCACCTGGCGCGACAATCCGCCGGTCACCGGGAACTGATGCCGGTCGCCTGACCGCCGGGTGGCAATTCGGCGCCCGGTCAGTATCGCATTCATCATGAATGGAAAGGTTCAGCATGACAGAGAACCCCATCAAGCTCGCCGTCGTCATCGGAAGCGTGCGCGGTGGCCGATTCGGTCCGACTGTCGCCCATTGGTTCGTCGAGCAGGCGAAGAAGCACGGCGACTTCACCGTGGACCTCGTCGACCTGCTCGATTTCCCGCTGCCCGTGCGGATGCCGGCGTTCGGCGAGGAGCCCGACGCGGAGACCAAGGCGCTGACGGACCGGCTCTCCGCCCGGCTCCACGAGGCCGACGCCTTCGCCGTGGTCACGCCGGAGTACAACCACACCTTCCCCTCGTCGCTGAAGAACGCCATCGACTGGTTCTTCGACGAGTGGAGCACCAAGCCCGTCGGCCTGATCTCCTACGGCGGCATGGGGGGCGGCCTGCGCGCCGCCGAGCACCTGCGTCAGGTGTTCGCCGAGGTCCACGCCACGACCGTGCGCGACATGCTCAGCTTCCACAACGCCTGGACGGCCTTCGAGGAGGACGGACGGCCGGTCAGCCCCGAGGGCAGCGAGAAAGCGGCCGCGAACCTGCTGAACCAGATCAGCTGGTGGGCGGAGGCGCTGCGCGAGGCGCGTGCCAAGCGTCCCTACCAGCGCTGACACCCCGGCGCACAGTTCCGAGCCGCACCAGGGGGTGTTGCGAAAGTCCCGCACAGCACCCACGGCGCCCCCCAAGGGGCGCACACGACTTTCGCAACGCCCCCTGGGCCCGGGCGCCGGTACGCACGGGTGCCCGGGCTGTTTCCGCCGGCCCGCACGCTCTGACCTGCTGAAAGAAGCTGTCACTCATGGGAGTTCCTGGAATGAAGAGGACCACGGCCCTCCGCGGCAGGACGGTGGCAGCGGTTGCCGCCCTGGTGTTCACCGCGACAGCCGCGCCGGCGATCGGCCACACGGCACCGCGGGCTGTCGCCCCGGCCACCGCCCCGGCCACCGCCCCGGCCGCTGCCCCGGCGGAGACCGCGGGCGTGCGCACGCTGGACGTCAAGTCCACCAAGACCGCGCTGCACGCCCCCAGCGGCACCGCCCCCGGCACGGTGACGTTCCGCACCACGACCACGGACCACGCGTCGGGCTGGATAGGTCTCGCCCGCCCCCGTGACGGTGTGACCTGGGAACAGTTCCGCGACACCCTGATGAAGATCATCAATGCCAACGGCCCCGACATCATCGAGGGCAGCCGGGAGATGCTGACCACCGGCGAACTGCTCGGCGGCACGGTCATCTACCCGGACCAGCCTGCCGCCTTCACACAGAAACTGACCGCCGGCCGCTACTTCCTGTTCGACTACAAGCACATCCGCGACGCCCAGCCGCGCTATCGCACGCTCGACGTCAGCGGACACGCGTACGGCACCGCCCCCGCGTACACGGCCTCCGTCACCGCCGAGCTGATCGACGGTGCCCCCCGCTACGAGGTCACCGGCACGGTGAAGGCAGGCCGGCCGCTGCTCTTCCGCAACCTCATGCCCACCGGGCAGCCCGCCGAGGCGATCTTCTTCCCGCTGCCGGACGGGGTGACGGAGGAGGAACTCGTCGCGTGGTTCGACAAGTTCGGCGACACCGGCCAGTTCCCCGAGGACCCCGGCCCGCTCGGTGAGGGCCCCGGCGGCCTGCCGATGTCGTCGGGCGTCTCCTCGGTCCTTCAACTTCCGCTGCGACCGGGCCCGTACGTGATCATCGACTGGCTCAGCGACGCCCGGGACGGCCGCATGCTCCTCAAGCAGGGGCACTACGAGATCATCCAGGTGAGCTGAACCGGAAGCACGAGCCCTGCCGACTCGATTCCGGCTGGGGGGGCCGGCCCCGGCCCGTCCCTCCCAGCCTCAGCCACCGCGACACGGGAGTTCTCCTGATGACTTCGGTGAACCCACCGGCCAGCGAGGCCGGCTTCGCCACGTTCGGCGTGCTGCGTACCGACAGCCCCGACACCGCCACCGCACTGGTCGGCCTGATCACCCGCGAAGTGAACACGTGGGTGCGGCACTCGGACGGGTTCGTCTCCTCACACACCCACATAGCCCTCGACGGCACCTCCGTGATGCACCGCGGCAGGTGGACGGACGAGGAGACGTACGGCTCCTCGTTCACCCACCGGCCCGAGGGCCATGTCCTGCGCACCCTCGCGGACCGGCCCGGAGTCCGCTCCGCCACCGTCTTCCGCAGCGTGCCGGCCGCCGGGCCGCACGGGCCCGCGGCAGGCCAGCAGCCCGGACTCGTCGGGTTCGCCGTCCGGCGGCTGAGCGGCGCCCGGGCCCAGCAGCACGTGCACGGTCTGCTGACCGCCAGCGGCGAGTGGAAGCGCGACTGCGCGGGCTTCATCTCCGCGACGCCGTACATCGGCACGGACGGCACCACCTTCATCAACTGCCCGATGTGGGCGGACCGCGACGCCTACGACTCCTACATGCGCCATCCGCAGCTCACCGAAGGCCTTGAGGAGGTGGCCCGGCTGGAAGTCGCCCCTCCTGAGTTCCTGCTGTGCACCGTGGCCACGGAGATATGGGCGCCCAGCAGCAACGGCTGACCACACCGCGGCCGGAGGCCGGCACAAGGGGAGAAGAGATGACGGAGACCACCTCACCGCAGGGCCACAGCACCGGGTCCCTGACCAGGGGGAAGACATCACCGGTCGACCAGGTGCGGTTGTTCGAGAGGAAATACGATCCGGTGACCACCGCCGTCGTCGAGGGACTGCCCCTCGAACGGACCTGGCGCTGCCTGGAGATCGGCGCGGGCGGCGGATCCATGGCGCGCCGGCTCGCCCAGCGTGCCGACCGCGGCACCGTGCTCGCCCTGGATCTCGACCCGTCCCACATCGACACCGCCGGTCACGCCAATCTGGAGGCACGTCAGGCCGACGTCCAAAAAGAGGACTTCGCGCCCGGCTCGTTCGACCTCGTACTCGCGCGAGCGGTGTTCGAGCACCTGGAGGAGCCCGCTCACCTGCTGGAGCGCGCCGTCGGCTGGCTCGCCCCCGGCGGCTGGATGGTGGTGGAGGACTTCTACTACCTCCCGCCGGAGGACGCCACCACCCACGTCAGCCGCACCCTCGTGGCGGGTTACCTGCAGCGCCTGCGGGCCCAGGGAGCCGATCTGTGGTGGGGGCGCAGACTGCCCGCCACACTCGCCCGCGTCGGGCTCCGGTCCGTCGGCTCGCGGGTGACGCCGGCGGGGCCCGGCCAGTCCGCCGCCGACGACGACCTGATCGCCCTGCGCATGCGCCAGGAAGGGCATGTGCTCGTCGACAACGGGGTGGTGACCGCCGAGGAGCTGGCCGAGTTCGTCGGATCACTCGGCGACCCGCGGGCGCGGGACATGACGACGATGCTTGTCTCCGCCTGGGGACAGCGCCCCACCGCGTGAGGGTGGGCCGGACAGGGTCGTGCGCCGGCCCTTCCCCTTTTCCGACAGCGTTTCGCTGAAAGCAGGAGTCACACATGAAAGCCGCCACGAGCGCCGGCCGCAGCGCCGTGCTCCCCATCCTCCTCCTCGCCTCGACCCTCACCGTCATGGCGGGGGCCGTCGTCGCCCCCGTGCTCGAGGTCATCCGCGACGACCTCGGCCTCAGCGGCACGGCCGCCGGCATGATCCTCACCGCGCACGGCCTGTCCATCGCCGTGGCCAGCCCGGTCGCCGGTTGGATGATCGACCGCTGGGGCGTCCGCGTCCCCCTGGCCGGAGGACTGGTGCTGTACGGCGTCGCCGGTGGGGCCGGAGTGTTCACCAGCTCCTACCCGGCACTGATCGCCGGCCGCATCGCCTTCGGGGTCGGCGCCGCGGCCGTGTTCGCCGGCACCACGGTCGCCCTGCTCTCGTACTACGAGGGCGCGCGGCGCGACCGGGTCATGGGCTGGCGCTCCACGGCCATCAGTCTCGGCGGTGTCACCTGGCCACTGCTGGCCGGGGCCATCGGCGGCTTTTCCTGGCACGCCCCCTTCGCGATCTACCTCATCGGCGTCCCGCTGGGCCTCGCCGCACTGCTGATGCTGCCCGACACCGGTGGTACGGCCACCGAGGCGGGCGCTCCCAAGGGACGAATCCTCCCGCTCCTCGGCCGCCGCCCCGCACTGCTCGGCTACTACGGACTGTTCGTCGCCGCCTCGGTGCTGCTCTACGGCCTGGCCGTGTTCGTCCCGTTCCGGCTCGCCGAGATCGGCATCGAGAAGCCCTTCCTCGTCGCCCTCATCAGCACCACCGCCTCCGTCACCATGAGCCTCATCGGCTTCGGCTACGCCAAGCTGCGCTCGTCCCTCGGCTACAGCGCCCTGCTGCGGCTCTCGGCCCTGTCGTGGATCCTCGCCTTCACCCTGGTCGGCACGACCGGGCACGCCGCGCTGATCGTGGTCGGCACCGGACTCTTCGGTCTGGGCATGGGCATCGTCATGCCGGCCGTCACGGTACTGATCGGTGACACGGCCCCGCCGGCCCTGCGCGGGCAGGCCACCGCCCTGTCCGGCACCGCCTCCTTCGCCGGGCAGTTCGTCTCCCCCCTCCTGCTGGGGCCGCTCGTCGACGGCACCTCCGTGAAGACCGGATTCCTGGCCTGCGCCGGACTGGCCACGGTGCTGCTCCTCGCCCTGCTGGCCGTGCGCGTCGCTGATCCCGCCCTGGCACCGGTGGCGGAGAACGAGCCGGAGCAGTCCGTCGCCTGACCCGCCATCACAGGAGAGAAGCATGAAGTTCCTGTTCGTTCCGGGCGGGAGCCCGGCCACCGTCTTCGGCCTCGTCCCCCTAGCCCGGGCACTGCGCGACGCGGGCCACGAGGTCCTGATGGCCTCGACCAAGGACATGATGCCGGTGGTCACCGGCACCGGCATCCCCGGCATCGCGGTCACCCCGCACGACATCTGGCACTACATCACCAAGGACCGCGAGGGAAACCTCAAGGAGATACCCGAAGACCTGCCCCGGCAGGGCCCCTTCGTCGGCCGCTGGTTCGCGCAGATGGGCGCCGACGGACTCCCGGTGCTCCGCGACATCAGCCGGAGCTGGCGGCCCGACCTCGTCGTCGGCGGCTCCATGTCCTACGCGGCCCCCCTGCTCGCCGCCCATCTGGACGTCCCCTATGTGCGGCAGGCCTGGGACACCGACGACTCCAACGCCCAGGACCGGGGGGCGGAGCTGGAACTCCAGCCGGAACTGGCCGAGCTCGGGCTCAGCCGGCTCCCCGAGCCGGACCTGCGCATCGAGATCTGCCCGCCGAGTCTCACACCGCCCGAAGCACCTCCGGCCCAGCTCATGCGGTGGCTGCCCGGCAACCTCCAGCGCGAGCTGGAGCCCTGGACGCTGACCCGGGGCGACCGGCGCCGGGTGTGCGTCACCGCGGGGAGCCGCGCCAGCAAGGAGCGCACCTTCGACTTCCTGCGAGCCCTGGCGCAGAACATCGCCCCGCTGGACGTGGAGATCGTCATCCCCGCGCCGGAAGCGCTCGCCGTCGAGCTCAGGTCCGCGCTGCCCGGCATCCGCACCGGATGGATTCCGCTCGACGTCCTCGCGCCGACCTGCGACCTCGTCGTCCATCACGCGGGCGGGGCCACCACCATGACCACGATGAACGCCGGCTTACCCCAACTGATCATCCCGGAAGCCGTCGTCTTCGACGCACCGGCACGGCGCATCGCCGACTACGGCGCAGCGCTCACCCTGCAGCCGGCCGAGGCCACCCCAGAGCGGGTGGCCTCGGCCGTTTCCGAGCTGCTCACCAACCCCTCCTACACCGAGCGCGCGCGGGAACTGTCCCAGGAGATCGCCCGCCTGCCGCTGCCGTCGCACATGGTCGGCCCGCTGGAGAAGCTCGCCGCGCAGCGCCGCGGCTGAACCGCCCGTCGCGCCCGCCCTCCCGCCCTCCCGCTCCCATCGACCCAGGAGACAGACGTGATCAACCTCTTCCAGCCACAGGTGGGCCAGGAGGAACTCGGCGCCGTCGCCGAGGTGTTCGACAGCCACTGGCTCGGTCACGGGCCTCGCACCAAGGCGTTCGAGGCATCCTTCGCCGAACACATCGGCGTCGAGGCCGAGCAGGTCATCTTCATCAACTCGGGAACGGCCGGTCTGTTCCTCGCCCTCGAATCCCTCGACCTGGCCGCGGGTGACGAGGTCGTCCTGCCCTCGTGCAGCTTCGTCGCCGCCGCCAACGCCATCGCCTCGACCGGGGCCCGTCCCGTCTTCTGCGACGTGGACGCCCGTACGCTCAATCCGACGGCCGAGGACATCGAGCGTGCCCTCACGCCCCGGACCAAGGCCGTGATCGTGCTGCACTACGGCGGCTGCCCCGGCGACGTCGTCCGCATCGCGCGGCTCTGCCGGGAACGCGGCATCGCCCTGGTCGAGGACGCGGCCTGCGCCCCCGCCTCGCGCGTCGACGGCAAGGCCGTCGGCTCCTTCGGCGACCTCGCCATGTGGAGCTTCGACGCCATGAAGGTCATGGTCACCGGCGACGGCGGCATGCTCTACGTACGCGACCCCGAACGCGCCGCCCGCGCGCGGCGCCTCGCCTACCACGGTCTCGCCCAGGCCAGCGGATTCGGCTACGCCAAGGTCTCGCACCGCTGGTGGGAACTCGACGTCCCGGAGATCGGCCGCCGCGTCATCGGCAACGACCTGACCGCCGCCATCGGCTCCGTCCAACTGCGCCGACTGCCCGAACTCGTGGGCCGGCGCAGGGAGATCGTCGAACTCTACGACCGTGAACTGGCCGACTTCGACGGGGTGCGAACGCCGCCCGCACTGCCCGAGGGCCATGAGTCGAGCTACTACTTCTACTGGGTCCAGATGCACCCGGAGATCCGCGACGAGGTCGCCTCCGAGCTGTACGCGGCCGGCATCTACACCACCTTCCGCTACGCACCCCTGCACAAGGTCCCCGCCTATCACTCCGAGGACCAGGTGCTGCCGGAGTCCGACCGCGCCTCCGGCGAGACCCTGTGTCTTCCGCTGCACCCGGGCCTCGACGACGACGACGTCCGCACGGTGGCCGCCGCGCTGCGCAAGGCGGTCGAAGCACGGCATCCGGACCGGGGCTAGGCCCGGCCGCCGCAACCACCGAACCATCACCTGGAGGAGACTTTCCCATGAAGGCTCTGGTGCTGGCGGGCGGGTCGGGAACCCGGCTCCGGCCTTTCAGCTACTCCATGCCCAAGCAGCTCGTGCCCATCGCCAACAAGCCGGTGCTGGCGCACGTCCTGCAGAACATCAAGAACATCGGCGTCACCGAGATCGGCGTGATCGTCGGCGACTGGGCACCCGAGATCTCCGACGTCATGGGCTACGGCGCCCAGTGCGGCACACAGGTCACCTATATCCGTCAGGACCGGCCGCTCGGTCTCGCCCACTGTGTCGACATCGCCCGGGACTTCCTCGGCGACGACGACTTCGTCATGTACCTCGGCGACAACATGCTGCCCGACGGCATCACCGCGATCGCCGACGAGTTCCGGGCCAACCGGCCGACCGCCCAGGTCGTCGTCCACAAGGTGGCCGACCCGCGCGCCTTCGGGGTCGTGGAACTCGACTCCGAAGGCAACGTCGAGCGTCTGGTGGAGAAGCCCCAGCAGCCGCGGAGCGACCTCGCCCTGATCGGCGTGTACTTCTTCACCTCGGCGATCCACGAGGCGGTGGCCTCCATCGAGCCGAGTGCCCGGGGCGAGCTGGAGATCACCGACGCCGTCCAGTGGCTGGTCGCCCACGGCGCCGACGTCAGGGCCAGCGAGTACAGCGGTTACTGGAAGGACACCGGCAACGTCGACGACGTGCTGGAGTGCAACCGGCATCTTCTCTCCCGGCTACGGCCGGACATCGCCGGCGACGTCGACGCGGTGAGCCAGGTCGACGACCAGGTGGTCATCGGCGCGGGCGCCCGCATCGTCAGGTCCCGTATCGAGGGCCCGGTGATCATCGGCGAGAACACGGTGATCGAGGACAGCCACATCGGACCGCACACCTCCATCGGCCGGGACTGCGTGCTGACCTCCAGCGCGGTGTCCGACTCCATCGTCCTGGACCGGGCGGAGATCTCCGGTGTCCAGGGCCTGCGCAGTTCGCTCATCGGCCGTGACGCCAAGGTCGGCACGGGCGCCTGGAACACACCCCACCACCGCCTGGTGGTAGGCGACTTCACCCGGGTCGAGGTAGCGGCATGAGGATTCTCGTCACCGGCGGCGCCGGATTCATCGGCTCACACTTCGTGCGCACCCTCCTCGACGGCGGATACCCGGGCCACGAGCGGACCAGGGTGACGGTGCTGGACAAGCTCACCTACGCGGGAAACCGGGACAACCTGCCCGGCGGCCATCCCCGGCTCGACTTCCTGCACGGTGACGTCTGCGACCTCCCCCTGCTGCTCGACGTCCTTCCCGGCCACGACGCGGTCGTGCACTTCGCCGCCGAATCGCACGTCGACCGTTCCGTCGAATCCGCGGCCGAGTTCGTGCGGACCAACGTCGGCGGTACCCAGACCCTGCTCGACGCCTGCCTCACCACCGGCGTGTCCCGGGTCGTGCACGTCTCCACCGACGAGGTGTACGGCTCCATCGACGCGGGCTCCTGGACCGAGGAGTGGCCGCTCGCTCCGAACTCCCCGTACGCCGCCTCCAAGGCCGCGTCCGACCTGCTGGCCCGCTCCTACTGGCGGACACACGGGCTGAACGTGTCCATCACCCGCTGCTCCAACAACTACGGCCCGTACCAGCACCCCGAGAAGCTGATCCCGCTGTTCGTCACCAATCTGCTGGAGGGCGTGCCGGTGCCGCTGTACGGCGACGGCGGCAACATCCGCGAGTGGCTGCACGTCGACGACCACTGCCGGGCCATCGCACTCGTCCTGGACGACGGCCGGGCCGGTGAGGTCTACAACATCGGCGGCGGCAACGAACGGACCAACCTCCACATCACCGAGCGGCTGCTCGACCTCTGCCTCGCCGACCGCTCCATGGTCCGCAGGGTCGCCGACCGCAAGGGACACGACCTGCGCTACTCGCTCGACGAGACCAAGATCCGCGAGGAGCTCGGGTACGCCCCCCGCATCCCCTTCGAGCAGGGGCTCGCCGACACCGTCGCCTGGTACCGCGACAACCCCGACTGGTGGAAGCCCGTGAAGCACCGCAGTGACAACGCCGGCCGAGAGAACCGAGAAGGGAACAGGTCATGAGCGACCTCAAGGCGCAGGTCCTGGACGCGACCAGGGAGTACCACCGGGCGAGCCGGGACGACCGCCCCTTCGTTCCGGGGACCACCGAGATCTGGCCGGCGGGCGCGGTGCTGGAGGAGGAGGACCGGATCGCCCTGGTCGAGGCCGCGCTGGAGATGCGGATCGCGGCCGGCCACAGCTCGCGCCGGTTCGAGTCGCGCTTCGCCCGGCGCCTGGGGCGCCGCAAGGCGCACCTGACCAACTCCGGGTCGTCCGCGAACCTGCTCGCCATGACGGCGTTCACCTCGCACCTTCTGCAGGACCGCAGGCTGACACCGGGCGACGAGGTGATCACGGTGGCCGCGGGCTTCCCGACCACCGTCAACCCGATCCTGCAGAACGGGCTGGTGCCGGTCTTCGTCGACGTCGAGCTCGGCACCTACAACACCACCGCCGACCGCGTCGCGCGGGCCATCGGTCCCAAGACCCGCGCCATCATGATCGCCCACGCGCTCGGCAACCCGTTCGAGGTCGCCGAGATCGCGCAGCTTGCCGAGCAGCACGACCTCTTTCTCATCGAGGACAACTGCGACGCTGTCGGGTCCACCTACGACGGCCGGCTCACAGGTACCTTCGGCGACATCACCACCGTCAGCTTCTATCCGGCACACCACCTCGCCATGGGCGAGGGCGGTTGCGTCCTGACCTCGAACCTGGCGCTCGCACGCATCGTGGAGTCCCTGCGCGACTGGGGCCGTGACTGCTGGTGCGAGCCCGGTGAGAGCAACAAGTGCCTGAAGCGCTTCGACTACCAGATGGGCACCCTGCCGGCCGGCTACGACCACAAGTACATCTTCTCGCACGTCGGTTACAACCTGAAGGCGACCGACATCCAGGCCGCGCTGGGACTGACCCAGCTCGACAAGCTCGACCGCTTCATCGACGACCGCAAGCGCAACTGGCGGCGGCTGCGGGAGGGCCTGGACGGTCTGCCGCACCTGGTGCTGCCTGAGGCCACACCGCGCAGCGACCCCAGCTGGTTCGGATTCGCGCTCAGCGTGAAGCCCGACGCGCCGTTCGCGCGTGCGGAGCTGGTGGCCTTCCTGGAGGACCGCAAGATCGGTACGCGCAGGCTGTTCGCCGGGAACCTCACCCGCCACCCGGCCTACATCGACCAGCCCCACCGTGTGGTCGGCGACCTCACCAACAGCGACATCATCACCGAACAGACCTTCTGGGTGGGGATCTACCCCGGCCTGACCGACGAGATGATCGACTACATCACCTCCTCCGTGAAGGAGTTCGTGGCAGCCCGGGGCTGAACCGCCGCGCCCGTCGCCCGTCCCGCCGATTCACAGGAGTACGTCATGCCGTCCCCCCTCGCCAGGACCCCAGCGGCTCCCACCCTGCTGCAGCCCCGGGAGGACCCCGCGGTGGCCGACCGGATCGCCCGGTCGGCCACCGCCGCCGGATCGAAGCTGCGTACCGAGAACTTCCCCGACTGGCTCGAAGGCCGCCGCAGGGCCCACCGGTTCAGCGTCGACCGCATCCCCTTCGCCGAGCTGGACGGTTGGTCGTTCGAGGACACCACCGGAAACCTGGTCCACCGCAGCGGCAGGTTCTTCTCCGTCGAGGGCCTGCGCGTCACCACCGGCCAGGGTCCGCACCGCGAGTGGCACCAACCGATCATCAAGCAGCCCGAAGTCGGCGTCCTCGGCATCCTCGTCAAGGAGTTCGACGGTGTCCTGCACTTCCTGATGCAGGCGAAGATGGAGCCCGGGAACCGGAACCTCCTCCAACTCTCTCCCACGGTCCAGGCCACGCGCAGCAACTACACCAAGGTGCACCGCGGCGCTGACGTGAAGTACATCGAGTACTTCACCCAGCCGGGCCGGGGCCGGGTCCTCGCCGACGTCCTGCAGTCCGAGCACGGCTCCTGGTTCTTCCGCAAGAGCAACCGCAACATGCTCGTCGAGGCCGTCGGCGACGTACCGGTCCACGACGACTTCTGCTGGCTCACCCTGGGGCAGATCGGCGAGCTCCTCCACCGCGACAACGTCGTGAACATGGACGCCCGCACCGTGCTCGCCTGCGCGCCGTTCCCCGCCGAGGAAACCGGCGCCCTGCACACAGACGTCGAACTGCTGTCCTGGTTCACCGCCGAGCGCTCCCGCCACGACGTGCACGCCGAACGCGTCCCGCTGGCGGACGTGCCCGGCTGGAAACGTGGTGAGGCCACCATCGAACACGAGGCGGGCCGATACTTCGACGTGGTCGCCGTCGCCGTCCAGGCCGGCAGCCGCGAGGTCACCGGCTGGACACAGCCCTTGTTCGAACCCCGCGGAGTCGGCGTCACGGCCTTCCTGACCCGCCGGATCGGCGGAGTGCCGCACGTCCTCGTGCACGCCCGGGTCGAGGGAGGCTTCCTGGACACCGTCGAACTGGGCCCCACCGTGCAGTACACGCCCGGCAACTACGCCCATCTCTTCGGTGCGGACCGGCCGCCCTTCCTCGATCTGGTGCTCGGCGCCGACCCGGCCCGCATCCGGTACGAGGCCGTGCACTCGGAGGAGGGGGGCCGGTTCCTCAACGCCGAGAGCCGCTATCTCCTCGTCGAGGCCGACGAGGAACAGGCCCCGCTCGACCCGCCGGCGGGGTACCGATGGGCCACTCCGGGCCAACTGACCACCCTCGTCCGCCACGGCCACTACCTCAACGTGCAGGCCCGCACCCTGCTCGCCTGCCTCAACGCGACGGCGGTGCACGGCCGATGACTCCGGTACGCGTCGGAGTGCTGGGCTGCGCCGACATCGCGCGCCGTCGGGTGCTCCCCGCCATGGCCGCCACGGAAGGCGTGGAGATCGCCGCGATAGCCGGCCGGGACGCGGCCAGGGCGCGGGAGCTCGCCGCGCGGTTCGGCGCCCGGCCGGTGCACGGCTACGCCGAGCTCCTCGACCGCGACGACGTCGACGCCGTGTACGTTCCGCTGCCGGCGGCGCTGCACGAGGCGTGGACCGAGACCGCCCTGCACGCCGGGAAACACGTCCTGGCCGAGAAGCCGCTCACCACCGATCCGGCGGCGACCCGACGGCTCATGACGCTGGCGGAGAGGTCCGGGCGGGTCCTGATGGAGAACGTGATGTTCGTCCATCACCCCCAGCACGCGGCCGTCGGGAAGCTCGTCGCGGACGGGGCGATCGGTGAGGTGCGCGCCTTCCACGCCGCCTTCGCGATACCCGCCCTGCCCGAGGACGACATCCGGTACCGCGCCGACCTCGGCGGCGGTGCCCTGTGGGACACGGGTGTCTACCCGGTCCGGGCGGCCCTGTACCACGTGGGCGAGGGTCTGCGCGTCGTGGGAGCCACGCTCGCGCGCGGGCCGGCCCGCACGGTCGACACGGCCGGCGCGGCACTGCTGAGCGGTCCTGGCGGGGTGAGCGTCCAGCTCACCTTCGGGCTGGACCACGCCTACCGGTCCTCGTACGCGATCTGGGGGAGCGAGGGGCGCGTCACGGTCGACCGGGCCTTCACCCCACCGGCGGATCTGGCGCCGCAGGTCCTGCTGGAGCGGCGCTCCGGCACCGAGCGGATCGTGCTGCCGGCCGCCGATCAGGTGGCGCGTACGGTGGCCGCGTTCGTGGAGGCCGTCCGCACGGGCGGCAGACCGGACCCGTCGTCCGTGCGGCAGGCCGAGCTGCTGCGGGAGATACGCGAGCGCGCCGAGACTTGACTTGAACCAAGGTTCAAGTTGTTGGCTCTCCTCATGGATCGGTCCTCAACACCTTCCCGGGAGTCCTCCATGTCAGAGAACAGCGTCCGCGTCGCGGTGATCGTCGGCAGCGTCCGGGAGGGCCGCTTCGCCCCGGTCGTCCTGAACTGGTTCGTCGACCGGGCCGCCGAGCACGGCGGTTTCGACGTCGACGTCGTCGACCTCGCCGACGCCGACCTGCCGATGGTCCTTCCCGCCTTCGGCAGTGAGCCGTCGCCCGAGACGGCCGCCGCGGTCGGTGCCGTCACCCCCCGGCTGGCGGCCGCGGACGCCTTCGTGGTGATCACGCCCGAGTACAACCACAGCTATCCCGCGTCGCTCAAGAACCTGATCGACTGGCACGACGAGGAGTTCCACGCCAAGCCGGTCGCCTTCGTCTCGTACGGCGGTCTGTCCGGCGGACTGCGGGCGGTGGAGCATCTGCGCCCAGTCTTCGCCGAGCTGCAGGCGGTCACCATCCGCAACACGATCAGTTTTCACAACGCCGGTGCCCAGTTCGGGCAGGACGGCCGCCCGAAGGACAGCGAGCCCGCCGACGCCGCGGCCAAGGTCCAGCTGGACCAGCTGGACTGGTGGGCCCGGAGCCTGAAAGAGGCACGGGACAAGCGCCCGTACAAGGTCTGACCCGCCCCGCGGTCACGCTGCCCGGCTCGCCACCTCGCGAGCCGGGCAGCGTGCTGTTCCCGCCACGCCTCACGAGGAGCACACCCCATCGTGTACAGCGACCACGACGCCACCGACACCACCACACCCGCCGTGCGGGCACCCCTCAAGGAGGTGCGCCGTCCTGACCGGGTGATCATTCGCTTCGCGGGGGACTCGGGCGACGGTATGCAGCTCATCGGTGACCGGTTCACCTCGGAGACGGCCTCGTTCGGGAACGATCTGTCCACCCTGCCGAACTTCCCCGCCGAGATCCGCGCCCCCGCCGGCACCCTGCCCGGTGTCTCCTCGTTCCAGCTGCACTTCGCCGACCACGACATCCTCACCCCCGGAGACGCGCCGGACGTACTGGTCGCGATGAACCCCGCGGCCCTGCGGGCCAACATCGCGGACCTGCCACGCGGCGCGGAGATCATCATCAACACCGACGACTTCACCAGGCGGCCGATGGCCAAGGTCGGCTACCACACCTCCCCGCTGGAGGACGGCTCCCTCGACGGCTACCAGGTCCACCCCGTCCCCCTGACCACACTGGCCGTCGAGGCGCTCAAGGAGTTCGGGCTCTCCCGCAAGGAGGCCGAACGCAGCAAGAACATGGTCGCCCTCGGCCTGCTGTCCTGGATGTACCACCGGCCCACCGCGAACACCGAAAGGTTCCTGCGCTCCAAGTTCGCCAGGAAGCCGCAGATCGCCGAGGCCAACATCGCCGCTCTGCGGGCCGGCTGGAACTTCGGCGACACCACCGAGGACTTCGCCGTCTCCTACGAAGTCGGCCCCGCCACCGACGCGTTCCCCGTCGGCACCTACCGCAACATCTCCGGCAACCTCGCCTTGTCCTACGGGCTGATCGCCGCCGCCCGCCAGGCCGACCTGCCCCTCTACCTCGGTTCCTACCCCATCACCCCGGCCTCCGACATCCTGCACGAGCTGTCCCGGCACAAGAACTCCGGCGTGCGGACCTTTCAGGCCGAGGACGAGATCGCCGGCATCGGGGCCGCACTCGGCGCGGCCTTCGGCGGCGCACTCGGCGTCACCACCACCTCCGGCCCCGGCGTCGCCCTGAAATCCGAGACCATCGGACTGGCCGTCTCCCTCGAACTGCCGTTGCTGATCGTCGACATCCAGCGCGGTGGCCCCTCCACCGGCCTGCCCACCAAGACCGAACAGGCCGACCTGCTGCAGGCCATGTACGGACGCAACGGCGAAGCGCCCGTACCCGTCGTCGCCCCCCGCACCCCGGCCGACTGCTTCGACGCCGCCATCGACGCCGTCCGCATCGCCCTGGCCTACCGCACGCCCGTCTTCCTCCTCAGCGACGGCTACCTCGCCAACGGCTCCGAACCGTGGCGGATCCCCACCCCCGACGAGCTGCCCGACCTGCGGACCCCGTTCGCCTCCGGCCCCAACCACACCCTCGCCGACGGCACCGACGTGTTCTGGCCCTACAAACGAGACCCCCATACCCTCGCCCGGCCCTGGGCCGTACCCGGCACCCCCGGCCTCGAACACCGCATCGGCGGCATCGAGAAGCAGGACGGCACCGGCAACATCTCCTACGACCCCGCCAACCACGACTTCATGGTCCGCACCCGCCAGGCCAAGATCGACGGCATCACCGTCCCCGACCTCCACGTCGACGACCCCGACCGGGCCGGCACGCTCGTCCTGGGCTGGGGGTCCACCTACGGCCCCATCACCGCGGCCGTACGCCGCGTCCGCGAAGAAGGTCACCACATCGCCCAGGCCCATCTGCGCCACCTCAACCCCTTCCCGCGGAATCTCGGGGACATCCTGCGGCGCTACCGCACGGTGGTGGTACCCGAGATGAACCTCGGCCAGCTCGCCACCCTCATCCGCGCCCGGTACCTGATCGACGCGAGGTCGTACAACCAGGTCAACGGCATGCCGTTCAAGGCCGAGCAGCTCGCCACGGCACTCAAGGAGGCCATCGATGACTGAGGCGCTCTCGCTCGTCCCCAAGGCCGCGGCCCGGCAGTCCATGAAGGACTTCAAGTCCGACCAGGAGGTCCGCTGGTGCCCCGGCTGCGGTGACTACGCGGTCCTGGCCGCCGTGCAGGGTTTCCTGCCCGAACTGGGCCTGGCCAGGGAGAACATCGTGTTCGTCTCCGGCATCGGCTGTTCCTCCCGCTTCCCGTACTACATGGACACGTACGGGATGCACTCCATCCACGGGCGGGCGCCGGCGATCGCGACCGGGCTCGCCACCTCGCGGCGTGACCTGTCCGTGTGGGTCGTCACCGGCGACGGCGACGCCCTGTCCATCGGCGGCAACCACCTCATCCACGCGCTGCGCCGCAACGTCAACCTGAAGATCCTCCTCTTCAACAACCGGATCTACGGGCTGACGAAGGGGCAGTACAGCCCGACGTCCGAGGTCGGGAAGATCACCAAGTCGACGCCGATGGGATCGCTGGACGCGCCCTTCAACCCGGTGTCGCTGGCCATCGGGGCGGAGGCGTCGTTCGTGGCGCGGACGGTGGACTCCGACCGCAAGCACCTGACCGAGGTGCTGCGGCAGGCCGCCGCCCATCCGGGCACGGCGCTCGTCGAGATCTACCAGAACTGCAACATCTTCAACGACGGCGCCTTCGACGCCCTCAAGGACCGGGACCGGGCTCAGGACGCGGTCATCCGCCTCGAACACGGACAACCGATCCGCTTCGGCACCGGCCTGGACAAGGGCGTTGTGCGGGATCCCGTCACCGGCGACCTCGAAGTCGTCTCCGTCACCGCGGACAACGAAGACCGGATCCTGGTCCACGACGCCCACGCCACCTCACCCACCACCGCGTTCGCCCTGTCCCGGCTCGCCGACCCCGACACCCTGCACCACACCCCCGTCGGAGTACTGCGCAGCGTCGTCCGGCCCGTCTACGACAACCGGATGGCCGACCAGCTCGACGCCGCCCTCGAACAGAACGGCAAGGGCGACCTGGCCGCCCTCATGACCGGAAACGAAACCTGGACCGTCACGGGAGCTCACCATGTCGTCGATCGATGACGAGATCGCAGCCCTGCGTGCCCAGCTCGCAGAGCTGACCGACCGCGCCGAGCTGAGAGACCTGTTCGACCGTTACGTCGTCTCACTCGACCTGATCGGCGAACGCGACTACGGGGACGACTGGTTCCGTACCGTCTTCACCGACGACGCCCGGTTCTCCTTCCCCATCGGGGACCACCAGGGAATCGAGGGCTTCGCGGCCTTCCAGCGCGAGGCCAGGGCGCGCTGGGCACGCACCCACCATGTCACCGCGAACCATGTCGTCGACATCGCCGGCGAACGGGCCGTGCTCCGCGCCCACCAGTTCGCCACGCATGTGCATCCGGGCTCCGAGCCCCTCGGCTCACACTTCGACGTCGGCGGGTACTACGAGGTGGGGGCGGTGCGCACCAGTAGGGGCTGGCGGTTCGACGACGTGGCCTTCCACGTCGTCTGGGCCGCCGGAGAGCCGCTGCCGTCGATGGCCCACGTGAAGTACTGAAGGGGAGGGACGCCATGGACACCGACCGTCAGGACCGCCGCCCGGCGGGAACGCGGACCGTGCCGATCCGCACCCTGGTGCGGCGGCGCGTCGTCTGGGGCCTCGGACTCCACCGCCGCACGGCCCCTGGCCGCAGTGCCGTCAGTCCGCCCCGGCCGGCGCCAGTTCCGTGGGGAAGGCGCCCGCGGCCGCGGCCGTCGCGGTGAAGGACCCGGTCAGCTCGGTGAGGCGCGAGACCCCCGAAGCGCCCAGGTGCGCGTACGGGGCGCCGTCAAGCCGGTCCGTCTCCTCCTCCAACCGCTCGCGCACCAGCACGCCCCGCGCGCTCAGCCGGCCGTCGGCGTCCATCAGACCTCGTGCACCCAGTCGCTGCTCGGCAGCGGCCCAGTCCTCCGCGGTCCAGCCGTGCCGCTCCATGACGAACTCCTTCGGGAGACCGTCCTTGCTGGCGGAGTGGGACACGAGCGCGTCGAGCCCGAGGATCCCGGCGGTGGTCAACGCCGTGACGTGTCCGTCGCCGCGGTACTCGCGCAGCAGCGTGGCCGCGTGCCACAGGGCGAGATGCGGCGCGTCCGGAACGGGGTGGTCGGCGTGCGCCGCGTACATCGGCCGCCCGCGCGGCTCGCACGCTTCGAGGGCCCGTACGGCCAGGTCCGCGGCCTCGGTCATCTCCGCGGAGGCGAGTGCCGCCTCTCCCAGGAACCGGCGCAGTACGGCGTCGGCGGCCCGCAGCCGCAGGGCGACCACGGTGGCGGGGGCCACCTGTGTCCAGAGCCGCGGGAGATGGCGGGCGATCAGCTCGTGATTGAGGCCGTTGAACGAGGCGGCGACCGGTCCGGCGCCGACCGCGCCCCACGGTGCGGCCCGGCCCGCGAGATACACCGCCATGGGGTCCTCGACACCGTGAGCGGCGAGTTCCTCCCCGAAGTCCGGGGCGAAGTAGATCGTGGCATGAAGGGAGTTGAGCTCGTCAAGGCAGCGCCGGCCCGCGCCCTTGGGCAGTGGAGTCACGTCCATGTCCGCGACGCTACCCACCGGGGTGACAGGGCTTCAGCAAGGTTTTCACAAGAATGTCGAGATGAATGTCCAGGCAAAGTCAACCCGCCCAGGGGCCGCAGGCCCTGCCTCGAAAAGGCCTTCGCAGTCCGGGGAGCGACTGATCGCATGACCGAGTTGCCGAGTACGCAATCCTCACCGGTGCGCGAGATCGTCCTCGACGCGGACGGTGTCCCACTGTCCGGACTGCTCGCCGAACCCCTCCACGGTCCGCCCCGGGCCGTCGTCGTCGCCCTGCACGGCGGCGGAATGCGCGCCGGCTACTTCGACAGCCGGGCGCGTCCGGGCTTGTCCCTGTTACGACTCGGGGCCGAACTCGGCTACACCGTGCTGGCTCTGGACCGCCCCGGCTACGGGCGGTCCGCGGCCCGGATGCCGGCCGGCCAGCTGCTCGCCGATCAGTCCGTGACGCTGCACACCGCCCTGGCCGAATTCGCCCGTCACCATCCGCTCGGCGCGGGCTACTTCCTGGTGGCCCACTCCAACGGCGGCAAGCTCGCCCTGGCGGCCGCCGCCGACGAGGGCGGCGAGAGCCTGCTGGGACTGGACATCTCCGGCCTCGGACTGGCGTATGCCGTCGACCTGCCACAGCTGCCCGGCGCGCACGCGCGCGGGGAGTGGCGGCGGCACTGGGGCGCGCTGCGGCTCTACCCCCCGGGCGCCTTCCAGCAGGGCCGCGCCCTCGTCGCGCCCGTCCCCCCGCTGGAGGGAGCGGAGCTGCCGCGCTGGCCGAAGCTGTACCCCCGCATCGCCGCGCGGGTGCGCGTCCCGGTGCGCTTCACCTTCGCGGAGCAGGAACAGTGGTGGCGCCACGACGACGAGGCCCTGGATGCTCTGGTCGGCCCGCTGGCCGCGCCGACGGTGACGATCGCCAGGCAGCCGGACGCCGGCCACAACATCAGCCTCGGCTGGGCCGCCCGTACGTACCACTTCCGGGCCGTGGCGTTCCTGGAGGAGTGCCTGCTGGCGCGCGACGCCGCGGTGGCCGTCAGGGCTCCATGAGCCGGCGGGCCCCAGGGCCCTGATCCGCGAGCACGTCCTCGGGATTGGCCAGTGCGCACTTGCTGATGGACATGCAGCCACAGCCGATGCATTCGCTGAGCTGGTCCCGCAGCCGTTCGAGTTGCCGGATGCGGGCGTCGAGGTCCTCGCGCCAGTACTGCGAGATGCAGGCCCAGTCCTCCCGGGTGGGAGTGCGGTCCTCGGGCAGCAGCCCGAGGGCGTGGCGGACGGTCGCCAGGGAGATGCCGACCGCCTGCGAGACGCGCACGAACGCGACGCGGCGCAGGGTGTCACGGGTGAAACGGCGCTGGTTCCCGACGGTGCGGCGGCTGCTGATGAGCCCTTCACGCTCGTAGAAACGCAGTGCGGAAGCCGGTACCCCGCTACGTGCGGACATCTCTCCGACGGTGAGCTCCGGGACTGCCGATGGTCTGTCAGACATACCAGCACACTAGCTTGACTTGAACCCCTGTTTAAGTTGGAGGGTTGCTTCATGGAACTGAACACACGTACTCCGCGCACCGTCGAGTTCGTTCTCGACCTCATCTGCGTCCACTCGTACCTCGCCTTCACGCGCTTCTCCCGCGCTGTCGAGCGCTACCGTGACGCCGGCGGCAGCGTCGACGTCGTCTTCCGTCCCTTCCAGATCGCTCCTGAGGCCCCCGCGACCGGCCGGCCCCTGTTCGAGGTGCACAAGGCGGCGTTCGGCGAGGCGCAGGCCCGTGCCATCGCGCAGGACACCTCCTTCGGCGCCGAGGACGGGGTGCGCGTGGACTTCGAGCGCGCCATCCACACCAACACCTTCGAGGCGCACCGACTCGTTGCCGTCGCCGCCGCCCAGGGCCTCGGCGAGGCCATGACGGAGCGTCTCTTCCGCGCCTATATGACCGACGGACTGAACATCGGTGACCCCGGTACGCTCGCGCGTCTGGCGGCCGAGGTCGGGGTCGAACCGAGCCAGGACGGCGCGGCCGCCGTGCGCGCCGAACTGGACCGGATGCATCGCGTCGGCGTCACATCGGTGCCCGTTCTGTTCTTCGACGACGGAACGGTCCTGTCCGGAGCTCAGCCGGAGGCCGTCTACCTCGAGGCACTGGCCACGCCCGCTGTCCCCGCCACCCGGGGCTGACCGCCCCACCCGTCCGCATCCGAGTCAAGCGGGTGTGCCCAGCAATGGGCACACCCGCTTCCGTTTTCCGTACCGACGCTCACACTTTCGGAAGGGGTAACTTCGATGGCACACACCACGCTCGACCGTGAATCCGTCCTGTTCCGCGACGCCGTGGAGGCACCGCCCGTCCTTCTCGCGGGAGAGGACGACGAAGCTGCCGCCGATCCGCACATCGTCCGCGGTATCGACTGACACAGGACCCCGGCCCGACGAGGCCGAGAGGACGGTGAGGACGGGAGGATCTGCGCACGGTCCGTACGGAGAGAAGAGCCGCCGCCCCGGTTCGGTTCTCCGGGACGGCGGCGGTTGTCCTGCGTGGCGTCAGGCGCCGGCGTCCGCTAGCGCGTCCACCACGCCGCGGACGGGTTGCGCAGCGTGTTGGTGCCGCAGTGGATCTCGCCCATGCCTTGGTGGTACGTCTCCCAGTCGTCGAGGTACGACACCTTCATGCCGGCGCCGGTGTACGCGGCCGTCACGGCCTCGGTGAAGATGTCCTTGCCGCCGATGACCGGGCCCCACTGGCGCGGTGCGAGGTAGTGGGTGCGGCTGAGGACGATGCCGTTGACGGCGCCGGGGACATAGGCGCTGGTCATGACGGAGGGGGCGGGGGCCGTCGGGGAGGCCGCCGCCGAGCTGTCGGGCGTCAGGGTGCCCTGGTCCGCCGCCGTGTCGTCGAGCCGGCGCTGCTGGCCGTAGTCCCGTGCCACCTCCGGGAGTTCGGCGCCCGCGCCGAGGCGGGTCAGACGGGGCAGGCGGGTCTTGCCGTCACCGCCCGACTGCGTCTCGCCCACCTGCTCCGTGCCCTGGGTGTAGAGGGCCGGGACGCGGACGACCTCGGCGTCAGTGACGCCCGTCTCGCGCTGGAGCACCGCGAGGTTGGCCTCGATCTTGCGCGTGGCGAGGTTGTTGTCGGAGACCAGGGTCTTGGAGGCGAGGGCCTTGGTGATGGTCTCCGTGGGGCCGAGCTTCCGGGAGAACATCTTCGTCGACCCGTGGCCGGCGGCCTTCGCGTCACGCAGGAGCTTGAGCCCCGCCTCGGGGTCGGCGACCGCGATCTTCCAGCCGCGCGGGGTGTCGGCGGGCAGGAACTGCACGAACTCGTCGACGTGGCCCACGTGCAGCCACGAGGTGTCGAGGAACAGCGGGTCCTGCATGCCCTGGGACTTCAGGAACGTCCGCATCACCTTCGCCGGCTTGGAGCCGGTGTCCGGGCGCTGCCCCATGATGATCCGGCCCGCCGGGAAGGAACGCTCGCCGTGGGCGTACGGCGGAATGGTCTCCAGGTTGCCCATGGAGTTGAGCGTCCACTCCTCCGACTCCTTGGCGCCCGTCACCTGCACGGCACCGATGTTCGGGCCGCGCATCTTCTCGAACAGCTCCCGGCCCGACTCCCGGTCCATCTGGGCGGAGCGGAGCATCACCCGCAGGTACTGCCGCTTGCCGTTCGCGCCGGTCATGCTGACGTACGCGGGCTCGACGAAGTCCTGCGCCCAGATGTCCCCGTACTTGGTGAAGTTCACCGTCGGCCGCGTGATGCCGGCGTTCTCGGCCGCCTTGTCCAGGCCCTCGCGGAAGGCGCGGTTGAGCTTCCCGTAGTTGCCACCGGAGATCTGGGTGACCAGCAACTGCTGGGCGTTCTGCAGATGGTGGTGGGTGAGGAGCGGGGCGACGCGCAGGGTGACCGAGTCGGCGGTGGTGCCCTTGGAGGACTTCACGGTCAGCCGGACCCGGGCCGTCCCGTCCCACTTCGCGGTGTCCCGGATGACGTCCTTGGCCTCTACGCCGAACTCCACACCGGCCTTCAACTCGGCCCGCGACAGCCGGGTCTTGGCCGTGACCGGCTCCCACTTCTTGCCCCGCTTGACGAACACGCGCGTCTGCTTGGCGCCCGCCGTGACCTTCACGCTGCCCTGTGCGCCGGCGGGTGCGCTCTTCATCGGCACGGACCGTACGCGGGCGAGGTCGGCGACGTCGGCGGTGCCGTTCACCTTGGAGTCGGAGGCGTCGTTGCAGGCGGCCAGCTGGGCGTCCGTGAGGCGCTTGCCCTTCGGGCCGGTAGCCGGGCAACGGCGGGTGTCGTCGTCGATGTTGGGCAGCATCAGGGCGCCGCGGGCGACGGTCCAGCCGTTCTCGCCGGAGGTGTCGGTGGTGCCGGTGACATCGACCTTGCCGTCGCGGTTGGTGTCCACGCGCAGATCGGTCGGGGGCGCCCCGGCCGCGAACGCCGAGGGCACCGCCAGCGAGGGCGTCGCGAGGAGCGTGCCCGACACCGCCAGCACGGCTATCGCCTGCCGTGCGGGGCGGGTTCGGAATGGTCTGGTTGAACGCGTAGGCACAGAGCGTCCCTTCGGCGGCGAGCGTGGTCAGCACTGAAGACGGATGACAGCCCGGGTCCGTTGTCTGTGCGCGTCCTGTGAAAGACGTGATCTGCCGCACGCGGATGTGAACGGCGACGGCCGGGCACGCCATCCGTGCCACGGGAGGGCACGCCATTCAGCCACGGGGCGGACGCGCCCTCTACTCCACGCCACGAATCCGCCCCACGAACACCGCCCCCGCCAGCCCGATCACCGCCGCCACCAGGTACAGCGTCCGGTAGCCGCCGAGATGCGTCACGATCGGCGCCGCCAACACCGGAGCGGCCACCTGGGGCAGGGAGTTGGCCACGTTGATGACGCCCAGGTCCTTGCCCCGGTCGATGGCCGTCGGCAGCACATCGGTCATGAGGGCGAAGTCGACCGACGTGAACACACCGAAGCCGAGGCCCAGCAGGGCCGAGGCGACGAGCGCCCCGGGCCAGGTCGGCCAGAGGGCGATGAGGCCGGTCGCGCCCGCCATCAGCAGCCCCGACCCGTACACGAACGGCTTGCGCCGCCCCACCCGGTCCGACCACATCCCGGAGACCACCACCGTCGCCAGCAGCGTCGAGGCGTTCACCACCGTGAGGATCAGCACGCCCTGCTCCGGATCGGGATACCCGACCCGGTCCCGCAGGTAGAACAGCAGGTAGAGCAGGCCGACGCTGTTGCCCAGATTGATCAGGAAGCGCGTCAGCCAGGCCCACGCGAAGTCCGGATGGCGCCGCGGGCTCAGCCAGAAGCCCGCCAGGAACCCCCGCCACGACCACTCCGGGCGGGCCACCGCCGGCAGCGGGGGGTCCCGGTGCGCCAGCACGTACGGCAACGCGCCCACCAGCGTGAACACCGCACACGCCGCGTACCCCGCGCCGACACCCCCGCCCAGCGTCGCCAGTCCGGTGCCGCCGACCACGCCCAGGATCTGCGCCGCCCCCAACCAGCCGCCCACGGAGCCCCGTTGGAGACGCGGCACCTGATCCGGGACCGCCGCGGTGACCGCGGCCCAGGACGCGTTCAGGGTGAGCTGCACCAGACACCAGCCGGCCACCATGGTCCACAGTCCGCCCGCGCCCGCGAGCAGCAGCAGCGACACCGCCCCGCCGGCCGACCCCGCCACGATCCACGGCGTACGGCGGCCCCGGCGGGACGTCGTACGGTCCGACAGCGCCCCGAACAGCGGCGTGGCCAGCAGCGAGACGACCGCCCCGGCACCGGTCACCCACGCCAGCACCGACTCCTTGGACATACCGGCGCCGGGTGCGAAGTCCTCCGCCTGGGAGGCCAGCAGGATCTGCAGCGGGCCGTACCAGCCCACCCAGATCGCCCCGTTGGCCAGCGCCAGGGCCGAGGTCCAGCCCCCGCCGACCGGCTCGACGGGCTCGGCGAGGGCGGCCGTCGTCCGTGCCGTCGTCATCCTCGGTTCTGCGCCCGCAGCAGGTCCCGGTACCAGGCGTACGACGCCTTCGGGGTCCGCTCCAGCGTCTCGAAGTCCACGTGGACCAGGCCGAACCGCCGCGCGTACCCCTCGGCCCACTCGAAGTTGTCGAGCAGGGACCAGACGAAGTAACCGCGGATGTCCACGCCCGCTTCCGACGCCGCGTGCAGCGCGCGCACATGGCCGTCCAGGTAGGCGATGCGCTCCTGGTCGTCGACGCCCTCGTAGGAGCAGCCGTTCTCGGTGATGACGACGGGCGGCAGACGGTCGCCGTAGCGGGCGTGGAAGTCGGTGAGGAGCTCGGTGAGACCCTCGGGGGCGACGGGCCAGCCGAAGTCGGTCGTGGGGACGCCCTCGATCTCCTTGACGGTGAAGGGGAGTTCGGCGGGAATGGTGACGCCGCCGAACTCGATGTCCGTGCCCTCGGGCGCACCCACGCGCGTCGGGGCGTAGTAGTTGATGCCGTACCAGTCGATCGGCTCGGAGATGACCTTCAGGTCGGCGTCGATGTCCGTGCCCGGCATCAACTCGCCGATCCCCTCCGGGTACTCGCCCAGCAGCACCGGTTCCGCGAACAGCCGGTTCAGCAGCAGGTCGTAGAAGCCCGCCGCCTCCACGTCCGCCTGCTCCTGCGACGCGGCCCACGTCGGCCCGTGCGAGTTGGCGATGCCGATGTCCGTGATTCCGGCCGCACGCAGCGCCTGTACGGCGAGGCCGTGGCCCAGCAGTTGGTGGTGGGCGGCCGGGAGCGCGTCGAACATCAGCTGCCCGCCGGGGGCGTGGGTGCCGAGGGCGTGGCCCAGCAGGGTGTGTTCGGCGGGCTCGTTGATGGTGATCCACTTGGTGATCCGGTCGCCGAGCCGGGAGGCCACCACGGCGGCGTACTCGGCGAACCGCTCGGCGGTGTCCCGGTTCAGCCAGCCGCCCGCATCGCCGAGGGACGAGGGCAGGTCCCAGTGGAACAGGGTCGGCACCGGCTGTACGCCCGCCCCGACCAGTTCGTCCACCAGGCGGTCGTAGAAGTCGAGGCCGCCGGGGGAGTTCACCCGGGGCCAGGAGATCGAGAAGCGGTACGCGCCCACGCCCAGGTCGCGCAGGAGGGCCACGTCCTCGGGGTAACGGTGGAAGTGGTCGCAGGCCACCGCCGCCGTCGAGCCGTCCTTGATGTGGCCCGCCCCGGCCGAGAACGCGTCCCACACGGAGGGCTCGCGCTCGTCCACGGCCCCCTCGATCTGATGAGCGGAGGTCGATACGCCCCACAGGAAGCCGGCCGGGAACTGAGGTATCGGGTTCGTCGCCATGCGCGGATCATCCGTACCACGGGTAACGGAAGTCAACGCCCGAGGGTGAACTGCCCGTTACGCACCCCGGACCCGGTGTGAGGGCGGCTACGCCCCTTCCTTGAGCACCCTTCTGATCAGCTCCCGCTGTTCCTCCGTCAGTCGGGGGTCCGCGCAGTACGCCGTCCTCCCGTCCACCGTGATCTCGTACGCGAAACCGTCCGGCACCCCCGGCGGCGGAGTGCCCCGGCCGGCGGCGAGCGCCCGCTCGGCCAGGGCGTGCCAGTCCTGGGCGTCGGACCGCCCGGCGGTGTCCACCACCGCGTGCCGCTCGATGCCCGCGAAACCGCCCGTGCGCCGCACTTGAATACGCATGGGTCCTGTCTAGTACGGAACTACAGCGTCCGCACGCCCACCTGCTCCCAGGCCTTCGACACGGCTGTCAGTTCGTCGCCCTGGCCGTACCGGTCCTTGGCCGCCTTGACCGTCAGCGTGGCGAAGTCGACGAACAGGGCCTGCTCCTTCAGCTCGCCGCCCGTCAGGACGTCGTACCAGATCTGGCCGGCCCGCTCCCAGGCGTGACCGCCGAGGGCCGTCGCCACCAGGTAGAACGCGTGGTTGGGGATGCCGGAGTTGATGTGGACCCCGCCGTTGTCGCGGCCCGTGCGGACGTAGTCGTCCATCGTCGCCGGCTGTGGGTCCTTGCCGAGGACGTCGTCGTCGTACGCCGTGCCCGGGGCCTTCATCGAGCGCAGGGCGGTGCCCGTGACGCGCGGGGCGAGCAGGCCGGCGCCGATCAGCCAGTCCGCCTCGGCGGCGGTCTGGCCGAGCGTGTACTGCTTGATGAGGGCGCCGAAGACGTCCGACATCGACTCGTTGAGCGCGCCCGGCTGCCCGAAGTAGGTGAGGTTCGCCGTGTACTGGGTGACGCCGTGGCTCAGTTCGTGGCCGATGACGTCGATCGGGATGGTGAAGTCGAGGAAGATCTCGCCGTCCCCGTCGCCGAACACCATCTGCTCGCCGTTCCAGAAGGCGTTGTTGTAGTCGCGCTCGTAGTGCACGGTCGCGTCCAGCGGGAGCCCGCTCCCGTCGATCGAGTCGCGCTCGTACGCCTTGAGGAACAGCTCGAAGGTCGCGCCGAGGCCCGCGTAGGCGCGGTTGACCGTGGCGTCCTTGCCGGGGTCGTCGCCCTCGCCGCGCACTTTCCTGCCGGGCAGGTCCGTGCCGTGGCGGGCGTCGTAGATGGTGCGGTGCGGTTTGTTCGTCTCGGCGTCGGGGGGCGCTGCGACGGCGGGGGCGCCGATGACCGTGGTCAGCCGGCGGTGGGTGCGTTCGAGCGCGTCGCGTTCCAGGGTGCGGCGTGCGGCGTTGGCGAGTGTCGGGTCGTCGGCCTGGGAGAGCTTGTCGAGCACGTGTGGCGGGACGACCGTGCAGAAGATGGGCTCGTGGCCCCCGTTTGTGGTCATCTCCGCACGATTGCACTCCGTTAGTGGTGTGTCACTAGGGGCAACCATGATTGGTGAAATGCGGCTGTACGGGTTGCGCTTCGCGGGTGCCGTGTGACTGAGGGTTGCGTTCGGGATGCCGGCGGCTGGTGGCTTGCTCGCGCAGTTCCCCGCGCCGCTGAGGGGGTGCGACAGTGCCCGGTGTGACCTTGTGCACCTTTTGTTCTGCTTGTTCCGCGCATCCCGCATACTGATACGGCCCCCCGTGGGAAACGCGACTCGGCTACGCTGCTCCGCATCATGCGTTTCGGGCTGCTTCTCCTTAGCTGCCGCGGCGAGGGCCTGTAATCGAGGCCGACCCCCTCCCCGCGGTGCTTTGGCGTTGCGTCGTCGGCCGTCCTTTCCGGACCATCGAGGAGCCCACGCAATCATGGCGAACCGCCAGCAGCCCAGTTCCATGCCGATCCACAAGTACGGGCAGTACGAGCAGGTCGACATCCCCGACCGCACCTGGCCGAACAACCGGATCACCGTCGCCCCCCGCTGGCTCTCCACGGACCTGCGCGACGGCAACCAGTCCCTGATCGACCCGATGTCGCCCGAGCGCAAGCGCCGGATGTTCGACCAACTGGTCAAGATGGGCTACAAGGAGATCGAGGTCGGCTTCCCGGCGTCGGGGCAGACGGACTTCGACTTCGTACGGTCGATCATCGAGGAGCCGGGTGTCATCCCGGACGACGTCACCATCTCCGTGCTGACCCAGGCCCGTGAGGACCTGATCGAGCGGACCGTGGAGTCGCTGAAGGGCGCCAAGCGCGCCACCGTGCACCTGTACAACGCCACCGCCCCCGTCTTCCGCCGGGTCGTCTTCCGCGGCGGCAAGGACGACATCAAGCAGATCGCCGTGGACGGTACACGGCTGGTGATGGAGTACGCGGAGAAGCTGCTGGGTCCGGAGACCGAGTTCGGGTACCAGTACAGCCCGGAGATCTTCACCGACACCGAGCTGGACTTCGCCCTGGAGGTCTGCGAGGCGGTCATGGACGTCTGGCAGCCCGGTCCGGGCCGCGAGATCATCCTCAACCTGCCCGCCACGGTGGAGCGTTCGACTCCGTCGACGCACGCGGACCGCTTCGAGTGGATGAGCCGCAACCTCTCCCGCCGCGAGCACGTCTGCGTCTCCGTCCACCCGCACAACGACCGCGGTACGGCCGTCGCCGCCGCCGAGCTGGCGCTGATGGCCGGCGCCGACCGCGTCGAGGGCTGTCTGTTCGGGCAGGGCGAGCGCACCGGCAACGTCGACCTGGTCACCCTGGGCATGAACCTGTTCTCCCAGGGCGTCGACCCGCAGATCGACTTCTCCGACATCGACGAGATCCGTCGTACGTGGGAGTACTGCAACCAGATGGAGGTCCACCCGCGCCACCCGTACGTGGGCGACCTGGTCTACACGTCCTTCTCCGGCTCCCACCAGGACGCCATCAAGAAGGGCTTCGACGCCATGGAGGCGTCCGCCAAGGAGCAGGGCAAGACCGTCGACGACATCGAGTGGGCCGTCCCGTACCTGCCGATCGACCCCAAGGACGTCGGCCGGTCCTACGAGGCCGTCATCCGGGTCAACTCGCAGTCCGGCAAGGGCGGTATCGCGTACGTCCTGAAGAACGACCACAAGCTGGACCTGCCGCGCCGGATGCAGATCGAGTTCTCGAAGATCATCCAGGCGAAGACGGACGCCGAGGGCGGCGAGGTCACCGGCTCCGACATCTGGGCGGTCTTCCAGGACGAGTACCTGCCGAACCCCGACAACCCGTGGGGCCGGGTCCAGGTCCGCCACAACCAGTCGACCACCGACAAGGACGGCGTGGACACGCTGACCGTGGAGGCCGAGGTCGACGGCGTGGAGACCACCCTGGTCGGCACCGGCAACGGCCCGATCTCGGCGTTCTTCCACGCGCTGCAGGGCATCGGCATCGACGCCCGGCTGCTGGACTACTCCGAGCACACGATGAGCGAGGGCGCCTCCTCGCAGGCCGCCTCGTACATCGAGGTCGCCATCGAGGACAAGGTCCTGTGGGGCATCGGGATCGACGCGAACACGACGCGTGCGTCGCTGAAGGCGGTCGTCTCCGCCGTCAACCGCGCGGCCCGCCGACCAGCCTGACCGGCGGTTTGAAGGTCCCGTTCGCCGCGATCCGGCGGACGGGATCCGTCGTTTACCGGCCAAACCCTGTGCGGGTCCCGGGTAGGCCTCGTCCGGAGTGCTGACTGAGCCTCGCCGATGTGGCTAACATCACGCAAGCGCGGCGATGATGCCGAGGGGGCACCTCCCGCGCCCAAGGGGCCGTGTGTGGGGGAGTTACGGAGGTGCGACGTGCTGCCAGGACGGGACCCGATCGGCCGTGCCGCCGCGCCCGCCGGCGCCGGGCACACCAGCCGCGCCACGGGACTCGCGCGGGTCATGGGCACCCGGATCGCGTGGACCGGTGTCGGTGACGGCGAGTTCTTCTGCCCCGGCTGCGGAGGCGACCGCAACTACCAGCGCCTCACCGGCCGCCGCCGCTTCACGCTCCTCGGCGTCCCCGTACTGCCGCGCGGTGAGACCGGCCCCGTGGTGGAGTGCGCGGCCTGCCGCCACCACTACGCCCTCGACGTCCTCGACCACCCCACCACCATCCGCTTCTCCGCGATGCTCCGCGACGCCGTCCACACGGTGGCCCTCGCCGTCCTGGCCACGGACGGCAGCTGTACGCGCACCGCGCTGACCGTCGCCGCCGGCGCCGTCCGCTCCGCCGGCTACGAGGACTGCACCGAGGACCAGCTCGGCGCCCTGGTCGAGGCCCTGGCCGCCGACACGGGCCGCGTCCACGGGGAGCCCTGCGGCCCCGGTCTCGCCATAGAGCTCCACGAGGCCCTGGACCCACTGGCACCGCACCTCGCGCCCACGGGCCGCGAGGCGATCCTGCTCCAAGGGGCGAGGATCGCACTGGCCGACGGCCCGTACACCCCGGCGGAGAGGGAGGTGCTGGCCACGGTGGGGGCGGCGCTGACGATCTGCGCGGACGAGGTGACACGGCTGCTGGAGACGGCGCGTACACCGTCGTAGAACAGGCGCGACAGCCCCCGTCCCGCCACGCGCTCTTCGTCGTCCCCGATGTGCTTCGAGCACCGTCCTGTGCGGGTGTGGGCTACGCGGGCCCATGAGAGGGGCGGGTGGCCACCTGTTCGTCGAGCCGCCGTGCGGCGGGGCCCCTACAGCAGGCCCGCCGCCTCCAGGTACGTGCTCACCCGCTCGACCTCCGCCTCCGACAGGGGCACCTGGGGTTCCGCCGTGGCGGGGCAGTCGATGACGCCCCGCAGGTGCAGGGCCGCCTTGAAGGCGCCGAGGGCCGAGGAGCTGGAGCCCATTCGGGCGGGGTCACCGACGCCGATCATGCCGAACAGGGCGCAGAGGCGCTCCTGTTCTACCCGGGCACGGTCCCAGTGGCCGGCGCGGCAGAGGCGGTCGAGGTGGACGTACCCGGCGGGGTCGACGTTCGCCAGCCCCGGCACCGCGCCGTCCGCGCCCAGGGCGAGGGCGGCGTCGATGATGGCTTCGGAGCCGGTGAGGGTGGTGAAGCCGGCGAGGGCGGGGTCGGCGCGGGCGCCGGTGACGACCGTGCGGAAGCCGGCCAGGTCGCCGCTGGAGTCCTTGAGGCCGGCGATCACCCCGTCCGCCGCCAGGTCCAGGACCACCTCGGCGGGCAGCTTGGAGTGGACGGCGACCGGGATGTCGTAGGCGAGGACCGGGACGGGGGAGCCGGCGGCGAGCAGGCGGTAGTGGCGGGCGACCTCCACCGGGTGGGTGCGGGTGTAGAAGGGGGCGGTGGCCACGACCGCCTCGGCTCCGGCGGCGGTCACCGAGCGGACGTGGTCCAGTACGCGGGGCGTGGTCATGTCGATCGCCCCGGCAAGGACGGGGAGTTGGCCGCCGACATGACCGACCACCGTCTCCACGACCTGCCGCCGCTGCGCGTCCGTGAGATACGCGGCCTCCGATGTCGTACCGAGCACGAACAGCGCGTCCACGCCGCCCGCCACGAGATGGTCGACCAGCCGGACGAGTGAGGGGACGTCCACCTCGCGGTCCGGTGTCAGGGGCGTGCAGACGGGCGGGACGACACCGGTCAGCGGGGCGGGGACGGTCATGAGGGCTCCCTTGGTGCTAGGTGTCCCGAACGGAGTTCGCCGCGGACATGGACAGGGACGGCGTTCCCCCGGTCGGATCACTCGGTCGGTCCGGCGAGCGTACGATGCGGCGCATGTCTCAGGAGAGCGCGGCGCGGGCCGCGCGGGAGGAGGGGCCGGTCATGGGGGAGAGCACGACCGATCCGTGGGACCCTGCCGACCCCGGGGTCCTACGGCTGCCGTCCGGGCGGCTGGTGCGCGGCCGGGGACTGCGCCGACCGCTCCCGGCCGGCCGCGTCCCGACCTACGCCGTGTACCTCCTCGGCAAGCAACCTCCCGAAGTGCCCTGGGAGGCCCGCTGGTTGCGGTGGCCCGACTTCCGGCTGCCGGGTGACCGGGCGGAGGCGGCGCAGGTGCTGCGGAACGTCTGGCGACGGGCGGCCGACGAGCGCGTCGAGCTCGCGTGCGGTGGTGGCCGGGGCCGCACCGGGACCGCGCTGGCCTGTCTGGCGGTGCTCGACGGCGTACCGCCGCGGGAGGCCGTGGCGTACGTACGCCGGCACTACGACCGGCACGCGGTGGAGACGCCGTGGCAGCGGCGGTACGTGCGACGCTTCGGGGACCCTGACGCCTGACGAGCGGCGCCTGACGAGGGGCGCCCCGCGGCTGCGCCGCCTCACGCGCCGGGCGCGGCACCGCCCCCGCCGCCCCTGCCCGTCCCATCCGCGCGGTACCGCCCCTGCCCCCCGCTACGGGGTTTGCCGCCGGAGCGACAACGGGGGACGGGGTGCGGCCCTCAGGGATGGGACGGGTAGGGGCGGCGGGGGCGGGAAGGCCGGTGGGCGTGCCCCTCGGCCGGGTCAGGGACCGGTGCGCGCCGGGCCGTACAGCGCGTTCGGTGCCCCGGTCATCAGCGCCCAGTACCGGTCCCCGTACGACCAGTGCCACCACTCCGTGGGGTAGTTGACGAGCCCGGCCGTGGTGAGCGCCGCGCTCAGGACGCGGCGGTTGTGGCGGGCGGTGTCGGAGATGTTGGGGGCGTCGGTGTAGCAGGCGTCGTCGCTCTCCTCGGGGCTGGCGTCGAGCCGGGTGCCCATGTCGAGTTCTGCCCCGGCGGCCGTGCACAGGGTGAGGTCGACGGCGGCGCCGGCCACATGCGGCCCGATCTCCGGGGGCGAAAGGGAGCGGCTGGTCTGGATGTGAAGGTGCTCCTCCGGCCAGTCGGGGTGGGCGAGGCGCAGTTCGGCGGCGTACCTCTCGAAGTACTCGATCTGCAGGGCCAGCGGCCGGTATCCCTCGGTGACCAGGAGCCGCAGCCCGTCGGGCAGCAGCCGGGCCGCGCGGGCGAGGCGCCAGGCGACGCCCTCGCGCAGGTGCGCGTACGCCCCCTCCGGGTCGGCCTGGCGGGAGTCGACCACCACGAAGGGCAGTTCCCTCAGGTCGACGAGGGGCTCACCGCAGTCCTGGACCGGGACGCGGGCGACCTCGGGGTCGCTCATGAGGATGATCGAAGGCATGCGTCGTCGTCTTCCACCGGGCGGGAGGTGTGCGGCGGCGGGGTCTGTGGCAGCACCCCGGGGAGGGACCTGATCCCCTGATGTCCCTCCCCGGGGGCTTCCCCCCTTGAGTGGTGGCCTGTGACCTGGCGACGGTCGTTCCCCCCGTCCGTCCTGCCGTTGCGATCCCACTGTGTTCACGTTCCCACCGGTCCGTCCCCTGTGCGCTCCGGTGGGTCGACCGGCCGGGCGGTGGTCGCCCGGCCGATCCGTTGTTCCCCCGAGGACAACGAGAATGGCGCACTCCGCTGGAAGTTCTCTGCAAGTCCGCCGCAAGCGGGTTTCGGCTCCGCGGGAGAGCGGGTTTCAGCCGCGCCGCCTCGTGGCACGGCTCCGGCCCGGCCCACACCCCTGCCCGCGGCGCGCCTCCCGCCGGCACCGGGCCGCGTGCTCCCACTGGTCTCGGGTCGCGTGCACCCGCCGGCCTCGGGTCAGACCCACGGCCACGGTTCGTGCCGTTCGCGAGCCTCGCAGGCGTCGAAGACCGCCATGGCCTCGGCCCGCAGGGCGTCGGCGCCCGCCCGGTCGCCGAGCGCGGCGCGGACGACGGACAGGTCGCGCAGGGCGCGGGCCCGGGGCAGCGGCAGGGCGAGGACGCCCCAGAGGGCGGCGGAGGCGGTCAGCAGCCCCTCCGCGTCCGTCAGCCGGCCGCCCGCCAGCGCGCACTCGCCGAGCGTCCGCAGCGTCAGGGCCTCGCCGAAGCGGTCCTCATGGGCGCGGCAGACCTCCAGGATCTCCCGCAGCTCCGTCTCCGCCTCCCGGACGTGCCCCAGCCGCAGCCGGGCCTTGGCCCGGGCCCGCAGCGCGTACGCCGCCATGTGCGGGTCGCCGAGGTCGCGCAGGATCTCCAGCGCCTGCTCGGCCACGCGCGCGGCCCTCTCGTAGGCGCCGAGCGAGCGGTGCACCAGGCTGAGCGTGCGCAGCGCGAGTGCCTCGCCGCGCCTGCTGCCGAGCCGGCGGTAGGCCCGCAGCGACTCGTCCAGGAGCGGGAACGCGCCTTCCTGGTCGCCGAGTTCGAGGCGTACGGAGCCGCCGTACCGGCAGGCGACACCGACCCCGGTGTCGTCGCCGATCCGCCGGAAACCGTCCGCGGCGTCGGTCAGGGCCCGTTCCGCCTCCCGCAATTCACCGACCTCCCGGCAGGCGCTGCCGAGACCGGCCAGGGCGGCGGCCCGGCCCCGAACATCGCCGAGTTCGGTGCAGATCCGCTCGGCGGTGCGGAAGTACTCCTGGGACTCGGCGATGCGGTCCTGCTCGTAGCGGAGCTGACCGAGGCCGATGATCAGCAGCGCCTCGCCGGAGCGGTCCTCGGCGCGGCGGGCGGCGGCCAGGGCGGCGTCGTGGCTGCGCCACCAGGCGTCGAAGCGGTTCTTGATGGCGAACGAGGAGGAGCACAGTGACGCCGCCGCTTCGCAGGCGAGGGTGTGCAGGCCGAGCGCCGCCGCACGCTCGACGGCGGTGGTGAGGGTGTCCGCTTCGGCGTCGAACCAGGCGAAGGGGTCCGCCAAGGCGCGGTCGGCGGTCTGTGTGCCTACGGGGGTGGGGGGTTCGGCCGGTTTGTGACTGCCGGTCGTGTGTGGTTGATCGCGCCCGCGCGGCGGAGCCGCACATGTGACAGCCCCGCGCCCCTTCAGGGCGAGCCTCTGTCGCAGGATCACCGCACCCGACGGGGCCGTTTCCGTCACCCGGTCCATCAGCCACAGCCCGGCGGACAACGCTCGCCCCACCGCCTCCGTGCGATCGGCCACCGGGTCCTCGGTCTCCGCTCGTTCGGCGGCGTAGACACGGACCAGGTCGTGGAGGCGGTAGCGGGGCTGGCCGATCTGGTCGCGGCCGGGGCAGTCGATCAACTGGGCGTCCAGGAGGCGCTCCAGGATCTCCTCCGCCTCGTCCTCCGGTGTGTCGGCGAGCGCGGCGACCGTCCACAGCGCGACGTCGGCGGAGCCCAGTACGGCGATGCGGCGCAGCACCCGGCGGGCGCACTCGTCGAGCGCCTGGTAGCTGAGACCGAGGCCGGCCCGTACCTCCAGGTCGCCGACCGACAGCTCGTCGAGGCGGCGGTGTTCGTCGGCCAGACGCTCGGCGAGCACGCTGGGCGTCCAGTGCCGCCGGGTCGCCAGGCGCGCCCCGGCGATCCGCAGAGCCAGCGGCAGCCCGCCGCACAGTTCGACGATCCGCCGCGCGGCGGCCTCCTCGTGCGGATCGTCCGGGGTGCGCTCCGGCCCGGTGACCCTGGTCAGCAGCTCCAGACCGCGTACGTCGTCCAGCACACCCAGGTCGGTGCGCCGGGCGCCGACGAGCCCGGCGAGCCGGGCCCGGGAGGTGACCAGCACCCCGCAGGTGGCGCTGCCCGGCAGCAGGGGCCGCACCTGGGCCTCGCCGTTCGCGTCGTCCAGTACCAGCAGCATCCGCCGCCCGGCGACGAGGCTGCGGAACAGGTCGCCGCGCTCGGCCGTGTCCTCCGGCGGGTCCGCGCCGAGCGCACGCAACAACCGGCCCAGCGCCTCGGCGGGCGGCACCGGCTCGCTGAAGCCGTGCAGTTCGGCGTAGAGCTGCCCGTCGGGGTACTCGCCGGCCAGCCGGTGCGCGGCCTGCACGGCGAGCGCCGACTTGCCCACCCCGGCGGCCCCCGAGACCACGACGACGGGCATCGCCTCCCGCTCGCCGCTCAACTCGCCTACGACCCGTGCCAGTTCCTCCTCGCGGCCGGTGAAGTCCCCGATGGCGGGCGGCAGCAGGGAGACGGGCCGGGACGGGGCGGCTGGGGTCTCCCGCGAGGGGACGGGGGCGGTGACCAGGGTGGGGTCGGCCCGCAGGATGGCCTCGTACAGCCGGTTCAGTTCGGGGCCCGGATCGAGCCCCAGCTCGTCGGCGAGCACGGCCCGCCCGTCCGCGTACACGGTCAGCGCGTCGGCCTGCCGGCCCAGTCGGTACAGGCCCAGCATCAGTTGCCCGCGCAGCCGTTCCCGCGTCGGATGCGCCCGGACCAGCGCGGTCAGTTCGGTGATCAGCTCCGCCTCGTGGCCGCCGCTCGCCAGATCGGCGGCGATGCGCTCTTCCAGGGCCGCCTGCCGTGCCTCCTCCAGCCGCACGGCCTCACCCCGCAGCGCCTCCCCGACCCCGCCGAGGGCCGGCCCGCGCCACAGGTCCAGCGCCTCCCGCAGCAGCCGCGCGGCCCGCTCGGGGTCCCTTTCCGCGGCGGCCCGCCGCCCGTCCGCCGTGCGCGCCTCGAACTCCGCCAGGTCGACCCGTCCGACGCCGGGCCGCAGCACGTACCCCGGCGGCCGGGTCTCGATCGCCTCCGCCGCCTCCGCCGGTAGAGCCCGCCGCAGCGCCGACACATACGTCTGCACCAGCGCCCGCGCGGTGTCCGGGGGCTCGTCCCCCCAGATCACATCCACCAGCGCGTCCGCCGGCACCACCTGTCCGGACCGCAGCAGCAGCACGGCCAGCAGCGCACGCGGTTTCGGCCCGCCCAGCCGCAGGGCTCTGTCACCGTGCCACGCCTCGACCGGGCCGAGCAGTCGGAATTCCAGCTCCACGGGTCCCCATCTTCCGTGCCGTCGGACCGCCGGGACAGCGGTTGCTCACGCAACGTTCGACGCTGATGCACGCCGAGTGGTTTCCCATGACGCGCGATGCGCCGCGAGTTGTCGGAAAACGGGGGAACCGAAGGGAATCTTAGGTGGGCAACGCGGAGATTCCCCACCTGTGTGCGGACCACCTGTGGCGATGCCGTGGGGGAGCCGTGAGGTCATGTGGCCATGGGGCCACGGTGGTTAGGGGGCCACGGGGTGATGGGGCCGCGGTGGTTGGGGCCATGAGGTCACCGGGCCATGGGGCCGCGTGGCGGTGTCGGTGGGCAGCGGCGGCCGCAGGGGCGGCTGCGCGTCGGCGGTCGGAGGGTCCGTGAACGGCGTCGAAGGCACGGCCTTCTCATACAGCGCCGCTCTCTCCATTGGTCAGGGCAACGCCTTTGCGCTGCCTCGAAGTTGTGGAGGACAGACTCCGGCCGAGTTTAGACACAGAAGGTCATCGAAGAGATGCGAAGAGTGAAATTCGATGGGGCGGGGGAGCACCGTGGAGGCAGCAGGAGAAGGGCTCGGGGGACGAGACTCGGCGGACGCGTCGAAGAGGCGGAGGATTCGGTGGAGGAATTGCGGCGGGTACCGGGAACGGCGGGAATTGTTCTGCCGTCCTCGGGCATTTCGGCGGCGGCCCTGCGGTGAGCGGTAACGGGAAGAAGCCGGCGATCGGCACCTACGCGGTCGACACCCGCACCGGAGAGGTCGGCCAGGTCATGGGCCATGAGGGGCCGTACGTCCAGCTCCGGCCGGTCGGCGGCGGCCGGGAGTGGGACTGCGCCCCCGAGGCCGTACGGGCCGCGACGACCATAGAACGGCTCCGCGCGGCCACCGCGTACGAGAACGCCCGCAGCCGGGGTGAGGTCCCTTGAAGGGGTGGCCGTAGGCGAGAATGGGCGGCATGAGTCTGCAGACCCCGGGAGGCGTGCGATGAGCGTGTTCCGGGACGACGGCATCGTGTCGCGCACCCGGGAGCTGGGTGGGGCGGACCGGATCATGCTGTGTTCTTCCGGGGGGCGCCCCCCGTATCCCCGGCAGGTGAAGCCCGGGGGCGTGCGATGAGTCTGTTCCGGGACGACGGCGTCGTGTTGCGCACCCAGAAGCTGGGTGAGGCGGACCGGATCATCACGTTGCTCACTCGGGGGCATGGGCGGGTGCGGGCCGTGGCCCGGGGAGTGCGGCGGACGAAGTCGAAGTTCGGGGCGCGGCTCGAACCCTTCTCGCACGTGGACGTGCAGTTCTTCGCGCGGGGCAGCGAGCTGATCGGACGCGGGCTGCCCCTGTGCACCCAGAGCGAGACCATCGCACCGTACGGCGGCGGCATCGTCAGCGACTACGCCCGCTACACCGCCGGGACGGCCATGCTGGAGACGGCCGAGCGGTTCACGGACCACGAGGGCGAGCCCGCCGTGCAGCAGTATCTGCTGCTCGTCGGCGGGCTGCGCACCCTCGCCCGGGGCGAGCACGCGCCGCACCTCGTCCTCGACGCCTTCCTGCTGCGCTCGCTCGCCGTCAACGGCTACGCCCCCAGCTTCGGCGACTGCGCCAAGTGCGGTCTGCCCGGCCCGAACCGCTTCTTCTCCGTCGGGGCCGGCGGCTCCGTCTGCGCGGAGTGCCGGGTGCCCGGCAGCGTCGTACCCTCTGCGCAGGCCCTGGAACTCCTCGGCGCGCTGCTGACGGGAGACTGGGAGACCGCGGACGCGTGCGAGCCGCGGTACGTCAGGGAGGGGAGCGGACTGGTCTCCGCGTATCTGCACTGGCATCTGGAGCGCGGACTGCGCTCCCTTCGGTACGTGGAAAAGTCGTAAGCACCACAGAGGAGACGAGAAGCACATGGTGGTAAGCGGGTTCCTGGGACGCCGGCGCCGCGAGTACAGGGCGCCGGAGCCGCACCCCTCCGGCGCCCGCGCGCCCAAGCTGCCCGGCGAACTGGTCCCCGAGCACGTGGCGATCGTCATGGACGGCAACGGCCGCTGGGCCAAGGAGCGCGGGCTGCCCCGCACCGAGGGCCACAAGGTCGGCGCCGAGCGCGTGCTCGACGTCCTCCAGGGCTCGATCGAGATCGGCGTCCGCAACATCTCCCTCTACGCCTTCTCCACCGAGAACTGGAAGCGCTCGCCCGACGAGGTCCGCTTCCTGATGAACTTCAACCGCGACTTCATCCGCAAGACCCGCGACCAGCTCGACGAACTCGGCATCCGGGTCCGCTGGGTGGGCCGGATGCCCAAGCTGTGGAAGTCGGTCGCCAAGGAACTCCAGGTCGCCCAGGAGCAGACCAAGGGCAACGACCTGCTGACGTTGTACTTCTGCATGAACTACGGCGGCCGTGCCGAGATCGCCGACGCGGCCCAGGCACTCGCCGAGGACATCCGCGCGGGCCGCCTCGACCCCTCCAAGGTCACCGAGAAGACCTTCGCGAAGTACCTCTACTACCCGGACATGCCGGACGTCGACCTCTTCCTGCGCCCCAGCGGCGAGCAGCGCACCTCCAACTACCTGCTCTGGCAGAGCGCCTATGCCGAAATGGTCTTCCAGGACGTCTTGTGGCCCGACTTCGACCGGCGCGACCTGTGGCGGGCGTGCCTGGAGTTCGCCTCCCGGGACCGCCGCTTCGGCGGCGCCATCCCGAACGAGGAGCTGCTGGCGATGGAGGGGCGGCCGGAGGAGGGCTGACGCTTGTCCGGTGCGAGGGAGAACGTCGAGCTGGTGTACCGGGCGACGGTCGGGGACTTCCGTGAGGCGGTGCGAGCCTCCACGCGGGCCTCGGCGGTCGGCCGCTGGGGTCGGCGGCTGCTGTTCCTCTCCGCCGGGGCGGGCGTCTTCGTCACGGTCGTGGCGCTGGTCCTGGGCGGTACGCCCGGCGCCCAGGTCCTCGTGATGCCGGCGGCGGCGGTCGTGGGACTCGTCCTGCTGCCCCGGCTCCAGGCCCGGCTCCTCCACCGGCGAGCGGCGGCTCGAGGGCTGCACCGCACCGTGCTGGACCTGTGGGGCGTGACCGTCGAGCACGACCACGGCACCGAGCGCCCGGCTCGCTGGTCACAGGTGTCCCGGTACGCGGAGACCCCGCACACCTTCGTCCTGTTCGGCGGCGCTCACGCCCCCAGCCTCACGGTGCTCCCCAGGCGGGCCTGGCGAACCCCGCCGACGCCGACCGGCTCCGCGCCGTCCTGGCCCGTGAAGGCCTGAGGCGGCTGTAGTACGCGGGTGGTCGGCCCGGGCCGTGTACGACTGCCGGCCCTCCTGGCTTCGTCCGCCGCCTGTCCGGCTGCCGGCCCTACGAGGCCTTCGCCGCGCACTCCGCGCAGGTGCCGAAGATCTCCACCGTGTGCGCGACGTTCACGAAGCCGTGTTCCGCGGCGATCGCGTCGGCCCATGTCTCGACCGCCGGGCCCTCCACCTCCACGGCCTTGCCGCAGACACGGCAGACGAGGTGGTGGTGGTGCTCTCCGGTCGAGCAGCGGCGGTACACGGACTCGCCGTCGGAGGTGCGCAGGACGTCGACCTCGCCCGCGTCGGCGAGGGACTGCAACGTGCGGTACACGGTGGTGAGCCCGACCGAGTCGCCCTTGTGCTTGAGCATGTCGTGGAGTTCCTGGGCGCTGCGGAACTCGTCGACCTCGTCGAGCGCCGCCGCCACCGCCGCCCGCTGCCGGGTGGAACGACCTCGTACGGGTCCAGCGGTCGTCACCGTTGCCTCCTCACGTCGCGGTCCTGCCGGGCCATTGTGCCAGCCCGCGCTGACCCCGGTCGGACGCCGGTCAACCCGTGGACCCCTCGGAGGAGGTCCGGCCGGCCGGAACCGTGCCCCTGACGACCCCGGCCCCTGCCGCCTCGGGGGCCTCGCCGACCGCACACTCCGCCGGGTCTCCGGCGGCCGGGTGCAGTGCCTTCGCACGCCGCCTGGCCAGCGGTGTCGCCAACGCGGTGAGCACCATGAACGCGGCGATGGCGAGCAGCACGATCGTCGCGCCGGGCGGCACGTCCTGGTAGTACGACGTGACGGTGCCGCCGATCGTCACGGTCACCCCGATGGCCACGGCGATCGCGAAGGTGGCCGCGAAACTACGGGTGAGCTGCTGCGCCGCGGCGACGGGGACGACCATCAGCGCGGACACCAGCAGCAGCCCCACGACGCGCATGGCGACCGTCACGGTCACCGCCGCCGTGACCGCCGTGAGCAGGTTCAGCGCCCGCACCGGCAGCCCGGTGACCCGCGCGAACTCCTCGTCCTGGCTGACCGCGAACAGCTGTCGGCGCAGTGCCAGCGTCATCACGATCACGAACGCGGCCAGGACGCAGATCGCGGTGATGTCCTCCTGTGACACGGTCGACAGCGAGCCGAAGAGGAAGGACATCAGATTGGCGTTGGTGCCGCCGGGCGCGAGGTTGATGAGCATCACACCGCCGGCCATGCCGCCGTAGAAGAGCATCGCGAGCGCGATGTCGCCGCGCGTCCTGCCGTACCAGCGGATCAGCTCCATCAGCACGGCGCCGACCACGGACACCAGCGTCGCCATCCACACCGGCGACCAGGAGAGCATGAAGCCGAGGCCGACGCCCGTCATCGCGACATGGCCGATGCCGTCGCCCATGAGGGCCTGGCGGCGCTGGACGAGGTAGATGCCGATCGCGGGGGCGGTGATGCCGACGAGGACGGCGGCGAGCAGGGCCCGCTGCATGAAGGCGTAGTCGAGGATCTCCATCACGAATGCCTTCTCAGCTCAGCAGACCCGTACGGACGGGCTCGGCGCCCGGTGCCGCGTGCGGGTGGACGTGGTCGTGGCCGGGCAGCGCGTGCTGGCCGACCGCCTTGGGGGGCGGGCCGTCGTGGGTGACACAGCCGTCGCGGAGCACCACCGCCCGGTCGATCAGGGGCTCCAGCGGGCCGAGCTCATGGAGGACGAGCAGCACGGTCGTGCCCTTGGCGACCTGCTCGCGCAGGGTCGCGGCCAGCACCTCCTGGCTGGCCAGGTCGACGCCCGCCATCGGCTCGTCCATGATCAGCAGTTCGGGTTCGCAGGCGAGGGCGCGGGCGATGAGGACGCGCTGGTGCTGGCCGCCGGAGAGGGCGTTCACCGAGTCCTTGGCGCGGTCCGCCATGCCGACCATCTCCAGGGCCCGGCGGATCGCCTCGCGGTCGGCCTTGCGGAGGATGCCGAGGCGGGTGCGGGAGAGCCGGCCGGAGGCGACGATCTCCGTCACCGTCGCCGGGACACCGCCCGCCGCCGTCGTGCGCTGCGGGACGTATCCGAGGCGCCGCCACTCGCGGAAGCGGCGCCTGGGGGTGCCGAACAGCTCGATCTCGCCCTCGCTGGCCGGCACCTGGCCGATCACCGCGCGTACGGCGGTGGACTTGCCGGAGCCGTTGGCGCCGAGCAGCGCGACGACCTCACCGCGGTGCACGGTGAGGTCGATGCCACGCAGGACCGTGCGCGAGCCCAGTTCGGCGCGGACGCCGCGCAACGCGATGACGGGCTCGGTCATGCCTGCTGCCTCCGAATGATCACTTGGCTCCCAGAGCGGCCTGGAGGGCCTTGAGGTTGGCTTCCTGGACCGAGAAGTAGTCCTTGCCGCGCGACTTGTCGGTGATGCCCTCGATCGGGTCCAGGACATCGGTCTTGAGGTTCGCGTCGGCGGCGATGGTCTTCGCGGTCTTGTCGCTGACGAGTGTCTCGTAGAACACGGTGGTCACGCCGTCGGCCTTCGCTATCTTCTCAAGTTCCTTGACCCGGGCGGCACTCGGCTCGGACTCGGGGTCGAGGCCGGAGATCGCCTCCTCGGTGAGGCCGTAGCGCTCGGCGAGGTAGCCGAAGGCGGCGTGCGTGGTGATGAAGACCTTGGTGTCGGTGTTCTTCAGACCGTTGGCGAACTGGTCGTCCAGCGCGCCCAGCTTCTCGACCAGGGCCTCGGTGTTGGTCTTGTAGGTCGAGGCGTGGTCGGGGTCGGCCTTCTCGAAGGCGGCGCCGACGCCCTTGGCGATCTCCGCGTACTTCACGGGGTCCAGCCAGACGTGCGGGTCCTTGCCGCCCTCTTCCTCGTGGCCGTGCTCGTCGCCGTGCTCGTCGTCGTGCTCGGCCGCGTGGCCGCCGACCTCGTTGCCGTGTTCCTCCAGGCTGGTCAGCGTGGCGGCGTCGATCTTCGTCTTCAGCTCGGACTGCGCGACGGCCTCGTCCACGGAGGGCTGCAGTCCCTTGAGGTAGAGCACCGCGTCCGACTCCTGGAGCGCCGCGGTCTGCTTGGCGCTGATCTCCAGGTCGTGCGGCTCCTGGCCGGGCTGGGTCAGACTGGTGACGTTGACGTGCTTCCCGCCGATCTGCTCGGCGAGGAAGGCCATGGGATAGAACGACGCGACGACGTCGAACTTGTCGGTGTTGCCCGCCGCGGCGCTGTCGCCGCCGCAGGCCGTGAGCGTGGTGAGGCCGAGGGCGGCTGCCGCGGTCGCCGCCGCGGGTATCAGAAATCGTCGTCGCGCTGCGTTCATGACAGTCATTTTCATCTTATCTGGAAACGATTGTCAACAAGCCTGATGGTAAGCCCTGGGTAAGGCCTATGTCCGGTCTGAGCCCGAACCGATTTGATTGCAGGGCAGCCTCCGCCGGTAACCTGAAGCATTCGCTCTGAAGCGAGCATCCGCTTCCTCCAGGAGCGCATCGCTTCGTCGCCCGTCGTCGTAATGAAGAGAGCACCGTGGCCGCCGACAAGATCGACACCATCGTCAGCCTGAGCAAGCGCCGTGGCTTCGTATTCCCGTGCAGCGAGATCTACGGCGGTCAGCGCGCCGCCTGGGACTACGGACCGCTGGGTGTCGAGCTCAAGGAGAACATCAAGCGCCAGTGGTGGCGCTACATGGTGACGTCGCGCGAGGACGTGGTCGGCATCGACTCGTCCGTCATCCTGGCCCCCGAGGTGTGGGTCGCCTCCGGTCACGTCGCCACCTTCTCCGACCCGCTCACCGAGTGCACCTCCTGCCACAAGCGGTTCCGCGCGGACCACCTGGAGGAGGCGTACGAGGCGAAGAAGGGCCGCCTGCCGGAGAACGGCCTGGTGGACATCAACTGCCCCAACTGCGGCACCAAGGGCCAGTTCACCGAGCCCAAGCAGTTCTCGGGTCTGCTCTCCACCCACCTCGGCCCCACCCAGGACACCGGCTCGATCGCCTACCTGCGCCCCGAGACCGCCCAGGGCATCTTCACCAACTTCGCCCAGGTGCAGACCGCTTCGCGCAAGAAGCCCCCGTTCGGCATCGCCCAGATGGGCAAGTCCTTCCGCAATGAGATCACGCCCGGCAACTTCATCTTCCGCACCCGCGAGTTCGAGCAGATGGAGATGGAGTTCTTCGTCAAGCCGGGCGAGGACGAGAAGTGGCAGGAGTACTGGATGCAGGAGCGGTGGAACTGGTACACCGGCCTGGGCCTGCGCGAAGAGAACATGCGCTGGTACGACCACCCGCAGGAGAAGCTCTCCCACTACTCCAAGCGCACCGCCGACATCGAGTACCGCTTCCAGTTCGGCGGCAACGAGTGGGGTGAGCTGGAGGGCGTCGCCAACCGCACCGACTACGACCTCACCGCGCACTCCAAGGCCTCCGGCCAGGACCTGTTCTACTTCGACCAGGAGGCCGGTGATCGCTACACCCCGTACGTCATCGAGCCGGCGGCGGGTGTCGGCCGCACGATGCTGGCGTTCCTGCTCGACGCGTACACCGAGGACGAGGCCCCCAACGCCAAGGGCAAGCTGGAGAAGCGGACGGTGCTGCGGCTCGACCACCGGATCGCGCCGGTGAAGGTGGCGGTGCTTCCGCTGTCCCGCAACGCGGAGCTGTCGCCGAAGGCGAAGGGGCTCGCGACCGCGCTGCGGCAGAACTGGAACATCGAGTTCGACGACGCGGGGGCGATCGGGCGCCGGTACCGGCGTCAGGACGAGATCGGTACGCCGTACTGCGTGACGGTCGACTTCGACACGCTCGACGACAACGCCGTGACCGTGCGTGAGCGGGACTCCATGAAGCAGGAGCGGGTGTCTCTCGACCAGATCGAGGGGTACCTCGCCGGGCGGCTCGTCGGCGCGTAGTGCTGTAGGCCGGCGGGTTCTCGTCTGCCGGGCTTGAGTGTTCGGCCGGCCGCGGGTTTCGTCGTGGCTGGTCGCGAGTTCCCCGCGCCCCTTTGGGCCATCGGCCCCTGAGGGTGCGGGGAACTCGGTGTTTACGGCCGACTTCGGCGGTTGCCGGAAAAATCTCGTACGACCCACCAATCCGGACCTGTCGCCGGTTCCGAAGGGGAGAGCAGACGGCCCGCAGAGGGCGGGCCGCGCATCTTCACGGGGGCGTACATGCGTAAGCAAGCGGTCATCGGCGTCATCACCATGGCGGTGGCGCTCGGGACGGTCGGCGCGGTCGGGGCGGGGGCCCTGGGCGGATCGTCCGCGTCGGCGGGGGCAGCGGCAGGGGCAGGGGCAGGGTCCGGGGCGTCGGGGAGCGACTCCGTCGGTACCGGGGCCGGTGTCGAGTCCAAGGGGAGCGGCCTGGGCGGGGGCGCGCGCGTGCCCGGTGGGCTGAAGGCGATCGGTCTCACCGCCGACCGGCGGCTCGTCGTCTTCCGCGTCGACAAGCCCGGCGCCGCCGTCCCGCTCGGCAGGATCGGCGGCCTCAAGGGTGACACCAAGCTCGTCGGCATCGACTACCGCGTCCAGAACAACAAGCTGTACGGCGTCGGAGACAAGGGCGGCGTCTACACGATCCGCGAGGTGGGCGCGAAGGCCACCAAGGTCTCCCAGCTCACGGTCGCCCTCCGGGGCAAGGCGTACGGCGTCGACTTCAACCCCGCCGCCAACCGCCTCCGGGTGATCAGCGACACCGGGCAGAACCTCCGCCACAACCTCGACGACCCCCAGGGCGCCCCGGCCGCCGGTACCACGGCCGTCGACGGCACCCTCACCGACCCGCCGGTGCCGCCCGCCACGGCCGGCGTCACGGCCCAGGGGGTGACCGGGGCGGCGTACACGAACAACGACCTCGACACCTCGACCGCGACCACGCTCTTCGACCTCGCCACCACCCAGGACCAGATCTCCCTCCAGTCCCCGGCCAACGCGGGCAGCCTCGCCCCCACCGGCAGGCTCGGCGTCGACGCACCGCTGAACTCCGGGTTCGACATCTACAGTTCGCCCCGCAGCGGGGTGAACGCCGGGTACGCGGTGACGGGGGCACGGCTCTTCGGCGTCGACCTGCTGACGGGCAGGGCGAGTTCGGCCGGCGGCTTCCCGAAGGGGCGGCAGGTGGTGGACCTGGCGATTCCGCTGCGACAGGGGTGACACCCATGACGGTCGACGCGTGACGGTCGACGCCTGTCGGCTGCCTGATGAGGCTGACAGCGCCTGACGGCGGCCTTTGAGGCATGGCAGGTGACAGATGACAGATATTGAAATGGTCACCGCCTCCCGCAGGGCCGCCTTCGTGCGACCCCGTCACCACCGCCCGCGCTGTCTTCCACGCCACCGCCCGCTTCCACGACCCCTCCTACGCCCCGGTCTGGCGACAGCCGGACGTCGAGGCCCAGTTCGAGGCGGTGGTGGAGTTGGTGCTTCGCGGTCTGCGGCGGCCGGGGGCCTGAGGCGGTCGTCCGCCCGTCAGGTCGCGTCGGCCGCCGTGGCCAGGATCCGGGCCAGCTCGGCGGGCCTGGTGACCATGGGCCAGTGGCCCGAGTCGATGTCGGCGAAGTCGATGTGCTTGGCGCGGGCGAGCTCCGGGACGTCGCCGGCGTCGATCCACTCCCGTGCCTGAGCGGGCGTGAACTCCGGACAGACGAGCAGGACCGGGATGTCGAACCTCCGTTCGTCGGTCAGTCGCACCACTCCCTTGGCAACGTCCGCGGGAACGGGGACCGCGGCAGCCGCGAACTCCCGCCTGGCCTCGTCGTCGAGGTCGGCGGCGTCCGGCCCCTGGAAGGGATTCCAGCCCGGGAAGGGCACGACGCCGTCGCTGACCTCGAAGAAGTCGGCGTACGGCTGGCCGTCGACGGTCGGGCAGCCGCCGATGAGGGCGACCTTGGCCACCCGCTCCGGCCGTCGGTCGGCGGCCAGCCAGGCGAGCGTGCAGGCGGCGGAATGCCCCACCACCATCGGCTTGCCGGGCGCCGCGTCCACCGCTGCCAGCACCGCCGCCATCTGGTCGTCGAGCGTGGCGGACGCGGAACCGTCCCCCTGGCCGGGGAGGGTGAGCGGCACGGGGCGGTGGCCGAGCGGCTCCAGCGCGGACGCGACGCGGTCCCATGCGGATCCGTTCAGCCACAGGCCGCCGATGAGCAGGATGTCCATGGTCGGTTCCCCCTTCTTCGACTTCGTGACCCTCACCGTACGAGGAGATCCGGACAATCCACTGCCGGTTTCCCTGGCGATCACCGCTCGTCCTCCGGGAATCCGCCGGGAATCCGCGGGGAATCCGCCGGGAAGCGGCAGCACGATCGTCTCGGGATCCGATTAGCCTGCTCCCGTGCCGAACGATCTCAGCCCCACCGCACGGGCGCTGCGCGCCCTGGAGATCCTCCGGGCCCGCTCCGGTACGACGGCCGGCGAACTCGCCGCGCGGCTGGGCGTCACCGAGCGTGCCGCGCGCCGGTACGTCGCCATCCTCCGCGAGGCCGGCATCGCCGTGGAGTCGGCCAGGGGGCCGCACGGTGGGTACCGGCTGGGGCGCGGAACGAGGCTGCCCCCGGTGCACTTCACCCAGGACGAGGCGATCGGCCTGGTGATGGCGGTGCTCGGCGGCCAGCCGGCCGCGGCCGCCGACGACGACCTGGTCGGCACCGCCCTGGGCAAGGTCGTCAAGGCGCTCCCGGAGGGCATCGGCCGACAGGCGGCGATGTTGCGGGAGTACGCGGCGGCCGCGCCGGACCCGTACTCGGCCCGCCCGGATCCGGCCGTCACCAGCGAACTCGTCGACGCGGTCGCGACCCGACGCCGAGTGCTGGTCATGTACCGCAGCGAGGCGGGCAACGAGTGGGAGACGGACGTGGACCCCTGGTCCCTCGTCGTCCGCTACGGGCGCTGGTACCTGCTGTGCCACTGCCGTCGCGCGGACGCGATCCGCACCTACCGGGTCGACCGGGTCCGCGCGGTCCGGCAGACCGGGCACGGGTTCGAGCCGCCCAAGGACCTCGACGCGGTGGCGGTGCTGGAGGAGAACCTGGGCCTCGGATGGGAGTTCTCCACCCGCGTGGTGTTCGACGCCCCCCTGAGCGAGGTGGCACCGTGGATCCGGCCGCCCATGGGGCGCCTCGAAGCCTCGGGGGACGGGTGCGTGCTGGTCGGCAGCACCCGCAACCCGGCCATGTACGCGCAGGAATGGCTGGCACGGATCCCGCTCGCCTTCCGCGTCGACGGCGGGGAGGAACTGCGCGCCACCGTCGCGGCGCTCGCGGCGCGCTTCACCGCCGCAGTGGCGCCCCCCGCCGACCGGCGGACGTGACCGGCACGTCGCCGGCGGCGCCGGGCTGCGTGGCCCTTGGGCTCAGCGCCGGGGCGCCGCCGCCCCCGCTGGTGTGACCGTCGCGTCCGTGAGGCTCCTCCAACGGGCGAGGGTCTCTGGATGGGACCCGGTCGTGGTGGCGTCGGCCACGGCCGTGGCGGCCTCCGGGGTGCACGGGCTTCCCGCTCGGGTCAGGAGGGTCAGGGGCCATCGGGGGGTGTCGAGGATCGAGCCGCTGTCGAAGGCGTACCAGTCCCAGGGGCCGTCGAAGCGCCAGGCCCGTCCGGCGGTGTCGGCGACCTCGTCGCCCGGCATGAGGAAGGCGTACGGGCGGAAGACGAGGTCGAGGGTGTAGGGGATGTCGTCGTGCGGGTGGAGTTCGCAGCCGATGCCGTTGAGATGGCCCTCGTCGGGATACTCCCGGTAGGACATGCCCCGGGGGAGGACCGAGACGGCGAGGGTCGGGCGAGGCAGCCAGCCCGTCTCCTGCGGCGGGTCGAAGTGGTCGACGTCGGTGATGTGCACGGTCGTCGGCGGTATGCCGACCCGGCAGAGACCGCCCGGCGTCAGGAGCTCCGGCACGGGATCGGTGCGGAAGAGCGCCGGCTCGGCGTGGGGGCCGGGCGTGGTGTCGGCCTGGAGCGCCACGACGCCGTTCCAGTGGTGGAACGTGCTGTCCGGGTCCACCCGCCACCACGGCCACTCGACCGACACATGCTCCCACCCGGTGTCCACCACCCGCGCCTCGGTGAACGGGCAGGCGACCGTCAGCACGTCCCCCACCCGGAACTGCCGGTCAGCCGCGCTGTCGTCGTTCCGCATGGCGTCAGGCTAGGGGACTTTCCCCTCACCCCGAGGCGACGCAGAACTCGTTGCCCTCCGGGTCCCGCATCAGCCACCAGTGGCCCGCCGGGCCCTTGTCGAACTCCTCGACGCGGGTCGCGCCCAGGGTCTCCAGGCGGGTGACCAGGGCGTCGAGGCCGGCGGGGCCGGCGTGGACGTCGATGTGGAGGCGGTTCTTGACCGTCTTGGGTTCGGGGACGTCCTGGAAGAGGAGGCGGCGGCCCTTGCCGATGCCGGTGAAGGGGTCGTACGGGTCGTCGGGGTGGCGGACGGCGGCGTAGCCCCGGAAGACGCGGTGGCCGCCGTGCTCCGCGACGGCGGCCTCGGGGAGGTCGCCGGTGGAGAGGAGATGGGCGATCAGCGTGCTCGGGTCCTCCACCTCGTAGCCCAGCGCCGCGGCCCAGAAGTCGGCCAGGGGCTGGGCGTCCCGGGTGTCGATGACCAGTTTCCAGTTCAGCGGGGTAGTCATGTAACTGGTTATATTGGTTACATGAGTGTGCCGTCCAGGGCATCGGCTTCGAAGGGGGTGTCGGGAGTGTCGGGCATGCGGCTGCGGTCCTACTCCGGGAACGTCTACCGGTTCGATCCGGGCGCCCTCTGTCTGGAGCTGCTCGTTACCGGCGGGCCCGGCGCCCTCACCCGCTACGAGGTGCTGCACACCCCCGCCGACCTGGTCGCCTGGGCCGGCCAGTCCCGGCTCACGCCCACGCCGCCCGCCCTCCGTGTGACGGCGGACGACGTGACGTACGCCCGGCGGCTGCGGGACGCGCTGTGCCGTACGGTCGTCTCCCATGTCTGCGGCGGGCTTCCCGAGTTGGGCATAGCACCGGCGGACACCACCGACCGCGACCTCATCAACGAGGCCGCCGCCGGGCCCCCGCTCGCCCCCGCCCTGGGCGCGGACGGCAGCCGGGGCTGGGCCGACGGGACGGCCACCGGGGCGCAGCTCCTGTCCACCGTCGCCCGTGACGCCGTCGAACTGCTCACGGGGCCGTACGCGCAACGGATCCGCATGTGTGCCGGTGACCGCTGCTACCTCCTCTACGTCGACACCTCCCGGCCCGGCCGCCGTCGCTGGTGCTCGATGGGGCACTGCGGCAACCGTCACAAGGTCCGTGCCCACCGCACACGCCGCGCCGGGGTCGGCCCGGTCCAGGAGGAGCCACAGGAGCCACAGGGGCCACTTGAACCGCTGGAGCCGGTCGAGCAGAAGGAGTGATCCGTATGTCCACCCGATCCACCGGACTCACCCAGGACGCCGGATGGCAGGTCGGCGTCTCCCGCACCCTGCCCCAGTCACCCGCCGTCGTATGGGAGTTCATCAGCGGACCGCGCGGACTGGAGCTGTGGCTCGGCGCCGGCGCGCGCCTGGCACCCGAGCCGGGCGCCCCGTACGAGACCGACGCGGGCCTCACCGGTGAGGTGCGCGGCTACCGTCCCGGTGACCGTATCCGGGTCACCTACGGTGACACGACCGTCCAGGTCGCCGTCTCGGCGGCCGGCGGCGGCAGGTCCGTGCTCGTCTTCCACCAGGAACGCATGGCGAGCGCCGAGGAACGTGAACGCCGACGGGCGCACTGGCAGCGGGTGATGGACCAGGTCGTCGAGGCGCTCGCCGACCTGGCCTGACCCCGGCGGGAGTCATGGTCCCGTGGGGTCCACCGTGGCCTGATGGGCCTCGGCGAGGTGTTGCTGGGCCTTCAGCCACGGCAGGAACTGCGCGCCCTTGTGCCAGCCGCAGGTGTCGCACCTGATGGTGCGTTGCAGCCCCGAGCGCCGGACCCGCACGGTGTGTTCCCGCCCGTGCTGGTCCCAGCGGCTCACCCTGCTCGCGTTGATCTCAGCATGAGGCCCCCGGTCGCGGCGTCGCGCTTCGCTGTCGGTGAGGAGTCTGGGGCAAGAAAGGCGCGGAGGGGAGAGCATCGGAGAGATCGAACGACGAGCCTTCCACCACGATCCCTCCACCACGCGCGACCGCCGCGGCTTCGGCTCACCCTCGTTTCCGCCGCGGCCGGTGGGAACCTCGGGGGCGTCACCGGAGCGTCGCCCGAGGCCGCCGGTGAGCGCTGCCAGGTGGGGCGGAGCCCGGAGAACAGCGCTCCTACCGCCTGGGTCGGTGCTACCGGCACACCAACGCCGCGATCAACGTGAAGACGGCCGCCGGACTGGCGGTATCGGCCTGCGTAGCGCCGGTAAGACCAGGAGCGATCCCGGCACAGCGCGAAGAAACAGGAAGCCACGGATTCCCGACCGGACCCCGTGCCGCGTAGCGGCACGTCAACGATCGAGAAGGCCAGAATCCTCGGGCTTCAGCCCGAGGTGCAAGTCAAGAGCCCACCCCCGCCGCGTCCCGCACCTCCGCCGGCTCCAGCCGCTCCGCCGTTCGCTCGGCGGTCCCCCTGCCCCACGTTCCCGTCGTCAGGACCCCCAGCACCAGGACGGCCCCTCCGCACCCTGCGATGATCCACCAGGCGGGGCGGGCCGCCGTCACGAACGCGCTCGTGTACGAGGACGAGCCGATGCCCGCCGCCAGCACCGCTCCGATCACCGCGACGCCCAGGGTCTGGCCGATCTGGCGGCTGGTGGAGGCGACGGCGGCGGCGACGCCGGCCTGGGCGCGCGGCATGCCGGAGACGGCCGTGTCGGTGATGGGCGCGTTGACGAAGCCAAAGCCGAGGCCGAAGAGGACGTAGCCGATGACCAGCGTGACGTTCTCGGTCCCGGCCTCGAACGCCGCGAAGAGCACGCCGCTCGCGGTCATCGCGCTTCCGGCGACGAGCAGCGGCAGACGCGGCCCCCGGCTGCCGACCAGACGCCCGGCGACCGGTGCGCAGACGAAGCAGAGGAGGGCCATCGGGAGCATCCACAGGCCGGCGTGAAGGGCGTCGAGGCCGCGTACGTTCTGCAGGTACAGCGTCGACAGGAACAGGAAGCCGCCGAGGGCGGCGAACGAGCCGACCGCGCTGAGGATCGCCCCGCTGAACGGGGCCGAGCGGAAGAAGCGCAGGTCGATGAGGGGTTCGTCGCGGCGCGGCTCGTACCGGAGCAGGGCGAGGAAGGCCGCGAGGGTGACACCGCCGAGGGCGAGGGTCTCGGCGACCGGCGCGGTGGGCGCCTCGATGATCGCGTACGTGAGGGAGACGAGCAGCGCGATGACGAGGAACTGTCCGACGGGGTCGGGGCGGCGGGCCTTCGGGGCGCGGGACTCCGGGACGTACCGCCAGGTCAGCAGCAACGCCGCCAGTCCGACCGGCAGGTTGATCCAGAAGATGGACCGCCAGCCGACCGACTCCACGAGCAGCCCGCCGATGATCGGGCCGGCGGCCATCGAGATCCCCACCACCGCGCCCCACGCGCCGATCGCGCGGGCCCGCTCGCGCGGGTCCGTGAACGTGTTGGTGATGATCGACATGGCGACCGGGTTCATCATCGAGCCGCCGACCGCCTGCACCGCGCGGAAGGCGACCAGCGATTCGAGGTTCGGGGCGAGGGAACAGAACAGTGAGCCGAGCGTGAAGAGGACCAGGCCCGCCATGAAGACCCGCTTGCGGCCGATCCGGTCCGCGGTGGAGCCGGCCAGCATCAGCAGGGCCGCGAGGACCAGGGTGTAGGCGTCGATCGTCCACTGGAGACCCGCGAGGTCCGCGTCCAGGTCGCGCTGCATCGAGGGCAGTGCGACGTTCAGGACGGTGTTGTCCAGACTGACGATGAGGAGGCTGGTGCAGCAGATCGCCAGTACCAGCAGGCGGTGGCGACGGTTGAGCTCGGCCATGCGATCCATCGTACCCCAAGTAAATAGTGTGCCTAACTAATTAATGGCGAGCATGCGTCCGTGTGCGTGACAATGGGGGAATGTCCACGCCCGCCTCGCCGCTCCAGTTCGGTCCGCACACCGTCCGGCCGCCCGTCGTCCTGGCCCCCATGGCCGGGATCACCAACGCGCCCTTCCGTACTCTGTGCAGGGAGTTCAGCGGGGGCAAGGGCCTGTTCGTGAGCGAGATGATCACCACGCGGGCGCTGGTCGAGCGCAACGAGAAGACCATGCAGCTCATCCGCTTCGACGCGACCGAGAAGCCGCGCTCGATCCAGTTGTACGGCGTGGACCCGGCGACCGTCGGCAAGGCCGTCCGCATGATCGCGGAGGAGGGTCTCGCCGACCACATCGATCTGAACTTCGGCTGCCCGGTCCCGAAGGTGACGCGGAAGGGCGGCGGATCCGCCCTTCCCTACAAGCGGAACCTGCTCCGGGCGATCCTCCGTGAGGCCGTGAGCGGCGCCGGGGAGCTGCCGGTCACCATGAAGATGCGCAAGGGCATCGACGACGACCACATCACCTACCTCGACGCCGGCCGGATCGCCGTCGAGGAGGGCGTCACGGCGATCGCCCTGCACGGCCGCACGGCCGCCCAGCACTACGGCGGTACGGCCGACTGGGACGCCATCGCCCGCCTCAAGGAGCACGTCCCCGAGATCCCGGTCCTCGGCAACGGAGACATCTGGTCGGCCGAGGACGCCCTGCGGATGGTCCGCGAGACCGGCTGTGACGGCGTGGTCGTCGGACGCGGCTGCCTCGGTCGGCCGTGGCTCTTCGCCGACCTGGTCGCCGCGTTCGAGGGGCGTACGGAGGCCGTCGCGCGCCCCGCGCTCCGCGAGGTCGCCGACATCATGGTCCGGCACGCCACCCTGCTCGGCGAGTGGATCGGCGACGAGTCCAAGGGGGTCGTCGACTTCCGCAAGCACGTGGCCTGGTACCTCAAGGGCTTCGCGGTCGGCTCCGAGATGCGGGGGCGACTCGCCGTCACCTCCTCCCTCGCCGAACTCCGCGCCGGACTGGACGAGCTGGACCTCGATCAGCCCTGGCCGGCCGGTGCCGACGGTCCACGCGGCCGCACCTCCGGCAACAACCGCGTCGTCCTCCCCGACGGCTGGCTCAAGGACCCGTACGACTGCGCGGGCGTGGGCGAGGATGCGGAGCTGGACACGTCCGGGGGCTAGCAGCGGGGCGCGACGGAAGGTCGGTTGGTCCCTTCTGTCTGCGTTCCGGTCGTTGTGCGGCCGGTTTCCGTCATCTTGGAATGAGTGGGGAAATGTCCGGGTAGCGCGTTTCGGTGTGCGGAGCGAACGAGACACCGAAGAAGCCGACGCGGACACCGTCGAAGAGGCTGCCGCGGAGCCCTCCGCTCACCCCGAGCACCCTGCCCCCTCCTTCGTACCCCACTGCGCGCACCACGTCTCGTACGTCCTCACCGTCCTGGACCGCCTGGTCCCGGCCGGCACCCGGTGCGCGGTCATCGGCGCGCCGCTGAACTCGAACGTCGGCGACAGCGCGATCTGGCTGGGCCAGCGCGCCCTGCTGGGCGTGCTGGGCGCCGAGGTCCGCTATGCCTGCGACCTGATGTCGTACGACCCCGCGCACCTGGCGGCCTGTCTCCCGGACGGCCCGATCATGCTGACGGGCGGTGGCACCCTCGGCGACCTCTGGGAGGACAGCCAACTCCTCCGTGAACAGGTTCTGCGGGACTTCCCGGACCGCCGCGTCGTCCAGCTGCCCCAGTCCGCGCACTTCACGGTTCACGCCAACCTCACCCGCGCCCGCCGGGTCTTCGACGCCCACCCCGACCTCACGCTGCTGCTGCGCGACCGGCGCAGTCTGCACCGCTGCCGCACGGTCTTCGAGGCACCCGCGCTGCTCGCCCCCGACCTGGCCTTCGCCGTACCACCGGACGCGCTGGCCGGCGGCACGGTCGCCCACGACGTCGTCTGGCTGGCCCGGGAGGACAAGGAGTCCGCGAAGGGGCCACCGGCCGGACGCGGCGCGACTCACGACCGGGGCGCAGCCCCCCATGTCTTCGACTGGGTCCGGGAGGGCGCCGACACCGACTGGCGGCAGGCGAAGGAGGCGCTGTGGCGCACGCGGGCCCGAGCCCTGTGCCGTGCCGCCTCCGGTGACGCGCCCGGCGCCGTCCCCGCCCTCCTCGCCGTCTACGACGGCCTCGCCCGCCTCCAACTCGGCCGCGGCTGCCGCCTGCTGACCGCCGGCCGCGTCGCGGTCACCGACCGCCTCCACGGCCACGTCCTGGGTCTCCTCCTGGGCCTTCCCCACGTCCTGCTCGCCGACCGCTACGGCAGGACCCGCAGCCACTGGGACACCTGGACGGCCCACCGGCCCCCGACCACGGCCTGGGCGTGGACGGAGGCGGAGGCGAGGCAGACAGCGGGAAGACTGCTGGCGGAGCTGCGGGCCGAAAAGCAAGGGGCGTAGCCCCGTGCTTCTCAGGGGCGCGGGGGACTGCGCGACCAGCCACGACGAACCAGCCGTCCGCACACAACCCACGCCCCAACGGCGACTACGCGCCCCCCACCGCTGTCAGCAGCGCGAGTGGCGCCGCAGCGGACCGCGACTCCCGCACACACGCGTGCGGATACGGCACCGGCTCCGGATGGGTGTCCCTCCCGTACCCGGCCAACACCTCCGGCAGCCGGTGCCCGGCGGCGGTCGCCGCGTCCACCATGCCGGAGGCGACCGCCCGCGCCTCGTCGTGCAGCCCGTACCGGGCCAGCCCCAGCGTGATCAGCGCGTTGTCGTGCGGCCAGACCGAGCCCCGGTGGTACGACAGCGGGTGGTACGCGGGCTGCCCGGAGGCCAGCGTCCGCACCCCCCAGCCGGAGAAGAAGTCCGGTTCGAGGAGCCGCCGGCCGACCACCTTCCCGTACTCCTTGTCCAGCAGCCCCGACCACAGCAGATGCCCCGCGTCCGAGGCGAGCGCGTCGACCTGCCGGCCCTCCCCGTCCAAGGCCAGCGCGGGAAAGGCGTGTTCGGGCATCCAGAAGTCCCGCTGGAAACGATCGCGGAGATCACCGGCGGCCTGTTCCAGGAGCGCCGAGTACACCTCGTCCTCCCATACCGTGCGGGCCAGCGCCGACGTGCGGCGCAGCGCGTCGTACGCGTAGCCCTGCGCGCCCGCCGCCATCACCGGCCCGGTGGCGGGGCGGCTGCCGTCGGCGGAGCAGATCGAGCCGGGGGAGTCCTTCCAGTTCTGGTTGGCGAGGCCGCCCTGGTCGGCGCGGTAGACGAGATAGCCGCGCGAGGTGAGGCCGCCGTGGTCGAGCATCCAGCCGATCGCGGCCCTGGCATGGGGTTCGAGGCGGCGGGCCAGGGTGACGTCCCCGGTCTGTTCCACATACGCGCCGAGGAGGACCAGGAACAGCGGGGTCGCGTCCACCGAGCCGTAGTAACGCCCGTACGGAACCTGCCCGAAGTGTGCCAGCTCGCCGTGGCGCACCTCGTGCACGATCTTGCCGGGCTGGGCCACCGAGTCCACGCCCACCTCGGTCGCCTGGGCGGCGGCGAGCGCCAGCAGGGTGGCGGCGGCCGGCTCGGGCCGGTAGGGGAGCGTGAAGAGGGAGGTCAGCAGGGCGTCACGGCCGAGGAGGGTGAGGAACCAGGGCGCTCCGGCGGCGGGCACCCGGACCGTCTCGCCGTCCGGGCCGGTCGTCGGGACCTGCAGCACGGCGAGGTCGGCGAGGCCACGCGCGCAGGCCGCGGCCAGCTCCGGCCAGCCGGTGGGGAAGGCCACGCCCTCCATGAAGTCGCCCTCCGCCGCGAGGAGTCGGTCGTACTCGGCGGCCGGTGAGCGTGGCACCCGCAGCGCCCGCCGGTCGCCGTGCGGCCGGGCGATCACCCGCAGCGTCAGCTCCGCCGAGCCGTGCGGCGCGACATCGAGGGCCCAGACGAGCCGTCGCGCGCCCGTCCCGGTCTCCTCCACGGTGTCCGGCGCGGGCTCGGCCGTCACCGTCGTACAAGACCGCCACTCGCCGCGACGGTAGGTGAACTCGACGCCGTCGTCGAGGACTTCGCGTTTCCTGACGACACCGCTCTTGGCGTACGTCCGGAAGTCGGAGCGCAGCTCGAACTGGTCGGTGAAGTCGGCGTCCACGGTCATCGCGATCCGGACCGTCGTCGCCACCGGGCGGTTGTTCGTGACGCGCAACGACTCCACGAACGCGCTGTCCGCGACGGCCTGTTCGCGGAAGAGCGTGTACGCGGGCGGCTCCCGGCGGCCGCCCCGCGGGACGAGCACGCAACGCGCGGTGTCGCCGTCCGCGACCGGTGTCAGCGTTTCGGGCATCGCGCCGTCGACGGTGAGCTGCCACCGGCTCAGATGCCGGGCGTCCCGTACGAACAAGCCGTCCGGCGAACTGCCGCCCCGCACCCCGCTGATGTCGCCGCCGTCGCCCACGGCGGCGAACGTCCCGCCGCGCACGAGCAGGTGATGCCGGTCCGTCATCCCCGGTCCCCTCCCTTGTCACTCATGCCGAACCTGACCTGGTGGTCGTCATGCCGTGCGTCGTCGTGCACGTGGTCGTGGTCGTGCTCGTCATCCCGGTCCCGGTCCTCATGCCCGTCCCGGTCGCCGCCCCCGTGCTCGTTGTCGTTGTCGTTGTCGTTGTCGCGGTCGTGCCGGTGACCGTGGCCGTGGCCGTCCTGGCCGTCCTGGCCGTTCTGGTGGAGCAGGTCGAGGGTGAGCGCGGCCGTCCAGCTGAAGCGGAGCGCTCCGCAGGCCTCACCGGTGTACGGGTCCACGTACTCGGCGAACCCGGACCTCCCCGCCGTCTCCAACAGTGCCGTCCGCAGCGCGTCGGCCCGTCCCAGCTCGCCGTGGAGCCTGAGCCCGCGCTCCAGCATCCAGTTCGTGTTGAACCACGCGGGCCCACGCCAGTACCGGTGCGGATCGAACGCCTCCCCGGTGAGGTCGTACGAGGGCACGAGCCGGGTGGTGTCGCCGAGCCCGAAACGGGGGCCGTGGACCGTCCGCACGAGGGCGGCGGTGAGGTCGCGGGGGAGGCCGGGGAGCAGCAGGGGGAGAAGGCCGGAGACTCCGCGCTCGGGGATGAGGGTGCCGGTGACGACGTCCCGGGCGAAGAACATCCCCTCCGCCGGGTCCCACAGCCGTTCCACCAGCGTGGCCGTCAGCCGCTCCGCTCGCGCCTGCCGGGCGGACCCCGGCGCGCCCAACTCCTTCGCGATCCGGGCCAGCGCGTGCTCGGAGGCGATGAGCAGGGCGTTGAAGGACGGGTCCTCGACGGCGAACTCCCCGTGGCCGTCGGTGTATCCGCCGTCCCGGTAGTTCGCCGCCAGCCGTACGTACCGCCCGTAGTCCAGGTCCGTCGGACGGTCCTCGGCGGCGCCGTGGTCGAGGTCGGCGCGGCGGAAGGAGCGGGCCGGGGCCGGCGTGATCCGGGCCAGGGGCGCGTCCCAGGCGGGGCTGTTGTCCATGCCCTGTTCCCAGGGGTGGACGACGGAGGCCAGCCCGCGCCCGCCGAGGTCGCGGCGGTGCAGCAGATAGCGGTGCCAGGCGGCCAGCCTCGGATACACCCGGGGCAGGAAGCCGCGCGCGCGGGACAGCCCCGGGTCCGCCCGGTGCACCAGCCATGCGGCCAGCGCGTGCACCGGCGGCTGCACGATGCCCGAGGTCTGCGCGGTGCGCGGAGCGCCCGCGGCGCGCCCCGCCGTGGAGGAGCGCCAGAAGTCGGGGCTCGGGAAGTACGCGTCGAGCGGCACGAGGGCGTTGAAGACGATGTGCGGGATCCGCCCGTCGCCCCACTGCGCGGCGAGCAGCGTCTCCAGCTCGCTCTGCGCCCGCAGCGGCGACAGATGCCGCAGTCCGATCGCGACGAACGCCGAGTCCCATGACCACTGGTGCGGATAGAGCGTGCGCGACGGCACCGTGGACCGGCCGGTCCAGTTGCCCGCCAGCACCTCCGCCGCCTCGCGGCGCAGCGCACCGGCCGAGGCGACCGGATGGTGTACGGCGACCTCGCCAGGCACGCGCGTGCCTGGCGGCAGGGGGGTGAGCTGGGTTGTGCGGTCCACGAAGGGCTCCCCGGGGACAGGGTGACGACCGGTTCGGCAGTAGCTACCGTGGGGTTACGTCTATTTAACACGCAAAACTCAATATGTAATGCGGAGTTGGTGAGCGCAAGAGGGGCGCGGGAGAGGATTACCGCAGGACCGCGACAATGGCGGCATGAGCAGAAGGGCCGTGAAGGTGGGCAGTCACGCCGGTGCCGGAGATCTGCTGGAGCTGGTCCGCAGCGGCCGGGCCACCACCCGCGGCGCGCTCCAGCAGGCCACCGGCCTGTCCCGGGCCACGGTCGGCCAGCGCCTGGACCGGCTCTTCCGTGCGGGCTGGCTCCGCGAGGGAGCCGGCGGCCCGGTCGACTCCCCGCTCGGCGGCCGCCCCTCCATCACCCTGGAGTTCGACGACGAGCACGCGGTCGTCCTCGCCGCCGACCTCGACACCCGCCACGCCCGCGCCGCCGTCCTCTCCCTCACCGGCGAGATCCAGGCAGAGCACACCGGCACCCTGGTCATCGAGGAGGGCCCCGACGCCGTCCTGGACGAGCTGGGGCGCTGGTTCGCCGAACTCCTGGAGAAGGCCGGCCGCCGGGCGGACGCGGTGTGCGGCATGGGCCTGGCGGTCCCCGGCCCGGTGGACAGCGATACGGGTCGTGTGGTGCAGCCGCCGATCATGCCCGGCTGGGACGGCCACGACATAAGAGGCCGTCTGGCCCGCGCCTTCACCGACCACGCGGCCGGCCCGGCCGGGGTCCCGGTCCTCGTCGACAACGACGCCAACCTCATGGCGTACGGCGAACAGCGCACCGGATACGCCGACTGCTCGGCGTTCGCGCTGGTCAAGGTGTCCACGGGTATCGGCGCCGGTGTGGTGGTCGGCGGCTCGATATACCGGGGCGTCGACGGCGGCGCCGGCGACATCGGCCACATCCGGGTGCCGCAGGGCGCTCAGGCGCTGTGCAAGTGCGGCTCGTACGGCTGTCTGGCGGCGGTCGCGAGTGGTGGAGCCGTGGCGCGACGGCTGGCGGAGGCGGGGGTTCCGGCGACCTCCGGCTCAGATGTGCGGGATCTGCTGACCGCCGGGCACCCCGGGGCGACGGCGCTGGCGCGGGAGGCGGGCCGGGCCGTCGGGGACGTCCTGGCGACGGTCGTGACCCTGCTGAACCCCGGCGTCCTGATGATCGCCGGGGATCTGGCCGGAACCCCCTTTCTCACCGGCGTGCGAGAGCTGCTCTACCAGCGCGCGCTACCGCGCTCCACGGCCCACCTCGACGTGGTGACCTCGCGGCTCGGAGAGCGGGCGGGCCTGGTCGGGGCGGGTGCGCTGGTCGTCGAGCACCTGTACGCACCGCGACGGGCCGAGGAGCGGTTGGCGGCGCTGGGGGTCTGACCGCCGTCTGGCCGCCCGCTTCCGTGCGACGTGGACGCGCGAGGCGTTGCGCCAGGACGTGCGAGCCGTTGTGCAGGGACGTGCGAGCCGTGTGACGGGCGTGTTTCCGTTCCGGGAGACCGGTCCGCATGGTGAAATCCGGGGCCCCTCCGACGCGTGATTCTCGCCACCTCTGATAAGGGTTGCGCTCAGATGAGCGGATCATGTGAGGTTCCGCGACTTCAAGGGGTGGCACTCCGTGCCACCCCTTGCTCGTTCATCGATCGAACTCAGGCGCGCGGAATGCCGCTCATCTGAGCAGATGTGCGCCCGGTCGGGGCTGGTGGTGTTCAAGAGATGAACACTTGCGCGCCCGGTTCCTTGCCAGGTCTTGACTTTCGATCTCCTGGCGGACGGGTGGTTACAGGCGCATGACGCGCAAGTGGACGTACCCAGGTGCCTTCGATCTGGGTATGTTCCTCGCCGTCAGGGCAGCCACCGCGTCCTCAAGGAGTTGGGACCCGTGTCGGAAAACAAAGATCCCCACGTAGGCCACGAAGCTCAGCGCGTTGAGGGCGTGAAGTTCGTCTATGACTTCACCGAGGGCAACAAGGACCTCAAGGACCTCCTCGGTGGCAAGGGCGCGAACCTCGCCGAGATGACCAACCTCGGTCTCCCCGTGCCCCCCGGGTTCACCATCACCACCGAGGCCTGCAAGGTCTACCTCGACAGCGGGGACGCGCCCGCGGCACTCCGTGACGAGGTCAGCGCCCATCTCGCCGCCCTCGAAGGGAAGATGGGCAAGAAACTCGGCCAGGCCGACGACCCGCTCCTGGTCTCGGTCCGCTCGGGTGCGAAGTTCTCGATGCCCGGAATGATGGACACGGTCCTCAACATCGGGCTGTCGGACAAGTCGGTCCAGGGTCTCGCCCAGCAGGCCGGCGACGACCGCTTCGCCTGGGACTCCTACCGCCGGCTCATCCAGATGTTCGGCAAGACCGTCCTCGGCGTCGACGGCGACCTCTTCGAGGAGGCGCTGGAGGCGGCGAAGACGGCCAAGAAGGTCGCCGTCGACACCGAGCTGGAGGCAGCGGACCTCAAGAAGCTCGTCACCAAGTTCAAGAAGATCGTCAAGACCGAGGCCGGCCGGGACTTCCCGCAGGACCCGCGCGAGCAGATGGACCTCGCCATCAAGGCCGTCTTCGACTCCTGGAACGGCGACCGCGCCAAGCTCTACCGCCGCCAGGAGCGCATCCCGCACGACCTCGGCACGGCCGTCAACGTCTGCTCGATGGTCTTCGGCAACCTCGGCCCCGACTCCGGCACCGGCGTCGCCTTCACCCGCGACCCCGCCTCCGGCCACCAGGGCGTCTACGGCGACTACCTGCAGAACGCCCAGGGTGAGGACGTGGTCGCGGGCATCCGCAACACGGTCCCCCTCGCGGAGCTGGAGTCGATCGACAAGAAGTCGTACGACCAGCTGATGCAGATCATGGAGACCCTGGAGAACCACTACAAGGATCTCTGCGACATCGAGTTCACCATCGAGCGCGGCCAGCTCTGGATGCTCCAGACCCGTGTGGGCAAGCGCACGGCGGGCGCGGCCTTCCGGATCGCGACGCAGCTCGTGGACCAGGGCCTGATCGACGAGGCGGAGGCACTCCAGCGGGTGACGGGCGCGCAGCTCGCCCAGCTGATGTTCCCGAAGTTCGACGACGAGGCGAAGGTCGCCCAGGTCGGCCGAGGCATCGCCGCCTCCCCGGGCGCGGCGGTCGGGAAGGCGGTCTTCGACTCGTACACCGCCGTGAAGTGGTCGCGCTCGGGCGAGAAGGTGATCCTGGTCCGCCGCGAGACCAACCCCGACGACCTCGACGGCATGATCGCGGCCGAGGGCATCCTGACCTCGCGCGGCGGCAAGACCTCCCACGCGGCCGTCGTCGCGCGCGGCATGGGCAAGACGTGTGTGTGCGGCGCGGAGGAGTTGGAGGTCGACACCAAGCGCCGCCGGATGACCGTCCCCGGCGGTCATGTGGTGGAGGAGGGCGACCTGATCTCCATCGACGGTTCGTCGGGCAAGGTCTACCTCGGCGAGGTCCCGGTCGTGCCCTCTCCCGTCGTGGAGTACTTCGAGGGCCGGATGCACGCGGGCGCCAACGACGCCGACGAACTGGTCGAGGCGGTCCACCGCATCATGGCCTTCGCGGACCGCAAGCGCCGTCTGCGGGTCCGCGCCAACGCCGACAACGCCGAGGACGCGCTGCGCGCCCGCCGCTTCGGCGCCCAGGGCATCGGCCTGTGCCGTACGGAGCACATGTTCCTCGGTGACCGTCGTGAACTGGTCGAGCGCCTGATCCTGGCGGACACGGAGGTAGAGCGCGAGGAGTCCCTGAAGGCCCTGCTCCCCCTCCAGAAGCAGGACTTCGTCGAACTCTTCTCGGCGATGGACGGCCTCCCGGTGACGGTCCGTCTCCTGGACCCGCCGCTGCACGAGTTCCTCCCGGACATCACCGAGCTGTCGGTCCGCGTGGCCCTGGCGGAGTCCCGCCAGGAACCCCACGAGAACGAGCTGCGGCTGCTCCAGGCCGTCCACCGCCTGCACGAGCAGAACCCGATGCTGGGCCTGCGCGGCGTACGACTGGGCCTGGTCATCCCCGGCCTGTTCACGATGCAGGTCCGTGCCATCGCCGAGGCGGCGGCCGAACGCAAGAACGCCAAGGGCGACCCGCGCGCCGAGATCATGATTCCGCTCGTCGGCACGGTCCAGGAGCTGGAGATCGTCCGCGAGGAGGCCGACCAGGTCATCGCCGAGGTCGAGGCGGCGACCGGCACGTCGCTGAAGCTGTCGATCGGCACGATGATCGAACTCCCGCGAGCCGCTCTGACGGCGGGCCAGATCGCGGAGGCGGCGGAGTTCTTCAGCTTCGGCACGAACGACCTCACGCAGACGGTCTGGGGCTTCAGCCGCGACGACGTCGAGGCCTCCTTCTTCACGGCCTACCTGGAGAAGGGCATCTTCGGGGTGTCGCCGTTCGAGACGATCGACAAGGACGGCGTGGGCTCCCTGGTGAAGCTGGCGGCCGAGGCCGGCCGTGCCACCCGCCCCGACCTCAAGCTCGGCGTCTGCGGCGAGCACGGCGGCGACCCGGAGTCCGTCCACTTCTTCCACGAGGTCGGCCTGGACTACGTCTCCTGCTCCCCGTTCCGCATCCCGGTCGCCCGCCTGGAGGCCGGCCGCGCGGCCTCCCAGTCGACGGGCAGCGACCACCGCTGAGCCCTTCCGGGCCGGCACGAACCCCGGAACCGTCGCTTGTCCCCGACCGACCCTCACCGATGGGCGGCGGTTCCGGATCACGAAGAGAGGGCGGCACCCCGTGCGGGGGGTGCCGCCCTCTCGTACCGGTTTCGGAGCCGAGGAAGGGCCCGCAGCCCAAGAACGTCATGCTGCGCAGCGCCCTGCTCTCCGTCCTGGCGCGCTTCCTCTTCTTCGTCTGCTTCCACGTCGGCGGGTTCTGCCTTCTCACCTGGCTGACGGTGACCCAGAGCCGGCACTGGGGCGTCGCCCTGGGGGTGCTGGCCGTCCACCAGCTCGCCTTCTCCCGCACCGACACCTACTTCGTGTGAATGCGGAAGTGGCTAGGAAGAGCCGGCGGTGGGAGGTGATGAAGGTCCTGGGATGCGGCCCCATGGACCTGAACCGCAAGGGCCGGCTGTGGTGAACCGGCCGTCTCACGAGTTCCGCCGAAGGGGGGAGCGGGCGGGCGTGCGGGGGAGCGGGATGGGGGCCGGGACACGTGCGTCGCTCCGCGCAGCCGCGATCTCCAGCAGGACCCGTGCGAGTTCGTCGTGCAGGGCGTCGCCGATCTCATGTGCCTGGGGTGTGTCGACGTGCAGCACGTTGACGTGGAGGCCGGTGGCGGTGCGGTGGAACCAGTGGCTGATCCCGTTGCCCCGGGCGGCCCATACGTGCAGCTTGGGGTCCCAGAGGGGGTGCTGGGGGCCTCCGGGGCTTCTGCGGAAGTCGATGTAGGAGAAGAAGTTCACCGGGAACGGCCAGTGGTGCAGGCGGAAGGTCTCCGGGGCGAGCAACTCCCACGCCCGTACGAACGGGATGTCGGAGTACCGCTGCAACGCGCTGTACGCCGTACGGGCCCGCGCGATCGTCGTGGTGTGGTCCGCGCCGCCCTCGCCCACCCGGAACGCGATCGGCATCGTGTTCACGAACCAGCCGATGGAGTGCTGCCACGGGCCGGGGGTCCGGCCGCCGCCGTCCGTCCTCTCGCTGATGGGGAGCAGGCCCCGGTACACCCCCGGCCCGCCGAAGCGGTGCTGGGCCGTCGCCGCGGCCGCCAGGACGGCCGTGAAGACGCTGCCTCCCGCCGCGCGGGCGCCTGCCGCGAGGGCGTCGGTCCGGCGGGCGTCCAGGAGGGGGAGGGCGCGGTTCACCAGGGGGTACAGATGGTCGTCCGGTAGCCCGAGGTCGAAGGGGAACCTCGGGAAGAAGCCGCCGTTGCCGTGGATGAAGTCCTTCCAGTACGTGAGCCGCTCGTCATCGGGGCGGAGCGAGGCGTAGCGGCGGCGTTGGTCGTCCCCGAAGGTCAGATAGCTGCCTGCGGGCGGGAGTTCCGGGGCACGGTCGGCGACGAGGGCGGCGTACGAGGTCTGGAGTTCGTTCACGACGACGGGCATGGACAGGCCGTCGCACACGATGTGGTCGAAGCAGAGATAGACCGTGGAACTCGACTCCCTGACCACCGCGCCCATGAGGAACAGCGGCCAGGAGAGCGTGTCGATGCTCTTGAACGTCTTGTCGAGGTGGGTGTGCAGGTCGTCCCCGCTGTGGAAGTGGCCGACCTCCTCCGCCTCCAGGGAGATCGACTCGGGTGCCGGAGCCGTGCAGCTCAGATCTCCGGCCAGGCGCTGGAACTCGCAGCGGAGCACTTCGTGACGCCGTACGAGAAGCAGGAGCGCTGACGCGAGAGCCGTCGTGTCGAGCCGGCCGGTGATCACGAAGGTAACCGTGACGGAACTGGCGATGCCGTCGCTCGTACTCCGGGTCGCTTCGGACGACGAATGGTGCTTGTCCTGATTGAACGAGGCCGCTTTGGCGATGCGAGGGAGCTCGCCATGAGGGGAATGCGGGGAGCCCGGGGCGTCCGGGGCGTCCGGGAACTTCGGGGAGTTCGGGGAGTTCGCGGAATGTGGGGGGTTCGCGGAATGTGGGGAGTGCGGGGAGTGCGGGGAGTGCGGGGAGTGCGGGGAGTGCGGGGAGTGCGGGGAGTGCGGGGAGTGCTTTGTGCGCAGGGACCAGGAGATGACGGTTCCAGGCGCGATGGTGGCTTCGGAGAAGGGAATCTGCAGCACTCGGGGGCTTTCTGCTCGTGACTTGTGGGGGGAGGTCGGTGAGAACTCACATGATGTGGGCCAGGAGGGATTTCACGGCCGCGTCGACACCGTTCTCGGCCTGGATGAGAGGGGCGATTCCGGTTGCCCGGCACCGGAGTCGTGCATCCGTCGTCGACGCGCTGATCGCTTCCGCGAGCCGAGGTGCCGTCAGGGTGCGGACCGTGAGGGGCGCGGGGGCCACGCCCAGGGCCCGCACCCGGGCTGACCAGTGGGTCTGATCGCCCATGTGGGGGCAGAGGACCTGAGGGCGGCCCGCGGCGAGGGCGGCTCCCACGGTGCCCGGGCCCCCGTGGTGGACAATCGCGGCCATGCGGGGGAAGAGCCAGTCGTGCGGGGCCTGTTCGATCGCCAGGATGTTCGGTGACGGGCGGCCGGACCGGCTTGCCGACGCGTCGATGCCGCCCCAGCCGGTCGCGATCACGGCTCGTCCGCCGGTGAGACGGATCGCCTCCGTGACCAGGTCGTTGTTCCGCCTCGCCCGGGTGCCCGTCATGCTGCCGAAGCCGATGTAGACGGGCGGTGGCCCCTCGTCCAGGAACCGGGTCAACTCCCCGGGCGGCGTCCAGTCCGGGCGGGCGGGCAGGAACCAGAAACCCGTGGTGCGTACGGCGTCGCCCCACGCCGGGTCGATCGGAGTGACGAGCCGGCTGAACGCCTGTAGGACCGGGCGCCGTCGGCCCTCGGGATCGCGCAGCCACCGGCGCGCACCGTGCCGGCGCGGCGCCAGCCCCAGTTCGGTCGTCCGCCAGCGCTCCACCTCGCGGGACCGCTGGGCCGCCGTGACCAGGGCGTAGGTGCTCCGGTTCAGGAGGCGTGGCACCTGAGGGAGGGGCAGCAGCTGGCAGGGGAACTCACCGGTGGGGATCCAGCCGGGCTGCAACGCCACGACGACGGCGGGCACGTCCAGCATGTCGGCGACATGCTGTGCCGGAAGCGCCGCGGAATGCACGACCGCCGCCACGTCACCGTGGTCGTGCGCGATGGCCGCCACATCCCGCAGCGAGGCGATGAGCAGTCGTTTGAGGCGGGCGACGGTGCGCGCGGCCGCCAGTTTCCCGCGTACGCCCATGAGGCCGCGGTCGATGAGCCTACGGCTCGCCGTCTCGTCGAGAATGCGGGTCGGACCGTCGTCGATGGCGGCGAATTCGACGCCGAACGCGGCGGCGTCGGACGCGTAGGAGGAAGGGGCGGCCAATAACGGGTGATGGCCGTGACGGCGCAGCGCCACGGCCAATGCGAGAAAGGGTTGTACATCACCACGAGTACCGCATGCCGCCAGGAGAACCTTGCGCGGGCGAGCGCCGACTCCGAGGATCTCCGGCCTCGCTGTGTTGGGCATGACCACCCGCTGAACCTAGCAGAGGAAAAATCGAACTAGGTTGGGGTGGAAATGAGTTCGACGAATTCCGTGCTTTTCGTTCCCACGGGTTCCCGCGGGTTCTCACGGGTTCTCATGGGTTCGGATAGGCGAATCCGTCTCCCGTCCCCATTTCAGCGGAGCGCCCCATCACCCCCGTCCGGCCAGGGACTGCCCCACCGCCTCCGCTCCGTCAGGGGCCGCCCTGACTTGGCGGGACGCCCTCCGGGCTCCGGCAGAGGGCGGGGAGCCGTCGGTTCCATGTGCTCCGGTGACGTGGGGCGGACCATCCGGGCGGGGCGCCCGGGTCCTCGCGGCATGGCGGACAGGGGCCCGACGCCCCGCGGGGGATGCTGGTGCCTCCCTCCGCCCGCAGGAGATGTCCGTGAGTGATCCCAGCCATCGAGTGGCCCCGAGGCGGGCGTCCGCCGCAGCAGGCGGTGACATTCCTGCTCCCGGTGTCATCGGCATCGGGCTCGCCGCGGCGCTGACGTTCGCGCTCGGTCAGGGGGCGTGGCAGTGGTTCGCCACGTTCATCGGGGTGACCCTCCTCGCGGTGATGCTCGCCTTTCAGCGGCGGGCGGAGTGGACGCCGGAGATCGGCTCGGCATACATGCGCGGCTTGGTCGCGTATGCGCTGGTCGTCGGCCTGTGCGTGGCGATCGCACTCGCCCCCCTGCTGCAGCGCAAGGCCTGGCTCTTCCCGATGCCGGGCACGCGCAGCGACTGCGCCCTGCTGGGCAGGTACCAGGCTCTGCAGGCGGAGGCCGCGCTGGGGAACCTGGCCGGCAGTGACAGCGCCGCCCTGGAGTTCGCGCGGGAGGTGCGGGCGCGTGAGGCCGTCGCCGAGTGCCTCGCGGCCACGACGACCCTGTGGCTGCCGCTGTACGGGGTGGGGGTGGCGGTGCTGGTAGGGACGGGTGTCTGGTTCCGCGACCGGGCCCGGGCCGGAACGGGTCCCGTCGGCTAGGCAGTTCGGTTCTGCTCGGTGGGCGTCGCACGAGGCCCTGGTCCGGTCGGCCCGTTCCCACCCGCAGACAACCGACTCGCCTCCCCCCTACGCTGAAAGGTGTCGGAACCGCGCGTGAGAAGGTGGCGCCTTGTCGGGTTGGAACGCGGGGGACGTCCCCGATCAGCGTGGCCGCACCGCTGTGGTGACGGGAGCCAACAGCGGTATCGGGTACGTCGCCGCCCGTGAGCTCGCCCGGCGGGGCGCGCAGGTGGTTCTCGCCTGCCGGAGTACGGAGCGGGGGCTCGCGGCTCTGGAGCGGATGGGCTCCGAGGTCCCGGACGCGCACATCGAGTTGCTACGGCTCGATCTGGGGGACCTGCAGTCCGTACGGGAGTTCGTCGCCGGCTACGACCGCGCGTACGACCGTCTCGATCTACTGATCAACAACGCGGGTGTGATGGCCGTGGCCCAGGGGCGCACGGCCGACGGTTTCGAGACGCAGTTCGGGACCAACCACCTCGGCCACTTCGCACTCACCGGCCTGCTGCTGCCGAGGCTGCTCGCCACGCCCGGCGCGCGTGTCGTGACGCTGTCCAGTGCCATGCACATGAGAGCGAACATCGACATCGACAACCTCAACGGTGAGCGGAAGTACGGGCGTTGGCTCGCGTACGGCCGGTCCAAGACCGCCAATCTGCTCTTCACCCATGAGCTGGCCCGGCGGCTGGCTGCCCATGGCTCGGAGGTGGTCGCCGCCGCCGCGCACCCCGGCTACGCGGCGACCAATCTCCAGACGGCCGGGGCCAGTGCCGAGGGCCGCAAGGGCGTCGAGCGGTTCATGCGCGTCGGCAACCGCTTCTTCGCCCAGTCCGCCGAAGCGGGCGCCCTGCCCACGCTGTACGCCGCCACCGCCCCCGGCGTACGCCCCGACTCATTCATCGGCCCGTCCTTCGCGATGTGGCGCGGGGCTCCAGGGCCGTCCCCCCGAGCGCCCTGGACTCTCGACGACCGGGTGAGCGAACGCCTCTGGGACGCCTCGGCACACCTCACCGGGGTCACGTACGACGAGCTCAAGGTCTGACCTCAGCACGCGCGGGGTCTGACCCAGCACACACGTGGCGCGTGGACCGTATCTCGTACGGTCCACGCGCCACGCGGGGGCGACCGGTCGGCGGTGCTCGGTCGGCGGTGCTTGGTCGGCGGCGACGACGGGCTAGGCCGCTCGCACCTCGTACGTCGTGATCCTCACCGTCTCGTCGTCCAGGCACTGCCCGTTTTCCAGGTCGAAGCGCTGCTTCAGGAGCGGGGAGGCGACGAAGGGGCGGCCCTGGTGGGTGCCGGTGAGACCGCGGGAGAGGACGGCGGCGCCGCCGAAGGGGTCGCGGTTGTCGACGGCGTACAGCTTGCCCGCGCGGTCGAGGAACAGCGCGGCCTGGTTGCCGTCGGGGAGCAGGGCGGCCACGCCGCGGCCCGGGATCAGCAGGTCCAGGTCGCAGACCGTGAACCAGCCGTCCGCCAGCCGCAACTGGACCTTGACGTCGATCTTCTCGGGGGCGAGGGTCATCGGGCGCTTCCTTCCAGGACATCGGCGGGCCGCAGGCCGATGGACAGCAGGGGCAGGTCGGGCTTGATCTGGTCGCGCTCGGGGACGAAGCCGACGACCGGATCCGGGGTGTCGGGGGCGTTGACGAAGGACACGAACCGGGCGAGCTTCTCGGGGTCGTTGATGGTGGAGGCCCACTCGTCGGCGTAGTGCGAGACGTGGTCCGCCATCAGGGACTCCAGCTCCTCGCAGATCCCGAGGGAGTCCTCCACGACCACGTCACGGACGTGGTCCAGGCCGCCGGGCATCCGCTCCAGCCACGTCGAGGTGCGCTCCAGGCGGTCCGCCGTGCGGATGTAGAACATCAGGAACCGGTCGATCAGCTTGATCAGTTCGGCATCGGTGAGGTCCTGGGCCAGCAGGTCCGCGTGGCGCGGGGTGGCGCCGCCGTTGCCGCCGACGTAGAGGTTCCAGCCGTTGGAGGTGGCGATGACGCCGAAGTCCTTCGACTGGGCCTCGGCGCACTCGCGGGCGCACCCGGAGACCGCCGACTTGAGCTTGTGGGGCGACCTCAGGCCCCGGTAGCGCAGCTCCAGGTCGATCGCCATGCGGACCGAGTCCTGGACGCCGTAACGGCACCAGGTCTGGCCGACGCAGGACTTCACCGTCCGCAGCGACTTGCCGTAGGCGTGGCCCGACTCGAAGCCGGCGTCCACCAGCCGGGTCCAGATGACGGGCAGTTGTTCGACGCGGGCGCCGAACATGTCGATCCGCTGACCACCGGTGATCTTCGTGTAGAGACCGAAGTCGCGGGCGATCTCGCCGATCACGATCAGGCCCTCGGGAGTGATCTCACCACCGGGGATGCGCGGAACGACCGAGTACGAGCCGTTCTTCTGGAGGTTGGCCAGGAAGTGGTCGTTGCTGTCCTGGAGCGCCGCCTGCTCACCCTCCAGCACATAGCCGCTCGCGCCGATGGTCGGGGCGAGGGAGGCGATGATCGAGGCGACCGCCGGCTTGCAGGTCTCGCAGCCGTCGCCGCCCTTGGCCTCGTCGCGGCCGTACCGGTCCAGCAGGTCCTGGTAGGTGTTGATGCGCAGGGCGAGGACGATCTCGTACAGCTCCTCGCGGGTCTGCGAGAAGCAGGCGCACAGGCCCTTGTCGACGACCACACCGCCGGCCTCCAGCTCGGCGGTGACGAGCTGACCGAGGACCTTGACGCAACTGCCGCACGTCGTACCGGCCTTGGTGCACTTCTTCACCTCGGGCACGGTGGTGCACTTGTGCTCGGTGACCGCGTCGCGGATCGTGCCCTTGCGGACGTTGTTGCAGGAGCAGATGATCGCGTCGTCCGGCAGCGCGGTCGGGCCGAGCTGGACGGGGCCTCCGGCGCCGGCCGGCAGCACCAGCGACTCGGGGGAGACCGGCGGGACCGAGCCCGTGAACGCCTTCAGCGTGCCGTACGCCTCCGCGTCGCCGACCAGGATGCCGCCGAGCAGTTCGCCGTCGCGGCCGATGACCAGCTTCTTGTAGACGCCCGAGCGGGAGTCGGAGTACACGACGTCCAGACAGTCGGCGGTCGCGCCGTGCGCGTCACCGAAGGAGGCCACGTCGACGCCGAGGAGCTTCAGCTTGGTGGACAGGTCGGCGCCGGTGAAGGCCGCCTCGTCCGTCGCGATGGTGGCCGCGGCCGTCTCGGCCTGCTCGTACCCGGGGGCCACCAGGCCGTACACCCGGCCGTCGGAGGCCAGCGCGCACTCGCCGATCGCGAAGACGTGCGGGTCGGAGACGGTCCGGCACTGCTCGTCGACGGTGATGCCGCCGCGCTCGCCGACCGTCAGACCGCAGTCGCGGGCGAGCTGGTCGCGGGGGCGGACACCGGCGGAGAACACCACCATGCCGGTGGCGAGTTCAGAGCCGTCGGACAGCTTCATCCCGGTGACCGCGCCGTCCTCACCGACGACGATCTCCTGCGTGCCCACACCGGTGTGGACGCTCAGCCCCATCTCCTCGATGGTGCGCAGCAGCGCGGCGCCACCGCCGTCGTCCACCTGCACCGGCATCAGCCGGGGCGCGAACTCCACGATGTGCGAGGTGAGTCCGAGGCCCTTCAGCGCGCCGGCCGCCTCAAGACCGAGCAGACCGCCGCCGACCACGGCGCCGACCTCGACGTTCTTCGCGTACTCCTCGATCGCGAGCAGGTCGTCGATCGTGCGGTAGACGAAGCAGCCCTCGGCGTCCTTGTTCGGGACCGGAGGCACGAAGGGGTACGAGCCGGTGGCGAGGACGAGGATGTCGTACTCGAAGACCTGACCGGAGCGGGCGGTGACCTTCCTTGCCTCGCGGTCGATCGTCTCCGCCGGGTCGCCGACGAACAGCTCGATACCGTGCGTCTCGATGAACTCCATGTCGGTCATGGAGAGGTCCTCGGGCGTCTTGCCCGCGAAGTACGAGGTGAGCGCCACTCGGTCGTACGCCGGGCGCGGCTCCTCGCACAGCACGACCACGCGGTGCGTGGCGGTCAGGCCGCGCTCGGCGAGCGCCTCGAGGAAGCGCTGGCCGACCATGCCGTGGCCGACGAGCACGATCGTGGGGGTGGCCCCCAGGGTGGCGGTCATCAGGAGCCTCCATCGTTGGTGAGCAGGTGGAGCAGAGGAGCGCCGTTCTGGGGGAGCGGCTCTGCTCCCTCCCAGGCGCGGGCGAGCGCGCCGACGGTGCCGAGTTCGCCGACGAGCACCCCGCCGACCAGGCGGTCGTCGCGGACGACGACCTTGCGGTAGGTGCCGCGGGTGGCGTCGGCGAGCTGGATGACGTCGTCACCGGGCCGGGGCTCGGGCTCGCCGAACGCGGCGAGATCGAGGAAGTCCTGTCCGGCGAGCGTCAGCCGGGTCAGGGCGCGGGTGCCGCTGTAACGGGAGTTCGCGTTCCCGGCCAGCAACTCCGCGAGGACGTCGGCCTGTTCGAGCGCCGGGGTGGCCAGCCCGTAGACCGTGCCCTCGAACTGGGCGCAGTCGCCGATCGCGTGGATGTGCGGGTCGGAGGTGCGCAGCTCCTCGTCGACGATGACGCCCTTGTGCACCGCGAGCCCCGCCTCCTGGGCCAGACCCACACGGGGGTGGACGCCGCAGGCGATGACGACCAGGTCCGCGTCGAGCGCGTACCCGTCGGCCATCGACACCGACCGCACGGTCCCGCCGACGCTGCGCACCGCACGTACGCGTGTCTCGGTGTGCACCTCGACGCCGAGGTCGGCGAGGTGCCGACGCACCAACTTGGAAGCGGACGGGTCGAGCTGACGTTCCATCAGTCGCTCGCCCTGCTGGGCGAGGACCACCTGGGCGCCGCGCAGGGCGAGCGCGCGGGAGGCGGAGACCCCGAGGAGCCCGCCGCCGATGACGACGGCCCGGACACCCGGCCGCACCGCCTTCGACAGACCCAGACAGTCGTCCATGGTCCGGAAGGCGTGCACACCGTCGGGGAACTCGTGCCGCTCCGGGTCCCAGAGACCGCGCAGCGGCGGCAGCACCGGGTTGGAGCCGGTCGCGAGGACCAGTTTGTCGTACGCGATCTCCGCACCGTCCGCGAGATGTACGGCTCGCGTCTCGCGGTCGATGCGGACCACCCGGCCACGCGTCAGCTCGGCCGGGGCAGGCAGCGCGATGACCTCGGGCGCGTACCGCCCGGCCAGGACTTCGGCGAGCAGCACCCGGTTGTACGGTGTGTGCTCCTCCTCACCCACCAGGGTGGCGGGCATGCCGAGCTCTCCCAGCCGCCGGGCGAGACGTACGCCCGCGAGGCCGGAGCCGATCACCACCACACGCTCATTCGAGGTCATGTCCTTGAGCGTGCGGTGCCGGTGTTACCCGACCGCATCGCATCTGTTTCCCACGAGGAACGCTGCCCTCCCTGCGGCCCCGAGTGGAGTGTGAGGGGTTTCCACAAGCCCCGGGTGGGGTGTGAGGAGGCCCACGATCACGCTGCTGACCTGGCGATACGGCGGTGATGCGGACGTATACGGGAGGACGGCGCAGGGTGGGGGTGGGGCGGGGCTGCGGCGGGGTGCGTGCCGTAGGTCACGTCGGGCGGGGGGCGGGGCGAAACATCAGGGGCGGGCCGGCCCGGGGGCGGACCGGCCGGGGGAGGAGAAGCAACGGCGCCCAACCTCAGAAGACCCTCAGGTCGATGCACGGCGCGCCCATCCCACCGCATAGGGTCGCGAACATGCCTGACATATCGCTGACCATGGTCGTCGTCCTCTGCGTGGCCGCCCTCGCGGCCGGCTGGATCGACGCGGTCGTGGGCGGCGGCGGGCTCCTGCTCCTCCCCGCCCTTCTCCTCGGCCTGCCGAACGGCGCCTCGGCCGCCCAGTACGCGCTGGGCACCAACAAGGCCGTAGCCATCGTCGGCACGACGGGCGCCGCGGTGACGTACGCCCGCCGCACCCCCGTCGACGTGCGGATCGCCGTACGCATCGGCCTCGCGGCCCTCGCGGGCTCGACGGCCGGTGCCTTCGTGGCCGCAGGCATGAGCACCGAGGTTCTGAAGCCGGTGGTGATGGTGGTGTTGCTCGCCGTGGGCGCCTTCGTGATCCTGCGCCCCTCCTTCGGCACGGCCCCCGGCACGGGCCCGGTCTCCGCGCGCCGCGTCCTCGCCGCGATCGGCCTCGCGGGAGTGGGCATCGGTTTCTACGACGGTCTCGTCGGCCCCGGCACGGGCACGTTCCTGGTCCTGGCCCTGACGGCCGTCCTCCACCTCGACCTGGTCACGGCCTCCGCCACCGCCAAGATCGTCAACTGCTGCACCAACGCGGGCGCGCTGGCCACCTTCGCCTGGAAGGGGACGGTCTACTGGCAACTGGCGGCCCTGATGGCGGTCTTCAACCTCGTCGGCGGGACGGTGGGCGCCCACACCGCCCTCAAGAAGGGCAGCGGTTTCGTCCGCGTCGTGCTGCTGACGGTCGTGTTCACGCTGGTGGCGAAGATGGGGTACGAGCAGTGGGTGGCGTGAGGGCCGGGGGGCGTCGGGCGGCTGGGGCGGAGGTCGCACGTCGCGGGGCTGGGTCAGGGGGGCGGTTCGCGGGTCGGTGATCAGCCGACACGATCCCCGGTGAGATGGGCGAAGACGACCACGTTCCCCTGGTAGCCGGTCGTCCGGGAGTACCCGCCGCCGCAGGTGATGACCCGCAACTCGGGCCTCGACGCGGCCCCGTACACCTTCTCGTCGGGAAAGTTCCGAGCGTCGTACACCTCAACCGCATCCACCGTGAACAGGGCGGTGCCGCCGTCCCGCCGGTCCACCTCGACGGTGGCGCCCCGCCGCAGCGCGCCCAGGCGGAAGAAGACGGCGGCACCGTCGGCGTTGTCGACGTGCCCGGCGACGATCGCGGTGCCCCGCTCGCCCGGGGTGGTGCCGGCCTCGTACCAGCCCGCGAGGTTCTCCTGCTCGGCGGGCGGGACGTCGAGGCTGCCGGTGGGGGTGAGGCGGAGCCCCATGAGCGGCGCGTCGACGCGGAGGGAGGGGATGCGGATCCGCACGGGCGGGGAGGGGGGCAGCGCGGCGGCTACCGGCCCGCCGTCCCCCGACTGGCTCCACGTGCCCGACGCACTCCCGGATCGATCGAGGGCCTGCGCGGCCGACGGCTGCGGCGGCGCGTGCGAGGCGGTCCCGCTGCGCAGCAACCACGCGCCCGAACAGAGGGCCACCACGGTGACCCCGGCTATGACGCCATTGGAGACCCGACGCACAGCTTCCTCCTCACGAACGGACGGCCCCGTAGGGCGGGAGGTCCCGCACTGGAGGCCCTCTTCCTCCCTTTCCTTCCTTTTCCTCCCTCTTCCTCCCCTCCGGGCCGAGGGGCGTCGGGCCCGGAGGGGAGGAGGGGACGGCGGTACCGGCGGACGGACGGCGGAGGGTGTCCGTCAGATCCCGTCGCCTCTCGCCCGGCGATGCAGGAGCCAGGTACCGCCCGCGGCGGCGACGGCCAGGGCCGCCACACCCGCCGCGGCCTGCACGGGGTCGGGACCGAGTGCGCCCCCGACCCCCGTCTTCACACTTCCTCTCGGATACGCCGGCGGCCCGCTCCGCGTGCCGGTGAGCGAGACGACCAGGTCGCCGGTGGCCCGGGAGGCCCCGTCCGCGCAGGTCGCGACGATCTCGTACGTCCCGGGCTGCGCGCTCGGCGGTACCTCGAACCGCCCGCCGAGCCGCCCCTGCCCGGCGTCGGGGGCGAGCGGGAAGGGCCCGGCGCCGACCGCGCCGGCGTCCCCGGTCGCGGCACCGTCGGCGCCGCACGCGGCCGTGGCGACGGTGACCTCGTCGCCGGGGACGACGGCGGCGGGGGAGACTTCGAGCCGCCCGGTGCCCGCCCCGCCGTACGCGGGTGCGCCGCCGAGGGCCGCGAACGCGAGGGCGAGCGCGGTCGTGGCCAGCGGCCGGGCGGTACGTCGCATCGTGCAGCCTCCTCCGAGAGTCCTCCGTTCCCTTCCGAGCAAAGTGGCTCTCGGCCCGACGCGCTTCCTGATGGGTTGTCAGGAATGAGGTGAATGGGTGTCAGGGGAGGGGTGGGGAGGGGTGGGGAGGGACCTGACTGTGGGGCGTTTGGGCAGGTCACAGGGGTGGGCGCGGGAATCGCGGAGGAAGGGGACGTCCCGGGTGACGGGCGGGGGTGTGAACGGGTGACCGGGGCGCGCGGGCGGCCTGCCGGCAGGAGGGAGGCGGCGAGGCCTGAAGGGCTCCCGTGCGTGGTCGGGGGCGGGCCCGTCCCCGCCGGGGCGCACAGGCGGGCGTCACCCAGTGCTGCCCTTGCACCTCGCGACGCCCCTGGAGCGGCAGGGACCGGGTGTGGTGCAGGGCGTCAGTCGCCCTGCTGGTCACCCTCGCGGTAGGGGTTGTCTCCGGTCGGGCGCGTCGTCGAACCACCAGCCCTCGATGAGGTGCGCCGCCGCCCACAGGTCGTACCGGTAGGCATGGTCGCGCAGCTGTCACTGACGCAGGGAGAACTCGACGATCTCGGCGGGCGTGCGGCGCACCAGCCCCTCCTCGCACGCGCGCTCGATCGCCGCGCGCCGATCGTCGAAGTCCAGCCCCAGCGCGTCAACCTCGGCGCACGCCTCGTCCACCAAGGCCCAGAACTCCTCGGCATCCAACACGGGGCGAGTGTGTCAGGCGCCGCGAAACCGACGTCATCAGCAACCGCCTCCAGGCCCCCAGGGCCCACCCCTTGGAGGCTCCGGCGACGGGTCCTCTGGCGGCGCAGGGTACTCGGTCCCCGGTTCAACCCCCTCCGGCGGAACGGGCACGTCCACGACGGGCGGTTCCGTGACGGGAGGCTCCACAACGGGTGGTTCCGCGACAGGTGGTTCAGCCGTTGGTGGGGCCTCTTCTACGGGGGGTTCGGCTTCGGGTGGGGCCTCTTCCGCAGGTGGTTCCGCGACGGGTGGGGCCTCTTCTACGGGGGGTTCGGCTTCGGGTGGGGCCTCTTCCGCAGGTGGTTCCGCGACGGGCGGGGTCTCCTCTACCGGCGGCTCGGCCTCCGGCGGGGCTTCCTCTACCGGCGGGGCTTCCTCTACCGGCGGCGCCACCTCCACCGGCGGCGCCACCTCCACCGGCGGCGCCACCTCCACCGGCGGCTCCGCCACAGGCCGAGTCCGCTCATCGCCGCCGGGCTCCGCAGCCCCCGGCCCCTCGGCCCTCGGCCCCTCGGCCCTCGGCTCCTCGGCCCTCGGCTCCTCGGCCCTCGGTTCCTCGGCCCTCGGCTCCTCGGCCCCCGGCCCCTCGGCCCTCGGCTCCTTGCCCCCGTCGGGTTCCGCAACCCGCACTGCCTCGCCCCCGGCTTCCCCACCGCCCGGCGGTTCAGCCGCAGCCACCCCCAGCTCGCCCCGCTCCACCCGGGGCGAGACCGCCGCGTCCGTGATCGCGCCCCGGTGCTGGACGGCGTCGGGAGACGGGGCGGCCTCGGGGCGGTGCGGTGCCGGTGCCTGCGCGACCGGGGCTCGTCGTGCGGGGCCCGCCCCTGCGTCGAGGGGCCCGAGGACGACGCCGGCCACGACGGCGGCGGCAGCCGCAGCCGCACCGACCGCCGCCACAGTGGGCACCTTCACCCCACCCGCGGAACCGAACACCGTGGCCGTACCGGCGGAGCCCCCCGTGAGGGCCGTCAGCACCTTGGCCCCGCCCCCGCCCACGACGAACACCAGAAGAGCCGGACCGACGAGCGCGGGCAGCCGGTCGTTCGTGCGCATCAGCACGGCCAGCCGCGCCCGGCAGTCGTCGCACACGTCCACATGGCTGAGCAGTTGTTCGGACTGCCGAGCGGTCGCGGTACCGCGCACATACGCCGGCATACGCCCCCAACGCACCTGGCACGCCGGGTCGATCGGCGCCCCGGGCTGCTCCCGCAGGAACGCCTGACGCATCCCCTCGCGCGCCCGGTGCAGCAGGACCGCCGTCGCGCCCTGCTTCGCGCCGATGCGCTGCCCGACCGTCTCCAGCGGCTGCCCCTCCGCCTCTGCCAGCCACAGAGCCCGCACCCACCGCTCGGGCAGCTGGCCCAGCACCCGCACCAGCAGATCGACGGAGGAGACCTGTTCGGCGGGGTCGGCGGCGTCGGCTACCCGGACATCGGTTTCGACCCGCTCGGGAGCAGTCGGATCCAGCGGTGTCTCGCGCGCGGCGCTGGAGCCGACCGCCGCCGCCAGATGCCGCACCGTCGTCATCAGATACGCGGGCACGTTGTCGATCTCATGGCCCCCGGAGAGCCGCCGCCACACCCGGAAGTGAGCCTCGGCGACGAGGTCCTCAGCGGTCCAGGAGTTCCGGGTGAGGGAGCGTGCGTACGCGACGAGCCGCGGATGCTGCTCCTCGTAGATCCGGGTGTACGCGACGGTGGTGGCACTCGTGGCACTCGTGGCACTCGTGGCACTCGTGGCACTCGTGGCACGCGTGGCGCTCGTGCTACTTGGAGCGCTTGCGGCGGTCGCGGGCCCGGACGGGCCGTCGGTCATGGCGGGAACGTTCTCCAGTCGCCTGCTGATGGGATGAGGACGATTTTGTATGTAGGGATGACGAAAATCTCAAGCAATCACACAAAGTGACACGCGTCACAGCGGGTAACCGTGAACACGGCGTAACACATGAGGGCTTGGCCGCGGTCGACTCTTCCTGCACCGCTCGTACGCCGTCGTCGCGCTCGGCGGCGAGGACCTGGAATCGGCGCTCGACGACGGCCTCACCTCCCTCCTGGGCGAGGTCTGAGACGCCGATCCGGAGCGCCCGCTATGTTCGATCCGATCGTCCGGACATTCGGAGTGGGTACATGCAGACGACAGACGGAACGGCCGGCCGGACAGGGCTGGGGGCAAGACCCCTCGCCGAGCCGGAAGACGGCCGCGCCTGGCCCCGCCACTGGCCCCTGCTGCTCCTCGGCGCGGCCGTCGTCCCCGGTGTCGTGCTGTTCGCGGTGGGCCGGGGGATGGAGGAGCCGGCGGTCCAGGCGTGGCGGACCGTGTGTCTCTCCATCACCGTGCAGGCGCTGCCGTTCCTGCTGCTCGGCACGGCCCTGTCCGGTGCCATCAACGCCTTCGTCCCGGCGCGGGTGTTCACCCGTGTCCTACCGAGGAAACCGGCGCTCGCGGTCCCGGTCGCCGGTGCCGCCGGAGTCGTACTGCCGGGCTGTGAGTGCGCCTCGGTGCCGGTCGCGCAGAGCCTGATCCGTCGCGGAGTCGACCCGGCCGCCGCCTTCGCCTTCCTCCTCTCCGCCCCAGCCGTCAACCCGATCGTCCTGACCGCCACGGCCATCGCCTTCCCCGGCAGCCCCGCCATGGTGCTGGCCCGGCTGCTCGCCTCCCTTGTCACCGCCGCCGCGATGGGCTGGCTGTGGCTCTGGCTGGGGCGTGCGGAGTGGCTGAAGCCGGTCGCGCGGCACACGGGGCACCGGCCCGGGCAGAGCCGCTGGAACGAGTTCAGGACCGGCTTCCAGCACGACTTCCTGCACGCGGGCGGCTTCCTCGTCGTCGGCGCGATGGCGGCGGCCACGTTCAATGTGCTCGTCCCGCGCACCGTGCTCGACACCTTCGCCGACTCGCCCTGGCTGTCGGTACTGTTCCTCGCCGCGCTCGCCATCCTCCTCTCGGTGTGCTCCGAGGCGGACGCCTTCGTCGCCGCCTCCCTCACCGGCTTCTCACCCACCGCGCGGCTGACCTTCATGGTGGTCGGCCCCATGGTCGACCTGAAGCTGATCGCCCTGCAGACGGGCACCTTCGGCCGGGCCTTCGCGGTCCGCTTCTCCGCCGCGACGACCGTCGTCGCGATCCTGTGCAGCGTCCTGATCGGAGCCGTACTCCTGTGAAACGCCCCCTCCAGGCGCTCCTGCTCCTCCTCAGCGGACTCGGCCTCTTGCACGCCACCGTCGTCACCGACGACTACCTGAGATACGTCAAGGAGGGCATGCACCCCCTCCTCGTGGCCTCGGGCGCACTGCTGCTCGTCCTGGGCGCAGCGGAGGCCTGGTCCCTGTGGAGACCAGGCGAAAGAGACGAACAGAAAGCCGACGACGACACCGGCACTGTCGCAGCCACCGACGACCACAGCCGCGACCCCAACCACGGAGGCCACGACCCCAACCACGGAGGCCACGACCACGAGCACGGTCACGACCACGACCACGGTCACGACCACTCCACCCCACCCCGAGTCGCCTGGCTCCTGCTGCTCCCCGCGCTGAGCCTGCTCTTCTACGCCCCACCGGCCATTGGCGCGTACACCGCGTCCCGGGAGGCACCGAAGGCGGTGACGGTCACCGACCAGGACGACTTCGACCCCCTGCCGAAGACCTCACCGCTCCCGATCACGCTCACCGACTTCACCCGCCGGGTGCAGCAGGACCGTGATCGGGCCATCGACGGCCGCACCGTCGAGATGACCGGCTTCGTCACCCCCGACAACTCGACCTCGGCCGAGGACGGCGGCGACGACGGGAACGCCGATTGGTACCTGACCCGCGCCATCGTCAGCTGCTGTGCCGCCGACGCCCAGTTCGTGAAGGTACGCGTCCACGGCGCTCCGCCCCCGCCCGCCGACACCTGGGTCACCCTCACCGGCACCTGGCACCCCTCCGGCACCCTCGGCACGAGCTCCGCCGGGGCCGCCGTCGACGCCCACACCGTCGAGAAGGCCCCCCGACCGCCCAACGCGTACGCCGATGCCCTTCCCGTCACCCGCTGACGTCCCGTCCCCTGGGGCAGGAGAGACGACAACGGTGCTCCCCTTCTTCGTCTACGGCACCCTCCGCCCAGGCGAGCCCAACCACGACCTCTTCCTGCGCGGCCGCACCCTCACGGAGGAACCGGCCAGGATGCCCGGCATGGCGCTCTACGACGGCCCCGGCTACCCGTACGCGGTGGAAAACCTCGGTGGCGGTGGCGGTGGCGGTGCGGGCGGGAGGGGCAGGGGAGCGCGCACAGTGAGCGGTGAGATAGTCACCGCCCACCCCCAGCATTACGCCGAACTCCTGCGCACCCTGGACCAGTTGGAGGAGTACGCCCCGGGCGACCCGGCCAACCTCTACGAGCGGGTGGAACGCGCGGCCACCCTCGCCGACGGCACGGTCGTACGGGCCTGGGTCTACGTCGCCGCCCCGACGGTCGCGGCCGGTCTCCGCGCCAGGGGACGGCTGATCGAGAGCGGGGACTGGCGTCTGCGCGGTTGAGCGGCGGTGGCTGCGCGAAGCGTTACCGAGGAGCCCCCACATGAACGCCGTCCCCTGAACGAGACCGTCCTGAAGAACGCCCGGCCCGACGTCGAGGCGTGGCTCGCCGGGTTCGTCGAGCGGAACGGCGGCTTCGTAGGCTCCGTCCATCTGTCCGAGCCCGCCGAGGAGGGCGAGATCGTGCTCGTCGCCTCCTACGATCTTCCGGTCTCGGTGCGCAATGGCACCGCCTCCACCCGCACCGCGCACGCCTTGAACTCCGGCATGCGGGACGTGGGGTCGAGGGCGGGGTTGGTCAGGGTGTTGGCGCGGCCCTCGCCCGGCCAGTGGAACGGCATGAAGACGGTGTCGGGGCGGATACCGGTCGTGATGCGAGCCGGGGCCACGGCCCGGCCCCGTCGGGACACCACGGCCACCGGGTCGCCCTCCGCCGCGCCGAGCCGCTCGGCCAGCCGGGGATGCAGTTCCACGAACGGGCCGGGCGCGGCGGCGTTCAGCTCGTCGACCCGCCGGGTCTGGGCGCCCGACTGGTACTGGGCGACCACACGCCCGGTGGTCAGCAGCACTGGGTACTCCTCGTCCGGCTCCTCGGCGATCGCCCGGTGGGCGACCGGCGCGAACCGGGCCCGGCCGTCCTCGGTGGCGAACCGGTCGAGGAAGAGACGCGGTGTGCCGGGGTGGACCTCCGGGGCGGCCGGCACGGGTAGCGGCGCCGAGGCGGGTGCGCCCGCCTGGGCCGGACCCGGTGCGTCTGCCGCCGTCGGAATCGGTGCGTCTGCAGCCGTCGGAATAGGCGTGTGTGCCCGCGCCGGATCCGGTGTGTGCGCCCGCGTCGGATCCGAGACGGTTTCCGGCGCGGGTTCCGCACCGTGTTCCGCAACAAGTTCCGCAACATGTTCCGGAACGGGCTCCGACGCCGGGCAGGGCCAGAACACCCCGTTCTCCTCCGCCAGCCTCCGGTACGTGATCCCCGAGTAGTCGGCGGGCCCGCCCGCGCTGGCCCGGCGCAGTTCGTCGAAGACCTCCTCGGGGTCGGTCGCGAAGCCCTTCTCGACGCCCAGCCGGTCGGCCAGCTCGCGCATGACCTCCAGGTCGCTGCGGACACCCTCGGGCGGAGTGATCGCCCGCCGCCGCAGCAGCACCCGGCCCTCCAGGTTGGTCGTCGTGCCCGTCTCCTCCGCCCACTGCGTCACCGGCAGGACGACATCCGCGAGCGCCGCCGTCTCCGACAGCACGACATCGCACACCGCGAGGAAGTCCAGCGACTTGATCCGGTCCTCGATGTGCGCGGCGCGCGGCGCCGACACCACCGGGTTGGAAGCCATCAGCAGCAGCGACTTGATGTCACCGCCGAGCGCGTCCAGCAGCTCGTACGCGCTACGCCCCGGGCCGGGCAGGCTGTCCGGGTCCACGCCCCAGACCTCGGCGACGTGCCGCCGCGCCTCGGGGTCGACCAGCTTGCGGTAGCCGGGCAGCTGGTCGGCCTTCTGACCGTGCTCGCGCCCGCCCTGCCCGTTGCCCTGCCCGGTGAGACAGCCGTACCCGGACAGCGGCCGTCCGGCCCGGCCCGTCGCCAGCGTGAGGTTGATCCACGCGCCGACGGTGTCCGTGCCCTTGGACTGCTGCTCGGGACCGCGCGCCGTGAGCACCATCGCGTGCTCGGGCTCGCAGAACAGCCTCACCGCCTCGCGGAGTTCGGGAACGGACACCCCCGTGATCCGTTCCACGTACTCCGGCCAGTGCGCCATGGCCGCCGCCCGGGCCTCCTCCCAGCCGCTGGTCCGCTCGCGGATGTACTCCTCGTCCGTCCGCCCCTCGGCCACGATCAGGTGCAACATGCCGAGGGCGAGGGCCAGATCGGTGCCGGGGCGGGGGGAGAGATGCAGATCGGCCTGTTCGGCCGTACGCGTGCGGCGCGGATCGATGACGATCAGCTTGCCGCCGTTCTCCTTCAGCTCGGTGAGGTAGCGCAGCGCCGGCGGCATGGTCTCGGCGAGGTTGGACCCGACGAGGACGACACATCCCGTCCTCGGGATGTCCTCCAGCGGGAACGGCAGCCCCCGGTCCAGCCCGAACGCCTTGATCCCAGCGGCCGCCGCCGAGGACATGCAGAAGCGGCCGTTGTAGTCGATCTGCGAGGTGCCGAGCACGACCCGCGCGAACTTGCCGAGCAGATACGCCTTCTCGTTGGTGAGCCCGCCACCGCCGAACACTCCGCACGCGTCCGGGCCATGTTCCGTCCGCGTGCGGGTGAGCCCCTCGGCGATCCGGTCGAGTGCCTCGTCCCAGGAGGCGGGCTCCAGGTTGCCCGCCCTTCTGACCAAGGGACTGGTCAGCCTTACCCGGGACGAGAGCACAGCCGGGGCCGTACGGCCCTTGCCGCACAGCGCTCCCCGGTTCACCGGGAAGTCCGCGCGCTCCGTGACCACTACGACCCCTTCGGTCCCGTCCGCACCGGGCGTCAGGTTCATCCCGCACTGCAGGGCGCAGTACGGGCAGTGGGTGGGCGTCGCGGAGTTCGGCATACCGCTCAGCGTGCGTCGGACGTGTTACGCCCCGGGACGCTCCCCGTTACACGACCGGCACGGGGACCTCCCGGCGGCCCCTGGCCCGCCGTGAGGAACACCGGCGGCGGCCCGAGCGGCACGGCTCGCCGGTCACCGGCGGGCGGCACGGCTCGCGCTCACCGGCGGGCGGCACGGCTCGCCGGTCAGCGGTGGGCGAGTCAGAGGACGGGGTAGGCGGGCGAAGCGCAGGACGGGAGGGGCGGGCGGACTCGGGACCGGGAGCGGTTCCGCGTGAAGACGACCGGGTCCCCCGCACCGGCCGGGCGCTAACGCGCCGATGCCAGCGCCCGCTCGACCCCCGGTTCCTCAGGCCCGAGGAAGTGCGGGTCCGGCTCGAACAGCACGTCCAGGGAGGCCTTGCCCGCGGCGAAGAGCTCCCGGGTGGCGCCGTAGTACCAGGTCTCGTCGTGCCGGTTCTGGACACCGACTCCGTACGACTCGACGCCCGCCTCCTGGCACAGGGCGACCGCCCGGCGTATGTGGAAGCCCTGGCTGATCAGCACCGCGCGGTCCACACCGAAGATCCTCTTGGCGCGGACGCAGGAGTCCCAGGTGTCGAACCCGGCGTAGTCACTGACGATGCGGTCGTCGGGCACCCCGTGCTCGGTGAGGTAGCCGCGCATCGCGTCCGGCTCGTCGTACTCCTTCCGGCTGTTGTCCCCGGTGACCAGCACCACCTTGATCCGGCCCGCGCGGTACAGCTCGGCCGCCGCGTCCAGCCGCCGGGCCAGGTACGGGGACGGCTCGCCCTGCCACAGTCCCGCGCCGAAGACCACCGCGACCTCGGTGCTCGGCACGTCGGCCGTGGTCCGCAGCCGGTCGCCGGCCGCCGTGAACATCCAGGTCGGCGGCAGCAGCGCCAGCACGCACAGCAGCATCGCCGCCTGTACGGCCCGCCGCCGCCCCGCGCGCGTGCGCGGCAGCCGGACGACTCGCCAGACCTGCCTCACCGAAGTCCCCGTTCCTCGGACTCACGTACGCCCCGCCGTGTGCCCCGCGTATGTGTCCTGCGTATGTGTCCTGCTTGTTTCCGACGGCGCCCACAGCGCCCGTCCTCTCGTCCAACGAAGACGTCATCTGCGGTGATCCGGTTCACCGCGCAGCGTGACAAGTTTCACTCGAATGAGGAAAAGCACCAGGTCGGGGCGGTTCACATACCTTCACGGCGTCCCGTGATGCCCTGGTAAACACCCGTCACCACCGTGCAACGGGGAGGCAACCTCCTCCCGGCACCATCGGTGCATGACGGCGACGACGAGCAAGTCGAACGCACACCTCGGCAGTACGGCGCACCTCATGAACCGGATCGGTGATCAGTTGGCCACCCAGCTCAGCCTCGTCTCCCGCGACGGAACCCGGCGCCCCCCTCGGCCCGCCCTCGTCCTCGTTGCGCACGGCAGCCGCGACCCGCGCGCCCTGGCGACGGTACGCGCCCTCATGGACCGCGTCCGCGAGCAGCGCCCCGGCCTCTCCGTGCACCTCGGCCACATCGAGCTGAACGAGCCCCTGCTCCCCGACACCCTCGCCGCCCTCGGTGACCGGGAGGCCGTCCTCGTCCCCCTCCTCCTCAGCCGCGGCTACCACGTCAAACGGGACATCCCCGAGATGGTCGCGGAGGCAGGTGTACGCGCCCGGGTGGCGGCCCCTCTCGGCCCGCACCCCCTCCTCGCGGAGGCCCTCCACGCCCGACTTGTCGAGGCCGGCTGGAGCACCCGCATGGACGACGCCACCCGCCGTACCAGCGCCGTCGTACTCGCCGCCGCCGGCTCCCGCGACCCCGAGTCGAAGGTCGACACCGGCCGCACCGCCCGGCTCCTCGCCGCACGCCTGGGCGTCCCGGTGGTCCCGGCCTACGCCACCACCGCCGCCCCCAACGTCCCCGACGCACTGCGGGCCCTGGCCGCCGCGGGCCGCCCCCGAGCGGCCGTGGCCTCCTACTTCACCGCCCCCGGCCGCTTCGCCACGGAGTGCGCGGACGTGGCGCCGTGGATCGCGTCGGCCCCGCTGGGCACCCACCCCGCGATGGCGAGCCTGATCCTGCACCGCTACGACCAGTCGTCGGCGGCCCTGCGACCGACGGGCCAACGGGCGCTGGCGACGGCGTAGGACGACGCGGGCGGACGATCAGACCGGCTCGTCGTCGGCCGGCGAGGGCGCGGCGTACGGACGCAGGACCATGAGCGCGCCTTCCAGGGCCGCCACCATGGCGAAGGGGAACCGGTCGAGCTCGAGACAGAGCGCGACGTCGTCGGGATGGACACCCTGCCGCACCCCCTCCGCCAGCTCGGCGGCGGCACGCGACGCCGCGGCGCGGCGGAGGAACTCGGCCGCCTCGGGGGCGTCCGTCCCCGCCTCGGCGGCTCTCCGGGCGATGTACTGGGCGCACGCCAGATCTTCGTCGGCCCGTCCGTCCTCACCCGTGACCACGAACGTGACACCGTCGCCCCCGCGTGCCCGCAGGAGCCGAGCCGTCGCCTCGGCGACCACGAACCCGGCACACAGCACCAGCGGCGCGTCCTTCACCGCGAGGGCGCCGACCGTCCCCGCAGTGGTCTTCTGTACGACGGTCCGTCCGCCGAGGTCGACGGACCGCAGCAGACCCGGCGAGTTGACGGCGTCGAAGCCGGGCGCGGGCGGCCCGTCCTTGAGCGCCACCCAGTCCGGGTGACGTGCCTTGAGCGCCAGGGCCTCGTCCAGCGACTCGGCGAGAACTATCTTCTCCGCCCCCTGGGCGAAGGCCCACGCGGCCACGGTGAAAGCACGCATGACGTCGACGACGACCGCCACGGACGGGGTTTCGACCAGGTCGGCGATTCCAAGAAAACGAGCGTTCATTCGGCTCATGATCGTGCACGCCCGACCCAGAGGCGCCCGGAGAGTGGTGGGTATCACTCAGGGCGGGGCGGGGCGGGGCGGGGCGGGGCCGGGCGGGGTGACCCGCACACGGCCTCTCGGCCACCAGCCCCCCATTTGTCACCGCCCCCGCTTACTGTCGAGTCATGGAAGGCACCGCATCCCCCACCGCATCCCCCACCACATACGACTCCTCCTCATCCGAACGATGGGCCCCGGAGCCCGACAAACGCCCCGGCCGCACCGCCTTCCAACGCGACCGCGCCCGCGTCCTCCACTCCGCCGCCCTGCGCAGGCTCGCCGGCAAGACCCAGGTGGTCACACCGGGCACCCGCACCCCGGCCTGGGACGCCAGCCCCCGCACCCGCCTCACCCACTCCCTGGAGTGCGCCCAGGTCGGCCGCGAACTCGGCGCGGCCCTCGGCTGCGACCCGGACCTCGTCGAGGCCGCCTGCCTCTCCCACGACCTCGGCCACCCGCCCTTCGGCCACAACGGCGAACAGGCACTCAACGAATTCGCCGATGACTGCGGCGGTTTCGAGGGCAACGCCCAGTCCCTGCGCCTGCTGACGAGGATCGAACCCAAACGCTTCGTCCGCTCGGACACCACCGGCGAACTCGTCAGCGTCGGCCTCAACCTCACCCGCGCCGCCCTGGACGCCGCCACCAAGTACCCCTGGCCGCGCGGCGCGCACCCCACCGACCCCACGTCCCCCAAGTTCGGTGTGTACGACGACGACCGCCCCGTCTTCGACTGGGTCCGCAAGGACGCCCCCGGCACGAGCACGACCTTCGAGGCCCAGGTCATGGACTGGTCCGACGACGTGGCGTACTCCGTGCACGACCTGGAGGACGGCCTGCACGCGGGCCACATCGACCCGGGCTGCCTGCACGCGGAGCCCGAACGGCAGGCGGTGTTCGAGGTGGCGCGCGGCCGGTACGTGCCCGCCGGCACCGACCCGGCCGAACTGGCGGAGGCCCTCGACCGCCTCCTCGACCAGGAGTGGTGGCCGCACGGGTACGACGGGACGGCCGTCGCCCAGGCCCGGTTGAAGGACGCCACCAGCCAGCTCATCGGCCGCTTCTGCCTCGCCGCCGAGGGTGCCACCCGGCAGACGTACGGCAGCGGCCCCCTCACCCGGTACGCCGCCGAGCTGGTCGTCCCGCGCGGAGCGCGTCTGGAGTGCGCGGTCCTCAAGGCCGTCGCCGACCGGTACGTGATGCAGCGGGCCGAGCAGGAGCGGCTCCGCGCCGACCAGCGGATCGTCGTCGCCGAACTCGCCGAGGCGCTCACCGCCCGCGCGCCGGAAGGCCTCGAACCCCAGTTCCGCGCGCTGTTCGACACGGCGGAGGACGACCGTGCCCGCAAGCGGGTGATCGTCGACCAGATCGCCTCCCTCACCGACACCTCCGCCCGCTCGTCGCACGCGAGACTGACGGGGCGGAAGTTCACGGACACGTGACCCTCCGTGGCCTGATCGGGTCACTCCCTCTTCCCGCATCACGCTCTGTGCGGGACGCTCGCATGTGGACGCACCCTCAAGAGGAGGCATCAAGTGGTCGACGCGGATCAGACATTCGTCATCGTCGGAGGCGGTCTCGCCGGCGCGAAGGCGGCCGAGACGCTCCGAGCGGAGGGCTTCACCGGCCGCGTGATACTGATCTGCGACGAACGCGACCACCCCTACGAGCGCCCGCCGCTCTCCAAGGGCTATCTGCTCGGCAAGGAGGAGCGCGACAGCGTCTTCGTCCACGAGCCCTCCTGGTACGCGCAGCACGATGTCGAGCTGCACCTCGGCCAGACCGTCGACGCCATCGACCGCACCGCCCAAACGGTCCGCTTCGGTGACGACGGCACCCTCGTCCACTACGACAAACTGCTGCTGGCGACCGGCGCCGAACCCCGCCGCCTGGACATCCCGGGCACCGACCTCGCGGGCGTCCACCATCTGCGCCGCCTCGCCCACGCCGAGCGCCTCAAAGGCGTCCTCGCCGCCCTCGGCCGTGACAACGGCCACCTCGTGATCGCGGGCGCCGGCTGGATCGGCCTGGAGGTGGCGGCCGCGGCCCGCGAGTACGGCGCGGAAGTCACCGTCGTGGAGCCGGCACCCACCCCACTGCACGGCGTCCTCGGCCCCGAGCTCGGGAACCTCTTCGCCGAGCTGCACCGCGAGCGCGGCGTCCGCTTCCACTTCGGGGCGAGGCTCACGGAGATCGTCGGCCAGGACGGGATGGTGCTGGCCGCCCGGACCGACACGGGGGAGGAGCACCCGGCGCACGACGTTCTCGCGGCGATCGGGGCGGCCCCGAGGGTGGGCCTCGCCGAAGCCGCCGGGCTGGAGATCGCCGACCGCGCCCATGGCGGGGGCATCGTGGTGGACGCGGCGCTGCGCACGTCCGACCCCGCCGTCTACGCCGCCGGTGACGTCGTCTCCTTCCCGCACGCCCTGTTCGGCACCCGGCTGCGGGTGGAGCACTGGGCCAACGCGTTGAACGGCGGGCCGGCCGCGGCTCGGTCGATGCTGGGCCAGGACGTCACGTACGACCGGGTGCCCTACTTCTTCTCCGACCAGTACGACCTGGGCATGGAGTACTCGGGGTGGGCCCCGCCCGGGTCGTACGACGAGGTGGTGATCCGGGGGGACGCGGGGAAGCGGGAGTTCATCGCGTTCTGGGTCAAGGAAGGCCGTGTGCTGGCCGGGATGAACGTGAACGTGTGGGATGTCACGGATCCCATCCAGCGGCTGGTCCGGTCGCGGTCCCGGGTGGACACGGAGGCGCTGGCGGACCCGCACGTGTCACTGGAGAGTCTGTGCGCCCAGTAGGTGTGCTGCGAGATCGGCGAACGCCCCGCCGAAACCGGCGGGGCGCCACAGAAGGCAGAGGTCGACGCCGCCCTCACGACGTGCGCGCTTGCTGAACCAGGTCTTACCGCGGCGGCCTGCAGATCGGGTTGTCACCGCAGCCCGTCCGGGGCATCGGCCGTCCACGCTTGTGCTCCACAGGGAACGCCCCAGGATCGTGCCCACCGGCCCTGTCAGCTGACCCCCGTAGAATCACCGCGTGGCAGGACGGATCAATGACGAGGACGTGAAGGCGGTACGGGACGCGGTCCCGATCGACGCCGTGGTGTCCGAGTACCTCCAGCTGCGGAACGCGGGCGGGGGCAACCTCAAGGGGCTCTGCCCGTTCCATGACGAGAAGTCGCCGTCCTTCCAGGTCAGCCCGAGCAAGGGGCTCTTCCACTGCTTCGGCTGCCAGGAGGGCGGCGACACCATCACGTTCGTGATGAAGGTCGACCACCTGTCCTTCTCGGAGGCGGTCGAGCGCCTCGCCGGGCAGGCCGGAATCACCCTTCGCTACGAGGAGGGCGGGTACAACCCGTCGCACCAGCGCGGTGAGCGCATCCGCCTGGTCGAGGCACACAAGATCGCCGCCGAGTGGTACGCGGAACAGCTCGCCACCAGCCCCGAGGCCGACACCGGCCGGATCTTCCTCGCCGAGCGCGGCTTCGACCAGGCCGCCGCCGTCCGCTTCGGCGTCGGCTACAGCCCCCAGGGCTGGGACCACCTGACCCGCTTCCTGCGCGGCAAGGGCTTCACCGACAAGGAACTGCTCCTGTCCGGCCTCGCGCAGGAGGGCCGCCGGGGCCCCATCGACCGCTTCCGGGGCCGCCTGATGTGGCCCATCCGGGACATCGGTGGAGACGTGGTCGGCTTCGGCGCCCGCAAGCTCTACGAGGCGGACAACGGCCCGAAGTACCTCAACACCCCCGACACGGCGATCTACCGCAAGTCCCAGGTGCTGTACGGCATCGACCTCGCCAAGAAGGACATCGCCAAGGCCAGCCGGGCCGTCGTGGTGGAGGGCTACACCGACGTCATGGCCTGCCACCTCGCCGGGGTGACCACGGCCATCGCGACCTGCGGCACGGCCTTCGGCGGTGACCACATCAAGATCCTCCGCCGGCTGCTGATGGACAACGGCTCGGCCCGCGTGATCTTCACCTTCGACGGCGACGCGGCCGGCCAGAAGGCGGCCCTGCGCGCCTTCGAGGACGACCAGAAGTTCGCCGCCGAGACGTACATCGCGATCGCCCCCGACGGCATGGACCCGTGCGAGCTGCGCCTGGCGAAAGGCGACGACGCGGTGGTCGAGCTGACCGAACCCCGCACGCCCCTCTTCGAGTTCGCGCTCCGCCAGATCGTCGCCCGCTACGACCTGGAGACCCCGGTCGGCCGCGCCGCCGCCCTCGACGAGGCCGCGCCGATCGTGGCCCGCATCAAGAACAGCGGCGCCCAGCACGAGGTCGCCGTCCAACTCGCCGGCATGCTCGGCATCCTGGACACCCAGTTCGTCGTCAAGCGCGTCGCCCAGCTGGCCCGCTGGGCCCGCGAGCGCGGCGGCCAGGGCCCCGCCCCCGCCTCGCAGCGCCCGTCCCGGCCGTACGAGTCCACCGTCCGTCCCCCCTCGGGCCCGGCCCTCACGCTGCGCAACCCGGTGTTCGCCACCGAGCGCGAACTCCTCAAACTGGCCCTCCAACGACCGGAGCTGGTCGCCCCCGCCTTCGACGCCTACGGGGTCGACGAGTTCACCGCCGAGCAGTACGCGGCCGTCCGCCTGGCCATCATCGAGGCGGGCGGTGTCGAGTACGGCGCCGAGGACCCGCAGGAGTACCTGGTCCGGGTCCGCGAGGCGGCGCCGGACGACACGGTACGGGCCATGGTGACGGAGCTGGCGGTCGAGGCAATCATGCGCAAGAGCGTCGACGAGGTCTACGCGGGCGCACAGCTCGTGACCGTGCGCCGTCGGGCCGTCGAGCGCCGCGTGCGCGACGTCCAGAGCAGCCTGGCCCGGGCGGCCGCCCAGGGCGACCCGGCCCAGTTGGCCGCCGTACAGAACGAGTTGTGGGTTCTCCAGCAGTACGACCAGGCGTTGCGGGAGCGGGGCGCGGAGGCGCTCTGAGGGCGTGCGGGTCGGCGCCCCCGGAGGCGCACGTCCCCGGCGCACATGCCAATCCCGCGCCGGAGCCACCCCGTTCGCCACGCCTCCCAGCGGTTAAGGGCCCTGTCGGCAGCGCGCTCGTACGGCAGAGTGACCGCGGGGTCACGGACCGGACGCAAAAAGTCACCGCACGCCCCTCGTGGCGGCTGTGTGTCGTACTCCACACTGGGTTCCGGTGCCTGAGTCCTCGGAGCGCGGCCGACCCGTCCCCCACGGGTCCGAGACCCCCGCGGTTCCGCTCGATGAGTACGGGATGGACGGCGGCGAGACCGCCCGTGCCATCCCCGACGTACCGCTGCCGTACTCCTCAGCAGCGACATTCCTGGAGGTCGCCCCCGTGCAGACCCAGACCCTCATACAGAACGACATCAGTACCGCCCCGAGTACCGACGGCGCGGAGCCGGACGAGGAGCCCGACGTCATCAGCGCGGTGCCCGCCCAGAGCCGCGCCGCGCACCACCCCGAAGCGGCCCCCGACGGCCCCCCGCCCGACCCCGAGGAGCCGCCCGCCGCCGTGGTGGAGGCCTTGGGAACTGCCGATCCCCCCGAGCTCGTGGAACTGCCGCGCGCCCGCCCGGACACCAGCGGCCCGTCCTCCGACCTGTTCCGCCAGTACCTGCGGGAGATCGGCCGTATCCCCCTGCTCACGGCGGCGGAGGAGGTGGAACTGGCCCGCCGCGTCGAGGCCGGCCTCTTCGCCGAGGAGAAGCTGGGCCGCGCCCACGCCCTCGACACCCGGCTCGCCCTCGACCTCGACCGCCTGGTCGTCATGGGCCGCATGGCCAAGCGCCGCCTCATCGAGGCGAACCTGAGGCTCGTGGTCTCCGTGGCGAAGCGTTACGTCGGACGCGGTCTGACCATGCTGGACCTGGTCCAGGAAGGGAACCTCGGCCTCATCCGCGCCGTCGAGAAGTTCGACTACGCGCGCGGCTACAAGTTCTCGACGTACGCGACCTGGTGGATCCGCCAGGCCATGTCCCGCGCCCTGGCCGACCAGGCCCGCACCATCCGCGTCCCCGTCCACGTGGTCGAGTTGATCAACCGGGTCGTCCGTGTCCAGCGCCGGATGCTCCAGGAGCGGGGGTACGAGCCCACCCCGGAGGAAGTGGCCGCGCATCTCGACCTCGCCCCCGAACGCGTCAGCGAGGTACTCCGCCTCGCCCAGGAGCCGGTGTCCTTGCACGCCCCCGTCGGCGAGGAGGACGACGTGGCCCTGGGCGACCTCATCGAGGACGGCGACGCGACGAGTCCCGTGGAGTCCGCCGCGTTCCTGCTGCTCAGGGAGCACCTCGAAGCGGTCCTCTCCACCCTCGGCGAACGCGAACGCAAGGTGGTCCAGTTGCGCTACGGCCTGGACGACGGCCGCCCCCGCACGCTGGAGGAGATAGGCCGCATCTTCGGCGTCACCCGCGAACGCATCAGGCAGATCGAGTCCAAGACCCTGAACAAACTGAGGGACCACGCGTTCGCCGACCAACTGAGGGGCTACCTGGACTGACACCCGCGAAAGACCTCGGGAGCTGGTGCGTCGGCGGACGCGGGTGGTGTGGTTGTTCGCGCAGTTCCCCGCGGGCCGATGAAAGCAGGGGGCGCAGCCCCTCCTTTCCAGGGGCGCGGGGAACTGCGTGACCAGCCCCCACTCACCTGCAGCTGCGGGTCGAAGGGGCGCAGCCCCTGGGGACGGGACGGGTAGGGGCGGCGGGGGCGAGAAACGTCAGTCGGCGAGAAACGTCAGTCCACCTCAGCCACGGCCTCGGCGAACTGCGCCTGGTACAACCGCGCATAAGCCCCCTCCGCCGCCAACAACTCCTCGTGCGCCCCCTGCTCCACGATCGCCCCGTTCTCCATCACCAGAATCGTGTCCGCATCCCGAACCGTGGACAGCCGATGCGCGATCACGAACGACGTCCGCCCGTGCGCCAGCTTCGCCATGGCCTTCTGGATCAACACCTCGGTCCGTGTGTCCACCGAACTCGTCGCCTCGTCCAGCACCAGGATCACCGGATCCGACAGGAACGCCCGAGCGATCGTGATGAGCTGCTTCTCACCCGCGCTCACCCCGCTCCCCTCGTCGTCGATCACCGTGTCGTACCCGTCGGGCAGCGTCCGGACGAACCGGTCCGCGTGCGCCGCACGAGCCGCCTCCTCGATCTCCCCCCGGGTGACCTTCCGCGTGGCCGACGCCCCGTACGCGATGTTCTCCGCGATGGTCCCCCCGAACAACCAGGTGTCCTGAAGCACCATCCCTATCCCGTCCCGGAGTTCGTCCCGGGACATGGAGGCGATGTCGACCCCGTCCAGGGTGATACGCCCACCGGTGACCTCGTAGAACCGCATCAGCAGGTTCACCAGCGTGGTCTTCCCCGCCCCCGTCGGCCCCACGATCGCCACCGTGTGCCCCGGCTCGACGACCAGCGACAGATCCTCGATCAGCGGCTTGTCGGCCTCGTACCGGAAGGACACCCCTTCCAGCGCCACCCGCCCCCGCAGCTCCTCCGGCCGCACCCCGGGCACCGCGTCGGCCGCCTGCTCCTCGGCGTCCAGCAGCTCGAAGATCCGCTCGGCCGAGGCGACCCCCGACTGCACCAGGTTCGCCATCGACGCCACCTGCGTCAGCGGCATGGAGAACTGCCGCGAGTACTGGATGAAAGCCTGCACATCACCGATGGACAGCGCACCGGACGCGACCCGCAGCCCACCCACCACGGCCACCAGCACATAGTTGATGTTCGACACGAAGAACATCAGCGGCTGCATGATCCCGCTGTTGAACTGGGCCCTGAACCCGGCCTGGTACAGCCGCTCGTTCTCCTCGGCGAACTGCTTCGCCGACTCCTCCTGCCGCCCGAACACCTTCACCAGCGTGTGTCCGGTGTACATCTCCTCGATGTGCGCGTTGAGCTTCCCGGTGGTCCGCCACTGCGCCACGAAGTGCGGCTGCGACCGCTTGCCCACCCGCGTGGCCACTACGAACGACAGCGGTACGGTCACCAGCGCGACCAGCGCCAGCAGCGGTGACACCCAGAACATCATCACCAGCACACCGATGATGGTGAGCAGCGAGTTGACGAGCTGGCCCATCGACTGCTGCAGCGTCTGGCCGATGTTGTCGATGTCGTTGGTCGCCCGGCTCAGCACCTCACCGCGCTGCCGCTGGTCGAAGTACGACAACGGCAGCCGCGACAGCTTCGCCTGGAGCTCCTCGCGCATGTGGTAGACGGTCCGGTTGATGGCCCGGTTGGACAACCGCGTGGCTGCCGCCATCAGCAGTCCCGCCAGCAGGAAGATGCCGAGGGCAACCAGCAGAACCGTGAGGACGGCGTCGAAATCGATGCCCTTGCCCGGCGTGAAGTCCGTGCCCGCGAGCATGTCGGCGACTCCGCCGTCCCCGCGCTCCCGCATGGACTCCAGGACCTCGGCCTTCGTGGCCCCCGCCGGCATCTCCCGTCCGACGACGCCCGCGAACACCAGGTCGGTCGCTTTGCCGAGGATCCACGGCCCCAGCACCGACAACCCGACGCTGAGCAGCGCGCACACGACCATCGCGTACATCGTGAACCGCTCGGGCCTGAACTGCCCGAGCAGCCGTTTCCCGGACCCCTTGAAGTCCATGGAGTGCTGATCGGGACCGCCTCCGGACCCCGCCATCCGTGCCAACGGCCCGGCCATCAGGCTGCCTCCGCTTCCGTGAGCTGGGAGAGGACGATCTCCCGGTAGGTCTCGTTGTCGGCCATCAGCTCGTGGTGGCGGCCGGTGCCGACGACCCGGCCCTCGTCGAGGACGACGATCCGGTCGGCGTCCCGGATGGTCGCCACCCGCTGGGCCACGATCACCACGGTCGCGTCGGCGGTCTCCCGCGACAGCGCCGCGCGCAGGGCGGCGTCGGTCGCGTAGTCGAGCGCGGAGAAGGAGTCGTCGAAGAGATAGATCTCCGGCCGCTGCACCAGCGTCCGCGCGATCGCGAGCCGCTGGCGCTGCCCACCCGAGACATTCGTCCCGCCCTGGGCGATGGACGCGTTCAGCCCGCCTTCGAGCCGCTCGACGAACTCCTTGGCCTGCGCCACCTCCAACGCGTGCCACAACTCCTCGTCCGTGGCGTCCGGATTGCCGTACCGCAGGTTCGTCGCCACCGTCCCCGAGAACAGATACGGTTTCTGCGGCACCAGACTCACCGCCTTGGCCAGCACCTTCGGATCGAGTGTCCGTACGTCGACGCCGTCCACCAGCACCTCGCCCTCGGTGACGTCGAACAGCCGGGGCACCAGCCCCAGCAGCGTCGACTTCCCGCTGCCGGTCGACCCGATGACGGCGGTCGTCTCGCCGGGCCGCGCCACGACCTCGATCGACCTCAGCACCGGTTCCTCGGCACCCGGATAGCGGAAGCCCGCACCCCGTACCTCCAGGAACCCGTGCCGCCGCAACTCCCGCACCGGCTCGACCGGCGGCACCACGCTCGACCCGGTGTCGAGCACCTCCTGGATGCGCTCGGCGCACACCTCCGCGCGCGGCATCATCATGAACATGAAGGTGGCCATCATCACGGCCATGACGATCTGCATCAGATAGGCGAGGAACGCGGTGAGCGCGCCGATCTCCATCCCGCCGCTGTCGATCCGATGGGCGCCGAACCACACCACCGCGATCGACGACAGATTGATGACGGTCATCACGATCGGGAACATCAGCGCGAGCATCCGCCCCGTCCCCAGCGACACGTCCGTGAGTGCGACGTTCGCCTTCCGGAACCGCTCCTTCTCATAGTCGTCCCGGACGAAGGCCCGGATGACCCGGTTGCCGGTGATCTGCTCCCGCAGCACCCGGTTCACGATGTCGAGCCGCTCCTGCATCGAGCGGAACAGCGGGCGCAGCCGGCGCACGATCAGGCTGACGGAGATCCCGAGCACCGGTACGACGGCGAGGAGCACCCCCGACAGCGGGACGTCGAGCCCGAGCGCCAGCACGATCCCGCCGACACACATGATCGGCGCCGACACCACCAGCGTGAACGTCATCAGCACCAGCATCTGGACCTGCTGCACATCGTTCGTGGTCCGGGTGATCAGTGACGGCGCGCCGAAGTGACCGACCTCACGCGACGAGAACGACTGCACCCGGTCGAACACGGCCGCCCGGATGTCCCGGCCGACCGCCGCAGCCGTGCGGGCGCCGTAGTACACGGCCCCGATGTTGCAGACGACCTGCACCAGCGAGATACCGATCATCAGCGCGCCGAAGGACAGGATGTGACCCGTGTCCCCCTTCACCACGCCCTCGTCGATGATGTCCGCGTTCAGGGTGGGCAGGTAGAGCGTGGCGCACGTCTGCACGAGCTGCAGCAGCACCAACAACGCGATCGGTGTCAGGTACGGACGTAGATGACTTCTCAGCAAACGTATGAGCACGCGAGATCTCTCGGAGTGGGAGTGGGAGTCGGAGTGGGGGACCGGGTCGGGGACGCACCACCCCCCATCGTCGAACACTCCACCCGCGTTACCTCAACCGAATTAACCCAGTGTTGAAGGTTGCGTGCGCAGTCTTTGCGACTGGGGCGGCCCTCGATCCCTCAACGCCCAGCCGCCCCGCTCGGCGGCTCACGCCCGAAACGCCCCAGGATGCGTCTGCTCCCGCACCGCCACGTACTGCTGCCGCACCGCCTGTCCCACGGCCAACTCGTCACCCGGCTCCAGTACCTGCGCCGCCGCCCCCGGCCACATCGGTGGCGTACGAGGATCGAGCGCCCCCTGTGAGACTCCGAGCGCCCACGCGGCCTGCCGGGCCGCGCCCACCGCCGCGTAGTCCGCCGGCTGCGGCACCACCACCGGCACCCCGAACAACGCCGGCGCCGCCGCCTGCACGGCCGGCAGCTCCGCCGCCGCACCCAGCAGGAAGATCCGCCGGACGTCGACGCCCCGCCCCCGCAGCACGTCCAGCGCGTCCGCGAGCCCGCAGAGCATGCCCTCGAACGCGGCCCGCGCGAAGTGCTCCGGCTTCATCGACTCCCGCCGCAGCCCGGCCAGCGTGCCCGCCGTGTGCGGCAGATTCGGGGTCCGCTCACCCTCCAGGTAGGGCAGCATCACCAGCCCGTGCGACCCCGGCGTCGACTTCATCGCCAGGTCGGACAGCGCCTCCAGATCGGCCACCCCCAGCATCTCGGTGGCCCCGCGCAGCGTCCGTACGGCGTTCAGCGTGGTGACGACCGGCAGATGCATCCCCGTGGCGTCGGCCAGCGAGGTGATCATCCCCGAGGAGTCGACGAGCGCCTCCGTGTGCACGGCCATCACGGACCCGCTGGCCCCCAGCGACACCACCGCGTCACCGAGGCCGATGCCGAGGCCGAACGCGGCGGCCATGGTGTCGCCGGTGCCGGCGGAGATAAGGAGCCCCTCCGGCGTCGTACCGGCCGCGTCCGAGGGTCCAAGCACCTCGGGGAGCATGACCTGGTGCCCGAGCGCCATCTCGACGAGATCGGTCCGGTACTGCCCGGTCGCCGCGTTCCAGTACCCGGTCCCGGAGGCTCCGCCCCGGTCGGTGGTCCGCCGCACCGGCCGCCCGAGCAACTGCCAGACCAGCCAGTCGTGCGCCTGCAGCAGTACGGCCGTCCGCATCGCGGCATCCGGTTCCGTACGGCTCATCCAGCGCAGCTTGGTCACCGGTTGCGCGGCCCCCGGCACACAGCCGACGGCCTCCGCCCACGCCCCGCGCCCCCCGAGCGCGTCGACGAGGTCGGCCGCCGCGACCTGGGTCCGCCGGTCGGCGCCGACCATCGCCGGGCGCACGGTGTTGCCCTGGGCGTCCAGCGCGATCAGCCCGTTCTGCTGGGAGGACACACCGATCGCCTGCACCCCCTCCAGCAACCCGCCGCCGGCCGCCTCGCCCAGGGACAGCAGCCACGCCTGCGGATCGACGTCCGCCGGACGCCCTCCGCTCTCCGTCGGCTCCAGCGGGTGCGGGGCATACCCCTGCCTGAGCACGGCCCCTGTGTCCGAGTCACAGACGACAATGCGCGTAAAATCGGGCGAACTGTCCAGCCCGGCGACTATCCCCATGGCAGAAATTCTGCCGCACGGGAAGGGGTGGGAGCGCCGCGTGCTGGTCCGTCCGAGGCAATGCGCCCCCTAGGTATTGCTGGTACCCCAGTCGTCCGCGGCGGAGCCGTTGGTGTTGCGGTCACGCAGCGAGCGGACGCGCGCGGCGACCGCGTCGGGTACCCGGTCCCCGACCTTGTCGCTGACCACGTGGTACGCCTTGCCGGCGAAGACGCGACCCTGCTGGGCCGCCGACTCCGCGGTGTTGCGCACGGCGGGGTTCTGCGCGACCTGCCGGGCGGACTTCCTCAACTGCTCGTAGCGCTCGCGTCCGGCTTTCGTGCCGAGCACGTAACCGAGGGCCAGTCCGGCAAAGAACGTGAGTCGATAGCGCATGGCGGCCACCCTTCCCTTGCGTCTGCGTCGGTCCCTTGCGTCGCCCCTGTGCGGGCTGCGGGCGCGGGGGATACCGATTGGCGGAGCACCCCCCTGCTTGCGCTAATGTATGTGTCGCAGCGAGCGCACGCCCCCTGGCGACTACCCAGGTAGGTACGTTCGATGCAACGAGGCATTCCTCCGTAGCTCAATTGGCAGAGCAGCCGGCTGTTAACCGGCAGGTTACTGGTTCGAGTCCAGTCGGGGGAGCTCGGTCCTCCGTAGCTCAATTGGCAGAGCAGCCGGCTGTTAACCGGCAGGTTACTGGTTCGAGTCCAGTCGGGGGAGCAGCCTGAACGAGGACCCCGTAGGGGTCCTTTTTCATGTCCGGGGGAACCGGGCGGGGCGCGTCGAGGTCCTCAAGGTCAAGAAGCGCATGCGAAGGCCGACCATCCGAAGCAGGAGATCGTATGAGCGGCTATGCTGCGGCAGACGGCGCGCACACATGTACGCGACACGCCGTACGGGGCGGTAGCTCAGCCGGTTAGAGCAGCGGACTCATAATCCGTCGGCCGTGGGTTCGAGTCCCACCCGCCCCACCACTCGCTACGCGAGGAGAATCGATCTGACCAGCGACTGTGCGAGCTGGGTCGCGAGTTGAGGGACGGTCGTAGAGCGTCTCGATACGTGTTTTCATGATCTGCAGGACAGATGCGGGACGCCGATTGCGGTCAAGTCGGTCATAGGGTCCATGGGGGTGATTCGTGTCGGGGTGCAGCAGGCCCCACTGATCCGTCCTGCGTCGGGAAGCAGTCCAAATGGAGACGCCTCGGCATCCTGCGCACCTCCCTTGAGCGGTCTGTCGCGTCGGTGGCCGTATTCAATGTTGGCGATGTATCGGTGATGCATACATTGTGGATGTTGGAGGTGTCCGGTGTCCGTCACGCAGATTGATCTCGACGACGAGGCGCTGGCCGAGGCCATGCGGCTCATGGGTGCCACGACGAAGAAGGAGACTGTCAACGCGGCCCTTCGGGACTACGTGGCGCGGATCAAGAGGCTGGAGGCCGCGGAGAAGCTGGCCGCGCGAGGTGAGCGCGGCGAGTTCGAGCAGGCCGCAGCGGCGCATGAAGCCGAGAAGCGTGCGCGGCGCGAGGCCTTCGAGTGATCACGTATCTGGTGGGCACCTCGGCTCTGTGGCATCTGTTCCGTACCCCAGGTGCGCTGCGCCCCTGGGAGGACACATCGCCGCCGGGGTGTTCCACGTCTGCGAGCTGACACGTGCCGAATTCCTCTACTCGGCGACCAGCCCGTCTCACCGAGATGAGCTGGCCGAGGAACTGGACGCGCTCTGTCTGCTCTCTCCGGTTCCGAAGAACGCCTGGCGCTGGGTCGACACCGCCCAGTACAAACTGACCCAGAGGGGCCAGCATCGGGCGGCGGGAGCGATCGACCTGTTGGTGTGTGCGACAGCTGTACACCATGGGCACACCGTCCTCCACGTGGACAATGACTTCGCGACGGTGGCCGGAGTCCTCAAGGAAGTTCAGCAGCGAGACGCACGAGCCTGATCTCCGGCGGCAGGAACTTTCGAGCTGTCCCCACGTGCGCGGGGACAGCTCCCACTCGGGGTCGATCCCCTGGGTGAGTGCCCAATTGCCCCCTCACGCGGGGATAGCTGTCGGCGGTCGCTGAACCGGGACCCCTTTGACGACGCCGGTGCCACGCGAGCCTGCCGCTGCCGACCGAGCACCGAGCGTCCGGCAAGACGATGGTGAGCCTGTCGGCGTGGGAGGCCGCGCGCCCGAAGCGGATGCACGCGTGGGCGAGAACCTGCCGCCTCGGGCCGGCGACATGGCCACGCGAGGCCGCTCACACTGCAGTCGTGGCCATCCCCGCAACCGGTGACGTGGTGGCTGACTTCACCGGCATCGACGTGCTCACGGACAAGGCCGCCGTCGTTCTTCACGACCGCCCGCTCGTGGCCGCCACGACATGGCTGACCGACGTTGTGCGCACCGCGCTCGAAACCAGGCGCGAACTGCACATCGTCACCCCACCCGGCACCCGGCTCGCTCTGCCCACGCGCACGGTGCTGGAGCGCATGCCCTCGCGCTGGGTCGTACGCGACCCTGAGAGGTCGGTAAGTCCGTTTTCTGGCAGTGGCCTGGTCCGGGTTGGTGAGGAAGCCTTGGCGGGCGAGGCGGCTGTGGGTGACGTTCATGTCTGGGGAGTAGGTGGGCAGGCCGAGTAGTCGCGCCGTGCACGATCTGCTGGTAGGCGGAGCCTTGGTCGTGAGGATCGGACCGGGATCGGATATTCGGTGTTCTGCCCGCCCCATGCGGACACAAGATGGTGCGCATGACTCTGGCCACCCCCATACTGCACACCGCTCGCCTGCGACTGCGCCCCTTCACCGACGCCGACGCGGACCTGCTCTTCGCCCTGCACAGCAGCACCTACGTGATGCGCTACTGGGACTCCCCGCCGTGGAACGAACGGACCCGCGCCGAACGCTTCATCAACATGTGCCGGAAGATGGCGGACGAAGGCACCGGGGCCCGGGTGGCCATCGACCGCGCTTCTGACGGGGCCTTCGTCGGCTGGTGCGGTCTGACCGGATGGAACCCGGACTACCGCAGCGCGTCGTTGGGCTACGTCCTCGACGAAGCGATGTGGGGACACGGCTACGCGACGGAGGCCGCGCACGCCTTGCTGCAGTGGGCATTCGACACACTGGACCTGAATCGAGTCCAGGCCGAGACCGATACGCGCAACGTGGCATCCGCCCGGGTCCTGGAGAAGATCGGATTCATGCGTGAAGGGACGTTGCGGGAGGACTGCGTCGTGAACGGCGAGGTCTCCGACTCGTGGGTGTTCGGGTTGATCGGGCGGGAGTGGCGGCCGGCGGCCGTGCCGATGCCGGGCCCGGTGACACCACCCCCCAGGTCATCAGTTCGGCAGGGGGACACAGTCATGCCGGGCCCGGAGGCCAGCGGCCCTCTTGCAGGACCGCGGAAAACGTAACGGGGGCGGGCGAGGCTCGTGAGCAGACGCCGACGACCGCCTCCGTCAGCATGGGGAGGCAGGGAAAGGGGACGCCGGCGCTCTCCTGGAGGCGCCGGCGTCCCTGTCGGTGTCGTGTCAGTTCGTCACGCGGAAGGTGGCGTCGGCGCGTCCTGTCGCCGTGGTGATCGGGTCGAGCTTCAGGTAGTAGGCGTAGTGGCGGATGTAGCGGTCGGGGTGGTTGTAGGACTGGAAGGAGGACCAGGTGGAGTCGGCGAGGCCGGGGACCTGGCGGAAGGTGGCGTCCGCGGCGAACTGGGCGGTGCCGTCGTTGCGGACCAGCTGGAAGTCGTTGTTGGCGTGGCGCAGGAAGTATCCGCGGTAGTTCACCGACTCGAAGGAGACGGTGCCGGTGCCCGCCAGGCCGGGCCGCAGCCGGAACTGGGCGTCGGGGCCGGTGATGTTCTGGTCGATGCGCACGTCGAAGCCGGCGTGCCGCACGTAGCGGTCCTGGAAGTTGAACGACTGGAGCCGCTTGGCCGGGATGTCGGTCCAGCGGGCGAGCACGCGGGATTCCTCAGCGGCCGTGAGGTTCAGGATCGAGCCGTGGCGCTTCTTGGTGACGCCCATGTTGTAGCTGCCGGACGCCGGGAGCTGGTAGGTGCCGACGGCGGAGGGGTTGGTCGTGGTGACTGGCATGTAGCCGCGTCCGGAGGCGTACTGGTCGAGGTAGAGCGCCCACTCGTTGCGGTCGCGGAACTTCATCCACATCGGGCCTTCGACACCGGTGAGGCCGGTGCCGGAGAGGTTGCCGAGGGGGGTCCAGGTGCCGAGGATCGAGTTGCTGCCTTCGAGGGTGATCTGGCTGTCGCGGGAGGCGCGGACGTAGCGGTAGTTGCCGACGCCGGCCGGCATCTCGACGATCTGGCTGTCGATGATCTCCTCGGTGCCGGGGCGCTCGATGTAGATCTGCGGGGTGGTGATGGAGCGGAAGTCGCTGGTGTGGGCGTAGTAGATGCGGTGCTTCTTCACACCGTTGACGGGCTTGTTCGTCGCCCAGTACAGGACGTAGTTGTTGGTGGCCGGGTCGAAGTACGCTTCCGGCGCCCAGGCGTTGCGTGCGTCGGGGATCGCGCCGGCGACGTTGAGCAGCCAGGGCTCCGACCAGTTGATCAGGTCCGTGGATTCCCACACCACCAGGTTGTGGCTGCCGTTGTACACGGCGGCCTCCCAGTTCTGCCCGCAGCTGATGCACAGGTCGGTCGCGATGATCCAGTACTTGCTGCCGTCGGGGGATCTCACCAGTGCGGGGTCGCGCACCCCCTTCGTGCCGACCGTGGAGCGAAGGGCTATTCCGCCGCCGTTGAGCTCGGTCCAGTTCAGGCCGTCCGTGCTGTACGAGAAGTAGATCTGCTGGCCGTTCGAGCCTTCCCCGATGAAGTGCGTCATCAGGTAGCCGGGGTCGGCGGCGGCCGCCTGCTGAGGTGCGGCCAGGGATTGCGAGGTGAAGAAGAGGCCGACGGCGACGAGTATCGCCGCGAGCCGGGTGAGCAGTCTTGGCATGTGCGTGCCCTGTCTTCCTACGGGTGCCGGGACGGGGGTCGAAGCGGGGCGCCGGGCGCGTGACCATGCGGGGTCGGTGACTGTGCCGCAGGTGCGTTGTCCGGCAGGGCCAGGTCCGTGGTCAATGCGCCGACGTCGTCGGCGCACGTGCCGCTGGGGGGTGGGCCCTGAGCCGGTGGCAGCCGTCGCTCTCGAGCCACACGAACCGCTGGTCGTGCCGAAGGGGCAGGGGGGCCGGGTTGATGCCTGGGGCAGCGGCGAACCGGTGAGTGGGTTCGGGAGCGTGGTGGTGGCTGCCTGCGCGACGGGAGTGGACGCCCCCGTCCCGGCCGCCCCCGCGGGCGAGGACGGCGAGCGCCTCCGTCCTGGCGAATGCCCGGCGGACGATCGGTCCCACGTCGGAGGAGGGGGGAGCAACGCTCATGACAGAGGCATCCTTGTTTCACGTCGCGGAGCGAGCCAAAAGAGTCCGACGAACAACGCGTTGTTCGATATTACGGACATCGTTCGTGAATTCGGCCAAAAGTTAGAGGGGGGTAAAAGCGGGTGTCAAGAGGGGTGAAGACAGCAGAAGCAGTGTTGCCTCCTTCTGTACTCGGGACGGGGGCCTACGCATCAGGAGACGCACCAGCACGTCACGCATAACGGAAAATCCTGAACGGACCACAGGGGGCGGTACCTGAGCGGCGACCCGACGCCCGTCCTCGGGAGTCGCTCCTGGCACACTGTCGCCCTCGACACATCGGCACGGCGACGGGACGGGTGGGGCGGGTGCGCTCGCAGAACAGGCAGGAACGGCCGGACGTCGCCGTCGTCATGGCGGCGCGGGCCGGGGACCGGCAGGCCTCGGACCAGCTGGTACGGGACTGTCTGCCGCTGGTCTACAACATCGTCGGGCGGGCGCTGGACGGGCACAGCGACGTCGACGACGTGGTCCAGGAGACGATGGTGCGGGTCCTGGACGGGTTGCCCGGACTGGAGAAACCGGATCGGTTCCGGTCCTGGCTCGTCGCCATCACTGTGCGACAGATCCGTGACCGGTGGCGCAGAGGGCGCACCTGGCTCGATGCGGAACCCCTGGAGGAGAACGCCCACGAAGCGGACCCGCAGGCCGACTTCTCCGACCTGGCGGTTCTTCGGCTTGCGCTGTCGGGCCAGCGGCGGGAAGCGGTGGAGGCGACCCGCTGGCTGGAGGACGAGGAACGCGAGGTACTCGCGCTGTGGTGGATGGAGAGCGCCGGTGAACTGACCCGCGGCGAGCTCTCGGCGGCCTGCGGCCTCACACCGCAGCACGCGGCGGTCCGAATCCAGCGGGTCAAGGAGCGGCTGGAGACGGCGCGCACCGTCGTACGAGCCGTGACGGCCTCGCCGCGCTGTCCGGTCCTGGCCGTCGTGCTCGCCTCGTGGGACGGGCGGCCGTCCGCGCTGTGGCGCAAGCGGCTGGCACGCCATGTCCGCGACTGTCCGCAATGCCTGCTGAGCTCGTCCGACCTGATACCGGCGGAGGGGCTGCTGGCCGGCCTCGCGCTGGTGCCGGTGCCGGTCGGCCTGACCGGCCTGGTACTGGCCAGGGCGCTGGGGGCGGAATCGGCCGGGGCGACCGTCGGCGCAAGCGGAAGCGGAAGCGCCAGCGGAAGCGCAAGTGCGGGCTCGGGCTCGGGCCCTGGCGCGTGCTCGGGCACGCGTACGGCGAGCGGCGCGAGCCGTACGGCGCGGACGATCGGGAGGCTGGCGGCCAAGCCCGCGGCTACGGCAGCCGCAGGTGCCCTCACGCTCGCAGTTGCCGCAGCGGCCTGGTACACCGCCACGGGATCACACGAGACGGCCCGGCGGCCCGCCGTCGCGGCCCCGCTGTCGCCCGCCGCCTCGTCCGTGCCGCCGTCCCCGAAAGCGTCCGCCTCACCGACACCGACGCCGGAATCGACGCCGACGGCAGCCCCGGCGACGACGGCTGAGGCGCGGGTTTCGGGGCAGCATGCCCTGCGGTCGGTCGACAACCCCGGTGGCTACGTGAGTCAGTCCGGCCGACTCGGCATCCTGGCCCCGGTCGGCGCCACCAGTTCCGAGGCCACCCGGCAGGCGGCCGTCTTCACCTTCGTCCCCGGCCTGGCTGACCCTCGCTGCTACTCACTCAGGGACGCCACGGGCAGGTACCTGCGGCACTACGCCTTCCGTATCCGGCTGGACCCCGACGACCGATCCGCCATCTTCCGGAAGGACGCCACCTTCTGCCCCCGTTCCGGTTCCACGGCCGGTTCGGTCTCCCTGGAGTCGTACAACTACCCAGGCCGCTACCTCCGCCACCGGAACAACCTCCAGCTGTGGCTCGACCGTTCGGAGAACACGGCCTCGTACCGGGCCAGCCGCTCCTTCGTCCCCGTGGCGCCCTGGACCTGACGCTGAACGGCCTTGCCCTGAAGGTAGTTGTTCGACCTATCGGGCATTGTTCGTAAGTGTTGACGTTGACTCGCAGTTCACTCCAAACTCACGCAGCGCGATGTCATACGGGCGGCACGTCAGCACCTCGGCCGAGGTCTCGGTGCCCCCTCCTCAGGCATGTCTTCATCACGGGATGTGAACCCATGCACAGCGTGAAACCTCAGGGACGCCGGAGATTCCGGCCCGCCGCTCTGGCAGCCGTGGCCGCCGCCGTCTCACTTCTGGTCGGCGTTGCCGGCCCGGCGGCCCCAGCCCAGGCGGCGGAGATCACCGACGGTCTGGCCCTCTGGTACAAACTCGACGCCACCTCGGGCACCGTGGCGGTGGACGCCTCGGGCAACGGCCGCAACGGAACCGTCAACGGCGCCGCGGGCTGGTCGGGTTCCGGGGAAGGGCTGACGTTCAACGGCTCCGACACCTACATCAAGGTGCCGGACAACATCATGAGCGGCATGAACTCGATCACCGTCTCGATGGACGTGCGGATCGACGCCACCCAGGCCACGCCGTACTTCCTCTACGGCTTCGGCAACACCAGCAACGGCGCGGGCAACGGCTACCTCTTCACCACCGGCAACTCGTTCCGGACCGCCATCGCGTCCGGGAGCTTCTCCACCGAGCAGAACACCCGGACCTCCGCGGCGCTGCCGCGCTCGGTCTGGAAGCACGTCACCTACACCCAGACCGGCACCACGGGCGTCCTCTACCAGGACGGCGTGGAGGTGGCCCGCAACACGTCGGTCACCGTCACCCCCGGTTCCATCGGGTCGGGCATCACCACGGCCAACTCCATCGGCAAGTCGCTCTTCAGCGCCGACAAGCTCTTCAAGGGCAAGATGCGCGACTTCCGGGTCTACAACCGCGCGCTGGCGCCCGACGAGGTCTTCGAACTCAGCGGGAACACCACGGCCATCGCCCAGGCCACCCACCCCGCGCTGAAGACCGACGCCATCATCGACGACGCCAACAGCAAAATCACGCTGCCGGTGAAGGAGGGCACGGATATCACCGCGCTCGCCCCGCAGTTCACCCTTGTCCAGGGCGCTTCCATCAGCCCGGCCTCCGGCGCCCCGCGCGACTTCACCGAACCGGTGACGTACGAGGTGACCGGCTCCGACGGTGCCAAGCGCACCTGGACGGTCGAGGCGCTGGAGATGAAGAGTCCGGTCCTTCCGGGGCTCACCGCCGACCCGAACATCGTCCGCTTCGGCGACACGTACTACATCTACCCGACCACCGACGGGTTCGCGAACTGGAGCGGTACGCAGTTCAAGGCGTACTCCTCCAAGGACCTGGTCCACTGGACGGACCACGGCGTCATCCTGGACCTCGGTCCCGACATCAGCTGGACCAACAGCCGGGCCTGGGCGCCGGCGATGACCGCGAAGAACGGGAAGTACTACTTCTACTACTCCGCCGACGGGAACATCGGTGTCGCGGTCTCCGACTCGCCCACCGGCCGGTTCACGGACCCCCTGGGCAAGCCGCTGATCGCCCGCGGCGCCTACTCGGGCCAGATGATCGACCCGGCGGTCTTCACCGACGACGACGGCCGGTCGTACCTCTACTGGGGCAACGGCCAGGCGTACGTCGTCCCCCTGAACGACGACATGGTCTCCTTCGACGCCTCCAAGGTCGCCAACATCACCCCCAGCGGCTACCGCGAGGGCTCCTTCGTCGTCAAGCGCAAGGGCACCTACTACTTCATGTGGTCGGAGAACGACACACGTGACGAGAACTACCGGGTTGCCTACGCCACCGGCTCCTCGCCCACCGGTCCCTGGACCAAGCGCGGCGTGATCCTGGAGAAGGACCTCTCCCTCGGCATCAAGGGCCCCGGCCACCACTCCGTGGTGCAGGCGCCGGGCACCGACGACTGGTACATCGCCTACCACCGCTTCGCCATCCCCGGCGGCGACGGCACCCACCGCGAAACCACCATCGACAAGATGGAGTTCGACGCCGACGGCCTGATCAAGAAGGTCGTCCCCACTCTGAGCAGCATCGACCCGGTCACCGGCGGCACCGCCCTGCCGGTGAACACCGCCCGCTCGCTCCGGTCGGTCAACTTCCCCGGCCGCTACGCAGTCGTGCGGTCCGACAGCCTCGGCTACCTCGACCCGGTGACGTCCTCCAGCACCACGGCGGTCAAGCAGAGTGCCACCTTCACCGTCGTCCCCGGCCTGGCCGACGGCAGTTGCTACTCGTTCCGTGACGCGTCCGGCCGCTACCTGCGCCACAAGGACCTCGGGGTCCGCTTCGACGCGAGCAACGGCACTGCGCTCTTCAACAAGGACGCCACCTACTGCGCCCGACCGGGTTCGACCACCGGCTCGGTCAGCCTGGAGTCGTACAACTACCCCGGCCGCTACCTCCGCCACTACAACTACGAGCTGCGCATCGACCCCTTCCAGGACAACGCCACCTTCCGCGCCGACAGTTCCTTCACGGCGGTCAGCCCCTGGGCCTGATCGCGGTCCGCTCGCCAGGTGGCCCGCACCGCGAAGCCCTGCGGGCCACCGGCCTGGCCCAGCGGGATTGGGGGACAGCAGACAGTGTCCCGGCTGATCGACACGTTCGCAGCGGGCGGGGCACCGTGCCCTGAACGCGAAACGGTCTGCCGACTCCGTCGGCAGACCGTCAAGAAAGATCGAGGCCAGGATGACTACTCCGGCTGACTCGCGGATGTCCCCCGCTGCTCTTCAGTTTTGCTGAAGGTTATGCCGGGCGAGCGGCAAGAGATGCTACCGCTTGCCCGGCATTAATTCCGGCCCTTATGCATCCGGAATAATTCAGACTTCGACGCCTTGGGATAATCAGGGCTTGGGCATGCAGCCATTCGTGCTCTTGGTCTGGCATTCCGCCCAGTGCATCGAGGAAGTGATGCCGGTCAATTTACCCATGCTCCCGACGTGGTACTGCTTGCAGTCACCGCCCTCACGCCACTTCTCGATGTTGAACTTGCGGTACTCGACCATGGGGCGCGTGTACCCGCGCTTCTTGGAGTCGACGACCATCTTGTTGGTCACCTTGACTCCCTTGGTGACGCTCTTCGTCACCTCGTAGCCGGTCTTGGCCTCGACCTGGCCGATGCCCCAGCTCACGCTGCCGCCGGCCTCGGCCTTCCAGGTCGACGAGCGAGTGGTGCTCCTTGTTACCGAGATCGACAGAGTGGACTTGGAGGAGCTGCTGTTGTACTTGCTGTGCGTGGGGCCCGTCTGGTCGTATTCATTTTTTCCCCGTTTTCTCTGACTGGCGCTACCCCTCGAGTGGCTGCGCCGGTGAAGAGGAAATTAATCATGCGTGGCAGCCCAAGCAAGGGCATTGCGCGAAAAATCCTGGTGTCATCCTCAGGGAATCCTCAAATTCACGCAAGGGAAGAGCAGGGTGGGTTGCCCGTGGATTTACTGCTCTGCCCGTTCTGCGAGAGGGGGTGAAAGGTCGGCATACGGGCGAATCGGGCACACGGGGAGGGTGTGTGACGTCCGTCACAAGGTATCCCGGTGGCGGCGCAGGGCGGGGGCGCCTTTATGCCTTTCGGGCGACGGCGGGGAGCGGCGGTAATGGTCCTGGTGGAAACGTCTCGGCTTGAGGGTGCGGAGAAGCGGCCGCGCGAGGTTCGCGTGGTGAGTCCGAGAAGGCCGCAGCGGCGCGTGACGCGGAGAAGCGTGCGCGACGCGAGGCCCTCGAGTGATCACGTACCTGGTGGACAGCTCGGCTCTGTGGCACCTGTTCCGCACCCCAGGCGCGCTGCGTCCCCGGCGTACGGCGATCGCGGTACCGCCCTACACCGGTGGTGAACCGGGCCGGACCAGGCCCGTCTTGTAGCCGCGCATGACGAGCCGCATCGACGGGGAGCGGTGCGGCCCGGCATCCCTCCCGTTGCGGGCGCCCGCCGGTTCGGGCGGGCGCCCGCCGGCGGAGACCGCGGGAATGTACATGCCAAACCGGGCCTGGTACCACCAGTCCATCTTCGAGGGGACGGTGTACGCCTCGGCGGTGGCGGGCCACAGGGCCTGCGGCAGGCCGACGACCGCCATTCCTCCGCCGAGAGCGGCGGCCTTCATCAGTGAACGTCTGCTGAGGCGGGCTGAGGACATGGGGCGGCTCCGTAGGTCAGGGAGAGGCAGGGGCAAAGGTGTCAGGAGCAGAGAGGCGGCCTGGTGTCGTACTGGCGCCCCGAGAGGAGACATCGGATGGATTTATAGGATCGCGACGGTGGTCGTGTCTAGAGGCCCGGCGATACCATCCGTAAAAACCGCGCTCAACGGGAGCCTTGAGGCAGGGTCACGGGCTGCTCGCCGATCGGGTCCGAGGTATACATTGGATCTATTCCGCTCAAGGGTGCGGTCGGCGATAGGTAGAGGAAACCTGGTGTCCGTCCGTCGTACCCCGGATCTCGCCACGCAGGCACCCGCCAGGTGGCCGAACCAGACACGTGTGACGCGAACTCATCCCGTGGTTCCCGCAGGCGACCGGCGGGCCGGCGCGGCCGGGCGGCATCCTGGCGGAGGCCGCGGCCCGAGCTCTCTCGGCACGGCCGATTCTCGCCCGGCTCCCGCACCGCTCCCGGCGGTCCCGCCGATCGCCGGCCCATCCAAGGTCGCGCACCCGGAGTACGACGTGGTTGCGCCGACCGTCGTGCCGGCCGGCGACGAGGTCGCAAAGGCTTGTGGTTAAGGCCTTAATCACTCAGCCTTCCCGGCGTCGGCACGGCAACGACGGTCGCCGGGAGGGCGGTCCTGCGATGGCGGACGGCTCGCGGTGGCCGGTGCCGGTCGGCGGCCAGGGCCGCGTACGGCCGCTGCGTGGAGTGGCCACCGGGCGTGCTGGACGGGCACTGTGTTCACCAATGGCCATGGCGGCGTACGTGCGTGGGCGATGGCCGTCGGCATGGACGAAGAGTCCTCGCGATCTCGCGGGTGCCGGACGTCGGTGCGTCACATGGACATTGAGGGGAAGCGGTGGAGGCGACAAGTACACGGGTGCGGCAGGGCACCCCCATACCTCCGGTCGTTGCGGCGCGGTGGGCGCTGTGGACGTTTGTCATCGTCAACTTGGTGGTGGTCGAGGGCCTGTTCCTCACCGCCGGGACCGGCAAGAACGGGGTGCTCACGGTCGCCAAGTTCTTCGGCCTGCACGCCGCCGTGCTGATGCTGTTCCAACTGCTGTTGGTGGCCCGGCTGCCGTGGCTCGACCGCCGTATCGGCATGGACCGGCTGACGGTGTGGCACCGGTGGGTCGGCTTCACCCTGCTGTGGACCCTGCTCACCCACGCCGTGCTGGTGGTGCTGGGCTACGCCAAGCTCTCCAGCACGTCGATGACGAAGACGTTCTTCGCACTGGCCGGAGTGCCGGCCTCCCTGCTCGGCATGCTGGCCGCGGCGATCGTCGTCGTGGTCGCCGCGGTCTCCGCCCGACAGGTGAGGCGGCGACTGCGCTACGAGACCTGGCACGGCCTGCACCTGCTGCTGTACCTGGCGTTGGGGCTGGCGTTCTCCCACCAGTTGCAGGAGACCACGACCTTCAGCTCGTCCGCGTTCGCGATGGCCTACTGGTGGGTCCTGTGGCTGTTCGCGTTCGGTGCCCTGGTCACGGGCCGGATCCTGATGCCCCTGTGGCGCAACGCCTACCACCGGTTCGAGGTCGTGGCGGTGGTGCCGGAGTCGGACGACGTGGTGTCGGTGCACGTCACCGGCCGCCACCTCGACAGGCTGCCGGCCCGGGCCGGCCAGTTCTGCATCTGGCGGTTCCCCGGCCACAACCACTGGTGGCTGGCCAATCCGTTCTCGCTGTCGGCGGCACCCGACGGCCGGACACTGCGCCTGACCGCCAAGGCGGCCGGCAGCACCAGTGCGGGCCTGCGCGGCCTCCCCGTCGGTAGCCGCGCGTTCGTCGAGGGACCGTACGGGGCGTTCACCTCGTTGCACCGGACGCGGCCCGGCGCCCTGCTGATCGCCGGTGGAGTGGGCATCACGCCGGTTCGATCCCTGCTGGAGGAGGAGCAGGGCGGCGACGTCGTCGTGCTCTACCGGGTCCGCAGTGAGCACGACGCCGTGCTGGTCGACGAGGTACGCGCCCTGGTCGCGGACCGGGGCGGGCAACTGCACCTGCTGACGGGCCGCAGGGGAGAGGGGACACCGCCGTTCGAGCCGGACGGTCTCCGTGCCCTGGTCCCCGACATCGCCGAACGCGACGTGTACGTCTGCGGTCCGCCCACGATGACCTCGGCCGTGCTCGGCGCCCTGCGCGAGCTGGGGGTTCCCCAACGGCAGGTGCACGCCGAGCGGTTCGGCCTGGCCTGACCACCGCCGTCCCGGCGCCACCGCCGGGGCGGCGAGAACGCACCGTCCAGCCGTCGGCACGGCCGTGGCGTCGGCACGGCCGGCGGCTGCGGTGCGGGCGACGGACGGCGGCGACTACGGTGTGCCGCTGTCCCGCCGCACCGCGCGCCGCGTGGACCGGCGAGGGATCAGCACCGGCTGCACGCGCCTGTGCCGGTCCACGCCGCCGCGGGAGTTGATGAGAGCGATCAGCAGGTCGACCGCCTCGTCGCTCACCCGGTCCGGGCAGAGGCTCACCGTGGTGACGGGCGGGGCCGTCGTCGCGTAGTCCGGGTCCTCGCTGACACACGCCACCAGCAGGTCCCGCGGCACCCGGAGCCCGTGCTGCCGGGCGGCGGCGAGGATGTTGTGACCGGAGTCGGAGTAGACGCCGATGACGGCGTCCGGTCGCGGATCACGGTCGAGCAGCCGGCTGACCGCGATCCGTTCGGCCGTGAGGTAGTCGGGCAGCGAGGTGTACTCCTCGACGAGGACGGGCATGTCGCGTTCGGCGCACCAGGACGCGTAGGCGCGTCCGACCGACCGCGGGTACGCGTCGTCGTACAGCGGCTGGGAGAGCCCGATCCGTCGGGCGCCGGCCTCCGACAGGTGGTCGAGCATGAGGCGAACGCCCGCCTCGTAGTCGGAGTCCACCCATGCGTCGCCCCAGCGCGGCTGGAGCGGCCGGCCATCGCTGACCATGGGGATGCCCCGCTCCCGCAGGAGGGCACGCACCGGGTCGTCGGCTCGCGGTGCGACGTGGATGACGCCGTCCATCGGAGTGTTGAGCCACATCCACGGTGACAGCGAACTCGGCATCACCATGAGCATGTAGCCGCGCTCGTGCGCCGCCGCCATCGCGCCCAGGGCGAGCTGCGCGTAGTACGGGATCTCCGTGTACGGGACGGGAAGGTCGCCGTACGTCGTCATCGTCAGGCCGAGCACACCGGTGCCGCCGCGGGCCATGGCCCGTGCCGTGCTGGCCGGGGCGCAACCGACTTCGCGTGCCGCGGCCAGTACGCGCTGTCTGGTCGCCTCGGACAGTCGTCCGGTGCCGTTGAGCGCGTTCGACACCGTGGCCGTGGACACCCCCGCCCGCGCGGCCACAGCGCCGAGCGTGGGACGCCGCCAGGCACGAGAGCTGTCCATGCCCACCCCAGATGCCCCGCGATCACTAGTTGATTGAAAACTTGAACAGGCAGCCTACTCTGCTGCGGAGTGTGACCTGGTTCACTCTCCCCGGTCGATGATCCGGCCGGCGTTCGGCGGTCATAGGTTCGTGACGCGCTCAGGGGTGGAGCGTGGCCTCGCCGGTCACGAGGACGCCGGTCTCCTGGCCGGGACCCACCCGGACCGGGCCCGCGAGACGAACCTCGACCGGTTCGTCGAGGCCCGGCACGGCGACGGTCACCTTGGCGTCGTGCCCGTAGAAGCACACGTCCGTGACCGTGCCCCGCACGGCCTCCGCCGCATCCGCATCCGCATCCGAGTCCGGGTCGGTGAGCCGGAGTTGCTCGGGCCGCAGGACCACCGTGCCGGTGCGCCACCCGTGCGGTCGTGGGGCCAGCTTCACGGTGCCCAGCGCCGTGGTGGCCGTGGCGCTGTCGCCGCGCACCGTACCGGGGAGCAGCACGGCGTCACCTACGAAACCGGCGACCCAGGGATCGGCGGGGCTCCGGTACAGCTCCTGCGGGGTGTCGCACTGGGCGACGCGGCCCTGCCGTACGACCGCCACGAGGTCGGCGGTGGACAGGGCCTCCTGCTGGTCGTGGGTGACCAGCAGGGCCGTGGCACCGGTGGCCCGCAACGCGGCCCGGACATCCGCCCGGACGCCGGCGCGCAGGGCGCTGTCGAGGGCGTTGAACGGTTCGTCGAGCAGCACGAGGTCGGGCCGTGGGGCGAGCGCCCTGGCCAGGGCGATGCGCTGCTGCTGTCCTCCGGAGAGTTCGTGCGGCATGCGGTCGCCGTGTCCGGCCAGCCCGACGAGGTCGAGCATCTCGTCGGTCCTGCGGCGGCGTTCGCCCCGGTCGGGCCCGGCCAGGCCGAAGGCGACGTTGCGGGCCACGCTCAGGTGCGGGAAGAGTGCGCCCTCCTGGGGCACGATGCCGACGCGGCGGCGCTCCGGTGGGAGGTGGACGCCGGGGCCGGTCAGGGTGCGTCCGCCGAGGGTGACCGTGCCGGCGTCGGCGCGCAGGAATCCGGCGACGATGCGCAGCAGGGTGGTCTTGCCGCAGCCGGAGGGCCCGAGCACGGCGGCCAGGGCGCCGCCCGGCACGGTCAGGTCCAGCCCTCGCAGGACCGGCGCTCCGGGGCCGTAGGACTTGGCCAGTCGCTCCACACGCAGGTCGTTGCGGCGCTCGGGATCGTTCATCCGGACTCCTTCGTGGATACCCCGGCCTTCAGGCCTGGGAGGAAACGAGGCTCCTGTGGTGCAGGGAGGGGTACTTGTCGTGATCGACCGCTGGTTCCTCAGCTCGACCTCAACGGGAGTCCTCCCGGACGGGGCGGTCGTCGGTGAAGCAGGAACCCCAGCGGGCGACCGCTGGAACCCCCCGTCTTTGGGCGGGGGAGGAAGTCAAGTGCGGTGCCTGCCCAGGAGGTAGGAGGGGATGGCGGCGAGCAGGACGAGTGCGGCGGCGTAGGGCGCGGCGGCGGCGAATGACCCTGCGCCGGTCTCGGTCCACAGCCGGGTGGCCAGGGTGTCCATGCCGGTGGGGCGCAGCAGCAGGGTGGCGGGCAGTTCCTTCATGCAGACCACGAAGGTGAGGGCGGCGCCGGCCGCCACCCCCGGTGCGGCCAGCGGCACGGTCACCTCGCGCAGCACCCGCAGGGGCGAGCGGCCCAGGGAGCGGGCCACGTCCTCCAGGACGGTCGGCGCCTGGAGGACCGCCGCGCGGGTGGACGCCACCGCGACCGGCAGGAAGAGCACGGCGTAGGCGCAGACCAGCAGGGGGAGTCGCTGATAGAGCGGATAGGCGTAGCGCACCGCGAAGAAGACCAGGGAGAGCGCCACGGTGATGCCGGGCAGCGCGTGCCCGGCGTAGGCGGCCTGCTCCAACAGCCGGGCGCCGCGCCCCCGGTGGCGTGCGGCGATCACGCCGACGGGCAGCGCCAGCAGCGTGGTCAGCGCGGCTCCGGCCGCGGCTACGCCGAGCGTGGTCCAGGCGGCCTGGGCGAGGTCGTCGAGGTCCCAGGTCGCGGACGTGCCGACGGACAGCCAGTAGCCGAGGGTGCCGAGAGGGAACGCCACGGCCACCGCCACCACCGCCGCGCACCAGGCGAGGGCGGGGATCCGCAGGCGCCCCAGCGGCATCGGGACGGCCGGGCGCGCGGTACCGCCGCCGGTCCGGGCATGGCCCGCCCGGCCCCGGGTGCGGGTCTCCGCCGCGACCAGCGCCACCGTCATCACCACCAGCACGACGCTGAGCGCGGCGGCCGGGGTGCGGTCGAAGGAGGCGCGGTAGGAGGTGTGGATGGCGCGGGTGAACGTGTCGTACCGCATCAGCGAGACCGCGCCGAAGTCGGAGAGCACGTACAACGCCACGAGCAGCGCACCGCCGGCGGCCGCCGGACGGAGTTGCGGGAGCGTGACCCGCAGGAACGTGCCGAGGGGTGCGTGGCCGAGGGAGCGTGCGGCCTCCTCCTGCGCCGGGTCGATGCCGCGCAGCGCGGCGGTGACCGGCAGGTGGACGTACGGGAAGCTCACCAGGGTGAGCGCGAGCGCGGCCCCGGTGAACCCCGCGGTCCCTGGAGCGGCGGCGAGCCAGACGAACGCGGCGACATAGCTGGGCACGGCGAGCGGCAGGGTGACCAGCACCGACCAGGCCCGTGCCCAGGGCAGCGCGGTGCGCACCGTCAGCCAGGCCAGGGAGATGCCCAGCACCAGGCAGGCCACCACGACGACCACCGTCAGGCCGAGGCTGCGGCCCAGGAGTCGGAGGGTGCGTTCGTCGGCCACGACGTCCCAGGCGTAGCCGGGGCCGCGTTCGAGGGCGCGGACGGCGAGGTAGCCGAGGGGCAGCAGGGCGAACAGGGCGGCGACGCAGGCGGGGACGAGCAGGACCAGCGGAGTTCTGCGACCGGAGGAGGGCCGACCGAACACGCGGACGCGGTGGGCCGTGCCGCTACGGACGCGGTGGGCCGTGGCGGCGCCTTCACCGCCGGCCGTGTCGGCTCGCTCGTGCCCGGCCGTGTCGGCTCGCTCACGCCCGGCGGAGCCTGAGGCACCGTCCGGGCGCGACGGGGGATGGGATGCGCGCACGGTCGGTCAGACCAGCCCGATGTCCTGGAGCATGGCCAACGTCTCCTGCAGCGACTCCAGTCGGCCGAGGTCGATGTCGGGGGCCTGGAGGGAGTCGAACGGCGGCAGGCCCTCGACCTCGCTGGTCACCCCCGCGGCCAGCGGGTACTCCTTCGTGGTGTCGGCGAAGTAGGTCTGCGCCTCCTTCGACAGCAGGAAGTCGACGGCCTTCTGTGCCGTCTCCGTCTGGCCGCTGTCCTTGAGGATGCCGACGCCGGCCACGTTGATGAGCGCGCCGGGGTCCTTGCCGGGCAGGAAGTGCAGCTTGGCACCGACCTTCTCCTCGCCCTTCTCCGCGACCCGCTCGTACCAGTAGTAGTGGTTGACCAGGCCGAGGGAGACCTCGCCGGCCTCGACGGCGTCCAGGGTGGCCAGGTTGTGGGCGTAGGTCTTGGCACCGTTGGCCTTCAGGGCCTCCAGCCACTCGCGGGTGGCGTCGTCGCCCTCCAGGACGCGCATACCGGTCACGAACGCCTGGAAGGAGGCGTTGGTGGGCGCGAAACCGACCTTGTCCTTCCACTCGGGCTTCACCACGTCGTGGACGCTGTCCGGGACCTCGTCCTCGGTGACCTCGTCCGGGTTGTAGGCGATGACGCGAACACGTCCCGACAGTCCCACCCAGTCGCCGTCCGAGCCGCGGTAGGCCTCGTCCACCTCGTCGAGGCTGGAGGACGGCAGCTTCGCCAGCATGCCCTCCTTGGACAGGGCGCCCAGGGCCCCGGCGTCCTGGGAGAAGAACAGACCGGCCTTGGTGCGGTCGCCCTCCTCCAGTATCTGCGCCGCCAGTTCGGCGCTGTCGCCGTAGCGCACCTCGACCTCGCTGCCGACGGCCTTCTCCAGCTTGTCGAGGATCGGCTTGACCAGCTTCTCGTTGCGCCCGGAGTAGATGACGAGGGCGGAGTCGCCGCCCTTCGCCGTGCCGCCCTTGTCGTCGGCGGAGCCGCATGCGGCGAGGGCGGGGAGGAGCAGACCGGCCGCGAGGAGCGCGGTGATCCGGTCAGCCGGGGGGCGTCGCATGAGGGTGCCTTCCTGCGTGGCTCGCCCGTACGTACTGGTCACGTCGGGATGGGCGAGCGGCGGAGTGATGCTTTTCAGCCAACTGTGAACATGCTATGAATAAGGTAAACCTTGCCTAAGCGTCAAGGGATCTGTGCCATTTGCGGACGCTGCCGCAGAAAGGTTGCGCGCCCGTGATATCCCCGCCCGAGCCGCTCCCGGTCCCCTCGACCACGCCGCTCCCGGTCCCCTCCACCGCTCCTGCCGGGCGTCCCGCCTCGGCACTGTCGGTCGTACCGGGCGCGAATGCCGCTCCGACCACGTTCCCGAAGCCGTCCGTGGGGGCGCACAGCAACCCGTCCGTGAAGCCGCACGGGCACCCGTTCGTGGGGCCGCACGGTGAACCGCCCGTGCGGCCACGGGTGGTGGAGTTCGCCCGCGACCTCGCCGCGCACGGCGAACGCGTCGCCCTCATCACCGCGGACGGCGAGCTGTCGTACGGCGAACTCGCCGCACGTGTGACGGAGACCGCCGCCCGCCTCGGCACCACCCGCCGCCTGGTCCTGCTCACCGGAGCCAACCGGGTGGACGCCCTCGTCGTCTACCTCGCCGCCCTCTCCGCCGGCCACCCACTGCTGCTGGTCCCCGGGGACAACGACACCGCCCTGGACTCACTCGTCGCCGCCTACGACCCCGACGTGGTCGTACGCCCCGGCCCCGACGGGGACGCCACACGCTGGCACTTCGACGAGCGGCACAGAGGCACCGTCCACACCCTGCACCCGGAACTCGCGCTGCTCCTCAGCACCTCCGGTTCGACCGGATCGCCCAAGCTGGTCCGGCTCTCGCACGAGAACCTCCAGGCCAACGCCGCGTCCATCGCCACCTGTCTGAACATCAAGGACGGCGACCGCGCCGCGACGACGCTGCCCATGCACTACTGCTACGGCCTGTCGGTCATCAACAGCCATCTGCTGCGCGGGGCCGCACTGATCCTCACCGGTCTCTCGGTCACCGACGCCTGCTTCTGGGACCTGTTCCGCGCCGCCCGTGGCACGACCCTCGCCGGTGTGCCGTACACCTTCGACCTGCTCGACCGGGTCGGCTTCGCACAGATGGAGCTGCCCCACCTGCGCTACGTCACCCAGGCCGGCGGCCGGCTCGCGCCCGAACGCGTCGCCCGCTACGCCGAGACGGGCCGCCGCGCGGGCTGGGACCTGTTCGTGATGTACGGGCAGACCGAGGCGACCGCCCGCATGGCCTACCTGCCCCCCGCGCGCACCGCCGAGCGCCCGCAGGCCGTCGGCGTGCCGATCCCCGGCGGTTCCTTCCGGCTCAGGCCCGTGGACGGCCTCGACGAACCCGACACCGGCGAACTGGTCTACTCGGGCCCGAACGTCATGCTCGGCTATGCCGAGAGCCCGGCCGACCTCGCCCGGGGCCGCACCGTCGAGGAACTGCGCACCGGAGACATCGCCAGGCGCGCCCCCGACGGCCTGTACGAGATCGTGGGTCGCCACGGCCGGTTCGCCAAGATCGTGGGTCTGCGCATAGACCCGCAGCGCGTGGAGGCGATCCTGGAGCGACACGGCGTACGCGCCTGCTGCGCGGGCGACGACGACGTCCTGGCCGTACTCACACTGGAAACCGACGGCGTCGACGCGACTGGCGTCCGGCGTCTGGTGGCCGAGGCCTGCGGCCTGCCACCCCGCGCGATACGGGTGCGGACGGTGCCCGAACTGCCGCGGCTGGCCTCGGGAAAGCCCGACTACGCGACCGTGCGACGGCTGGCGCGCGAGCAGGTGGCGCAGCAGCCCGGACACGGTGACACGACCGACGACCTCCGCGCCCTGTACGCCCTGATCCTCGACCGCGCAGACGTCGGCGCGGACTGCAGCTTCGTGAGCCTGGGCGGCGACTCGCTCTCCTACGTCGAGATGTCACTGCGACTGGAGCAGGCCCTGGGTGTGTTGCCCGCCGACTGGCACACCACACCGATCAGGGAGCTGAGCGGCCGTGCCGCCGAGCGGCGCGGCCCTCGACAGACGCCCGTGGGACGGGGGCCGCGGCACGGCCTCCGGCGCGGCCTGGAGACCGGCATCGCCCTGCGGGCCATCGGGATCGTCCTCATCGTGGGCTCGCACATCCCCGTCTTCACCGTCCAGGGTGGTGCGCATGTGCTCCTCGGCGTGGCCGGCTTCAACTTCGCCCGGTTCCAGCTCTCCGCGCACGACCGCCGGGACCGCCTGCGGAGGCTGTGGCGCAGCATCGCGCGCATCGCCCTGCCCAGCATGGTGTGGATCACCTTGGCGGTGCTGCTGACCCGCGAGTACGACCTGGCCAACATCGTGCTGGCCAACAGCCTCTTCGCACAGGACAACTCCCACCCGGAGTGGCGGTACTGGTTCGTCGAGGCGCTGGTCTACTTCCTCGTCGGGCTGGCGACACTGCTGGCCGTCCCGCTGCTCGACCGGGCGGAGCGGCGCAGTCCGTTCGGCTTCGCACTGGCTCTGGTGGGACTGGGACTGGTCGGGCGGTACGACCCGTGGCACCTCGCCCACATCCGCTACCACCTCAGCCCCACGGTCGTCTTCTTCCTCTTCGCCCTCGGCTGGGCGGCCGCACGGGCGCGCACGGCCGGGCAGCGGTTGCTGCTCACCGCGGTCGTGGTGGCCACCGTGCCTGGGCTGTTCCCCGCCGGTCAGTCCCTGCGGACATCGCTCGTCATCGGCGGTCTGATCCTGCTGCTGTGGATCCCGGTCCTGCCCAGCATCGCCCCGGTCAACCGGCTGGCGGGCGTCCTGGCGGGCAGCTCCCTGTACATCTACCTGACGCACTTCCAGGTCTACCCCTACCTCCCGGACACCCCTCCGCCGCTGGTCCTGCTGATCTCCCTGGTGCTCGGGGTGGGATACGGGGCGGTGGCCACGCGACTGATGCGCAGGTGCCTTCCGTAGGCGGGCTTCGGTGGTGGGCGGTGGAGGGCGGCTCCGGTTCGCCGTCGAGTCCGCTCAGTCTCTAGAAACGGTCCCGTTCCATTAGCCGCACTGCGGTACTGCTTCAGTAACTCTTGTTTGTGGTGAAGTGGCACTACAGGGAGAATCGGGGCATGAACAGCAAGCCACGCCGGATCGTCGACCTCAGCCACTCCATCCGGCACGGGATGATCACCTACCCCGGGCTCCCCGGGCCGGAGATCGGTGAGCACCTCACCCGGGAGGCCTCACGGGAGATCTACGCGCCCGGCACCGAGTTCGCGATGGGCCGGATCTCGATGGTGTCCAACACCGGCACCTACGTCGACAGCCCTCATCACCGCTTCGACGGCGGCCACGACCTCGCCGAACTGCCGCTCGACAGGCTGACCGACCTGGATGGCGTCGTCGTCCGAGTCCAGGACACCGGACGCCGGGCCGTGGACCGGGAGGCGCTGCTGCCGTACGAGGTGACGGGCCGGGCCGTGCTGATCCACACCGGCTGGGACCGGCACTGGGGCACGGACCGGTACGGACACGGCCACCCCTACCTCACTGCCGACGCCGTCGCCTGGCTCGTCGAGCGAGGCGCCGTCCTCGTGGGCATGGACACCCTCAACATCGACGACACCGACGACGGCACCCGCCCCGCCCACACCGGCCTGCTCGCCGCCGGCATCCCCGTCGTGGAACACCTGCGAGGCCTGGAGCAAGTGCCCGACCAGGGCTTTCGCTTCCACGCCGCACCACCGGCCGTCGAGGGCATGGGCACGTTCCCGGTACGGGCGTACGCGCTGGTGGACGACTGAGGAGAACGTTCGCCGCGAAACCCGGATGTCCGGGCCGGCTCTCCCTTCTAGGCTGACGCCGTGACCGACCTCGACATCAAGCGCCTGGACGGCGCCGCGGGCGACGCGGAACTCGAAGCTTGGCGGTACGTCCACAACACGATCATCCCCACGCACCACCTCACCCTCGACGACGTCCGCGAGCGCGCCGTACGCAACCACCTCGAACTCGCCCACGTCGACGGCGTCCTCGTCGGCAACTCCACGGTCCGCCCGCCGGAGGGGGACTCGGCGACGGCCACGGTCATCGCCCGCGTCCTCGCCGGACACCGGCGGCTGGGGTACGGCGAGCAGTTGTACGAGCGGGCACTGCGGCGGGCGCGGGAGCTGGGCGCCCTGGTGATCGAGACGTGCGTGCTGGAATCGAACGAGGACGGACTGCGGTTCGCGCTCGCCCACGGCTTCGTCGAAATCGAGCGCTACCGGCTGGACGGCGACACGATCCCGTGGATCGACCTGCGGCTGGAGGGGTGACCGAAGCCCCCTACAGCTTCCCCGCGATGTCCAGCGCGGCCACGTAGCCGAAGGTCATCGCCGGCCCGATCGTCGACCCGGCCCCCGCGTAACTGCGGCCCATGACGGCGGCACTGGCGTTGCCCGCCGCGTACAGCCCGGGGATCACGGAGCCGTCCGGCCGCAGTACGCGGGCGCGGGCGTCGGTGAGCAGGCCGCCCTTGGTGCCGAGATCGCCCGGCACGATGCGCAGGGCGTAGTAGGGCGGCAGCCACAGCGGCGCCAGACAGGAGTCGGGCTGCACGGACGGGTCCGTGTAGTAGTGGTCGTACGCGCTGTCGCCGCGCCCGAAGTCGGTGTCGTCCCCCTGCCGGGCGAGGGAGTTGAAACGGTCGACGGTGGAGCGGAGGGCGGCGGCCGGGACACCGATGGCGGCGGCGAGCGCGTCCAGCGTCCACGCCTTGTGGACGGCCCCGGCGTCGTACCACTCGTCGGGGAACGGGAAAGTGGGCGCGATGTCCTTGAAGAGGTACCGGTTGCGGTAGTTCTGGTCGACGATCAGCCACGCCGGGATGTGCGAGGCGGACGCCGTGTCCTTCTCGTACATCGTGTGGACGACATCGCTGTAGGGCCCCGCCTCGTTGACGAACCGAGCCCCTGCCCCGTTGACCATCAGCCCACCGGGCAGCGTACGTTCGGCGAGACAGAACCAGGCCTGGCCCGGCGTGGCGACGGCAGGCCCCCACCAGGCGTCGTCCATGAGCGCGACATCCGCACCGGCCCGCTGGCCCGCCCGTATCCCGTCCCCGGTGTTCTCCTTCGCCCCCACCGTCCACCCCGTGCCCACGGGCTGCTCCTGATACCGCTCCCGCATGGCCGCGTTGTGCTCGAAGCCGCCGGAGCCGACGATGACACCCCGGCGAGCGCGGACCAGCCCGGGGGTGCCGTTCCTGGTGACGACCGCGCCCGTCACGGCCCCGTTCTCCAAGTACAGGTCCGTCAGCGGGGTGTCGAGCCACACCGGCACACCGGCGCCGAGCAGCCCGGCCCGCAGCCCGCCCGCCAGCGCCTGCCCCATGGTGAGCGGCTTCTGCCCCAGCAGCGCGGCCCGCGTCCCCCGGGCGAGACACTCCGTGGCGACGGCCAGCCCCTTCGCACTCACGGCGGTCAGCGCCAGCCACTTGTAGTCGGCGCTGAAGACGACCATCCCGGCCGGCACGGACAGATAGGGGGGATTCAGCCGAGCCAGCTCATCGCCCAGCAGGTTCCCGTCGAACTGGTCCGGCTCGATGGACCGCCCGCCCGGCAGCCCGCCCGGCAGCTCGGGATAGTAGTCGCTGTACCCCTCCATGAACCGGAACCGCAGCGGGCTGTTGGCCATGACGAACGACAGCATGGCGGGCCCGTGGTCGAGGAACGCCTTCTGCCGGTCGGCGGGCACCTCGTCCCCGACGACAGCCGCGAGGTAGGTGGCCGCCTTGGCAGGCGTGTCCGGTACCCCCGCCGACTTGATCACGGTGTTGTTCGGCAGCCAGATCCCCGCCCCCGAACGCGCCGCCGACCCCCCGAACGTCGGCGCCTTCTCCACGACGACGCAACTGAGGCCCTGCTTCGCCGCCGTGAGCGCGGCGGTCATCCCGGCGGCCCCGGAGCCGATGACGACGACGTCGTAGGTGCCGAGCACGGGTGGGGCGGCTGCCGAGGCCGTCCCCACCGGCCCACCGGTCACCGCCAGTGCGGCACCCGCACCCGCGGCCGTGCCGAGCACCCGCCGCCGCGAGGGACCCGCGTCCGTCGCCGTACGTCTCTCAGGATCCGCGCTCTTGGACATGCCGGACGCTCCAGCCTCGCGAAGGGACGGGTGGCCGTGCTGTTCCCCCGGGAGGCGATTGGGTCCCCCGCGTCCCGGACGTGGTGCGGAGCATCGAATCTGACGTGAAGGGATGGTGAAGTCAAGGCATGCGTCGCCGTGGTGCGCCCGGGACGTGAGCCGCGCACACCCTCCGGCTACCGCTACCGCTACCGCTACCGCTACCGCAACCGCTGGTCGCCGTCCCGGGGGTATTGGTTGACGACTTTGCCCGTGACCGGCGCGTGGAAAGTGCCCCGATAGCTGATGTGATCCCCGCCGTACCTCGCGCCGTCCGACCCGCCGTCGTGGGAGCCGGGTGCCGTGGTGGGGGCGTCGACCGGCCTGAGCTTGTGGAGGACCGCCACGAACGCTTCGGCCGCTCGCTCGGCGGCGAGTGTCTGGGAGCCCTTCTTGTCGGTGTCTCCCTTGGTGCCGTCCGCCTTGTCACTGATCCCCCGGATGATCATGGCGTTCAGCCGGTCGCTCACGTGCGCGGCGTGGGCGAACCCCGTGCCCTCCATCTCGATGGCCACGGCGTCCCCGTAGTGGTGCTGGAGGAAGCTCACGAGATCGGCCCGGTCGTCGTCGAGCACCACGTCACCCACGGCGATGGGCTTGAACTCGGCGGTGTCCTCCAGAGCTTTGCCCGCGGCCTGCTCCAGTCGGTAGGAGACCGGCCACGACTCGGGGCGCACATCGAAACGGCCGTCCTGGAGCTTGCCACCGTGGATCGCGTACACCTTGGACGCCACCACGACGGTGCCGACCTCCAGGTTCTTGTCCAGGCGACCCGCGATTCCCACGTAGAACGCCGCCTGCGGACGGAACCAGTCGTTGACCCGCATGGTGCCGGTCGACGCGTTGAGGACTCCCCTGCCCGTACGGACGAGCGCGATCCGCCAGGGGAGCCCGGGAATCCGCCCCACATCGGCATATGTTCCGTCCTCGTGCGGTACTTCTTCGATGTTCGTGAGAAGGGCCTTCACCGCCTTGTACTCGACGGGGAGGGCGGTCAGAACCGCCACCGTGGGCTCGACGCGAGACATACGTTCACGGTACGCCAGGCCGACGGGGGACGGGTGTGGACGAGGACCGGATCACGGCTCTGACGGCGTTGCTCAGGGCCCTGCGTGAGGGTGCGGGCGGAGAACCCGGGCGGACGGCGATGCGGGAACTGCCCGGCGGACTCGGCGACATGGTGGAGGCCACCGCTCCCGCCGACGTGGCCCGCGCCGTGCTGGATCCCGGTGCGCGCGGGCGGCTGCGCACCTGGGCCGAGGAACTGGCACGCTCGCTGGCCGCTGATCCCGAACTCGCGGAACGGGTGGCCGAGGCCATGGACCGGCACGTCCCGGGCAGCGGCACCGTCTGGTACGCCCACGACCACGTGGACTTCAGCGGCATGTTCCTGCGCGAGGTCGTCGGTGTACAGGTCAACGTGGGTGCCAAGGCCCCACCGACCGCCCACGACTCGTTGCCGCCGCGCACCACCGGATTCGCGGGACGGACACGGGAGTTGGAACAACTGCGGGAGGCACTCGATCCGTCCCGGGCCGGAGAACTGCCCGTCCTCGTGACCGCAGTGTCCGGCCTCGGCGGCATCGGCAAGACCGCCCTGGCGGTGGTGGCCGGACACGCGGCACGGGACCGGGGCTGGTACCCCGGCGGGCTCTTCTTCGTGGACCTTCGCGGCTACGACGAGGTCCCGGGCACCCCGGAGTCGGCCCTGGAGTCGCTGCTCGTCGCCCTCGGAGTGCCCCAGGAACACATACCCGAGCGGGGGGACGACCGTGCGGCGCTCTACCGGACCACACTCGCCGAGCGGGAGGGCACCCACGGACCGGCGCTGATCCTCGCCGACAACGCCTCCTCGGCGGACCAGGTCCGGCCCCTGCTGCCCGGGGGCTCAGGACACCGCGTACTGGTCACCGCCCGCTCACGCCTTCCCCAACTGGACGCCCGGCTGCTGAGGCTGGACGAACTCACCGGTGCCGACGCCCACGACCTGCTGGACCGGGCGCTGCGCATCGCCGACCCCTCGGACACCCGGATCACCGACGACCGCGCGCGAGCCGCGGACCTGGCCGGCCTCTGCGGCCATCTGCCGCTGGCCCTGCGGATCGTGGCCGCGCTGCTGGCGGGCGACCCGGAGCTGTCCGTCGACGACCTGGTCGCGCAACTCGACACATCCCGGCAGCGGTTGAAGCTCCTGGAGGACGGTGAACGCAGCGTCCTGGCCAGCTTCGACCTGTCGTACCGGCGGCTGCCCGACGACCAGGCCCGTGCCCTCCGGCTGCTGGCCCTGGCCCCCACCGCACGCTCCGCCACGGCGGCCGTCGCCGCTCTCCTGGACGACACGGCGCCCTCAGCGGTCCTCTCCGCACTGCTGCGGGCCCACTTGGTGGAGCGGGCCGGCCCCGAGCGCTGGCGGCTGCATGACCTCGTGAGGGAGTACGCGGCGACCGTCGCCGCCGACCAACCCGACCTGCGTGCGGAGGGCGACGCGGCGCGTGTACGGGTGTTGCGGTTCTACTGCACCCGGACGGCGGCGGCGACGGACTGGCTGTGGGATGTCGTGCCGTCCCCCCGGGAGGGGTTCGAGGACCGTGACAGCGCTCTCGCCTGGCTGGTCATGGAACAGGAGAACCTGGTGGCGGCCCTGGAGTGGACCGGCCATGACGGCTGCGGTCACCTGGCCGCTGCTCTCGCCGACCAACTGTGGCACTACCTCGACTGGCGGCGGGAGTCGGGTCCTCAGGCCCCCGAACGGAAACCCGAAGACGGTACGACCGCGGCGCATTCCTATCGGCCGGGCTGGGTGAACGAAGCCATCGGTACCCGCGTCCAGGCGATCGCCGCGCACCGGGCGAGCGGTGACTGCGTGCGCGAGGCCGTGGCGTGGAACGCCCTCGGCTTCCTGTTCGGAGAAGCGTTGCGTGTCGAGGAGGCGATCAGTGCGCACTCGACCGCCGTCTTCCTCTTCCAGACCGCCGGCGACTGGAACGGCGCGGGCGCGGCCTGGAACAACCTGGGCACCACCTTGTCCCGCAGCGGACGCGCCCGAGGCGCTGTGCAGGCGCACGCCCGTGCCCGGGACATCTTCCAGCAGGTCACGGGGGACCTTGGGAAGGAAGGATGGGCGTGGACCAATCTCGCCGAACCCCTCGGACGGTTGGGGAGAGAACAGGAGGAGGCCGAGGCGAGCGAGATCGCACTGGATCTGTGCGAAAGGTCCGGCATGCTGCTGATGACCGCTCATATCCTTCGCAACCTGGCGTCGCAGCACCGGACGGTGGACGATCCCGCCACCGCCCGTGCCTACTGGACCCGGTCGGCCGAGGCCTACGTCCGGGCGGGCGCTCCCCATGAGGCCGCCTGCGCCCGGGCCATGGCCCGGGCGCCGTAGGGCGACCGTCCGTCCGTTTCGTGGTCTGGGCGGCAGGGAAATGTTCGGGCAGCGTGGTCCCGGTCCGTATGGGCCGAGGGAGGGGGAGCGCTGTGCATGACCTGGCGCGGGCGCCGGCCCATGTCCGGGCGCCCGACGGGCGGCTGTTACGGGTCGACTGCTCGGGGGATCCGTGTGGGCGGCCGGTCTTCCTGTTCCACGGGATGCCGGGCAGCCGGGTCGGCCCCCGGCCGCGGCCGATGTTCCTCTACCAGCGCGGGACACGGCTCATCAGTTACGACCGGCCGGGGTACGGGGGGTCCGACCGCAGACCTGGCCGCCGGATCGTCGACGCCGTGGGGGACGTGACCGTCGTCGCCGACGCGCTGGGCATCGACCGTTTCGCGGTGGTGGGCCGGTCCGGTGGCGCGCCGCACGCGCTGGCCTGTGCCGCGCTGCTGCCCCACCGGGTGACCCGGGCGGCCGCCCTGGTGACCCTCGCTCCCCGGGACGCCGCCGGGCTCGACTGGTACGCGGGGATGGCCCCTTCCAACGTCCGCGAGTTCAGTTGCGCGCTCACCGATCCCCAGGGCTTCACGGCCCGGCTGATCCCGCGCTCCGCGGCGATCCGCTCCGACCCCGCGCGGCTGCTGGAGCAACTGCGTGACGACCTGACCGACGAGGACCGGCTGATCGTCTCCGACAACGGCATCCGCTCGATGCTGCTGCGGAACTACCAGGAGGCGGTGCGGACCTCGCCGTACGGATGGATCGACGACGCGCTCGCGCTGACCTCTCCCTGGGGGTTCGAGCCCGGTGAGATCCGCGTGCCGGTGCTGTTCTGGTACGGCGCGAAGGACGTCTTCTCCCCGGCCGCCCACTCCTCCTGGCTGGCCGAGCGCATCCCGCGCGCCACCGCCGTCCTCGAACCCGCCGCCGCCCACTTCGCCTCGCTGCGCGCCCTCCCGGGGGTCCTGAGCTGGCTGCTGAGAGGTACGCCGCTGCCCCTGACACCGCCCGTCTGAATCCGCCCGGGAGGGCGCCGCGGCCCGGCCCCGGTGAAGGGGCGACCGTCACACCGCCAGCGGCTCCAAATCCCGGTACACCCGCCGGCCCTGGGCCACCAGGTGGGCGACGCCGCTTCCCTCGCCCAACTGCCTCCTCTGTTTGGTGAGTTCGGAGACCACCTCCTCGCGGAGACGGTCCGCCTCCGCCACCCGGCCCAGCGAGCGGAGCGTCAGCGCGGAGTTGGCCACCACCGCCAGGGCCTCCGGGTGGTGTTCGCCCAGAACCTCCCGGAGGGCGTCGCGAGCGGGCTCCTCCAGAACCCAGGCCTCCGCCGGGCGCCCCTGCTCGGCCAGGACGTTCGCGTAGTTGGCGCGGGAGAAGAGCGTGTGCGGATGCTGGCCGCCCAGCACCTCGGCCATGCGGAGCGTCACCCGCAGGAACACCGACTCCGCCTCCTCCGCGTCCCCGCAGGCCCAGTGGTAGATCCCCAGGTTGTTGAGCGCGGCCTGGGTGTAGGGGTGTTCCTCGCCCGGCACCTTCCGGTACTCCGCCAGCGCCTCCAGCGCGATCCGCCGGGCCTCCTCCCGCCGGTCGGCGGCGTACAGGTCGGCCGCCAGGTTCAGGTCGCACGCGAGCGAGTCGGGTGTGTGGGCGTCGTACTGGGCGTGGTACTGGTCACGGGTGGCCTGTGTGAGGCGGTGCGCGTCCTTGAACTCTCCCGCCCGGCGCAGTGACACGGCCAGCGACTTGGCGCAGCTGAGGGTGCCGGGGAACTTCTTGCCGAGCACGCGCTTGTGGGCCTCGTACGCCTGCTCCAGCAGCTTCACCGAGTCGGTGTAGTGGCCGACCTCGCGCAGGTCCCGGCCGAGGCTGGAGGCCGACGAGAGGGTGTAGGGGTGATCGGGCCCCAGCACGTCCCTGCGGCGGTTGTAGGTGTCGTGGTCGATGTCCCGGGCGTCGTCGTAGCGGCCGACCATGCGCAGTGCCAGCGCCAGGTTGTTCGCCGCGCTGAGTGTGCGGGGGTGCGACGGGTAGAACGTGCGGCTGAACCCCTCGCGTGCCTCGCGGGCGAGCTTCTCCGCCTTGCCGTACTCGCCCAGGGCCGCGTAGTCGCTGGCGAGGGACGACGTGGTGATGTACGTGTGCGCGTCCGAGGGCCCCAGAACACGGCGCTGACGGTCCAGCAGGTCCCGGTCGATCTCCTCCGCCTCCACGTAACGCCCCTGTGAGCGCAGCACGTTGGCGAGCTGACAGCGCAGATACAGGTACTGCCGGTGGTCCTCGCCCAGCATGGGCTTCCAATGCACCAGCAGATCGTCGGCCAGGCGCTGCGCGCCGGGGAAGTCGCCGCGCTTCCACATGTACCGGACGCGGTCGATGAGCAGACGGCGCGGTTCGGTCTCCGAGCAGTTGCGGACGTCCGAGGCGCGCAGATGAGGCCAGATCACCTCGAAACGGGGCCAGTCGCCGGGGTTGTCGGTGGGTTCGTCGTCGTCGGGTCGGGCGCCGGCGAGAACGGTGTGGACGACGTGCCGGGCCTGGCGCTGTTCCTCCTCGGTGAGCTGGGAGCGGATGACGGCCTGCACCAGCCGGTGGATCTGGACGCTGTAGGTGACCTGGTCGACCTTGGCGAGTGCGAGACGGGCGATCTCGCTGACGGCCCGGCCCACCATCAGGGTCTCCTGGAAGGCGGGGTCCACCTTGCGCAGTTCGTCGCGCATCTCCTTGCCGTTGAGCAGACGGGTGGAGATCGGCTCGGGTGCCATGAACGCGCAGAGCTGCAGCAGCCGTACCGAGGCGGGAGACCGTTCCCGCAGCCGGGCGATCGAGATGTTCCAGGTCGCGGCCACCGTGGTCGGGTAGTCCGCGGGCTGGTTGAGGTCGAGGACGTGGGTGGTCTGTTCGGCGAGTTCGCCGAGGTACTCCTCGACCGGTGTGGCCGTCTCGGCGAGCCAGGCCGCCGCCTGCTCCACGGCGAGCGGGAGATCGCCCACCGCCTCCGCGACCCGGTCGGCCTCCTCGGGGCTCAGGCCGGGCGCCCGTAGCGAAAGGTGCTCCACGCTCTCCTGGCGGAGGAACACGTCGACGGCCAGGGAGGCGCCCTGGGTCGCCCACGCCTGGTTCCGGGAGGTGACGAGGATGTGCCCGCCGCCGCCCGTCGGGAAGTAGCGGGTGAGTTCCTCGGGGTTGTCGGCGTTGTCGAAGACCAGCAGCCAGCGCTTGGTCGGTACCCCGCGGCCCAGCATGCGTACGGCCTCCTGGCAGGCCAGGGCCATGTCGTCACCGCCGGGGGCGCCGATCCGGGAGCCGAGCTCGGCGAGCGAGGCCACGACGTTGTCGGTGTGCTCGGCGGAGATCCACCACACCAGGTCGTAGTCGGCCATGAAGCGGTGCACGTACTCCAGTGCCACCTGTGTCTTGCCGACGCCACCGAGCCCGAAGAGCGCCTGGGGGCGGGGCAGTACGACGGAGATACCGCTGCGGAGCTGTTCGCGCAGCTGATCGAGGATCACGCTGCGGCCGGTGAAGGTGGTGTTGCGCTGGGGGCCGTCCCAGATGTCGGGCGCCCGGCCCGGGAAGCGGGGGTCCGACGCACCGGTGGTCACGGGCTCGGCCCGCAGGCGCAACACCTCGTGCAGTCCGTCGGCGCCGTCCGCTTCGCCGAGCCGGTGCAGATCCACCACATCGGTGTAGGCGCCGGTCGGCCGGACCTCTTCGACCCGGGCCACGGCCGGCCCGGCCGACAGGGCGTTCCGGCCGCCCGCGGTGAGGACCTGGCGGACCGCGTCCGCGTGACGGGACTTGTCGAAGGCCTGCGACAGCAGGAGCAGGACACGCGTGTCCGGGGCGGGGGGATCCGGTGGTCCGCCGGCCACGTCGTGCAGGGTGACGCGGCAGCCGGACCGCTTGAGTACCCCCTCGACCCACTCCGCCCACATACGGTCCTCCGCCGCGTGCACCACCAGGACCTCCGCCGTCTGGCTCTGCGGCGGCTGCCGGGTGAACGCCTCCAGGCAGCGGAGCCGAACCTGTTCCGGCACGGGTGGCAGTTGGGTGACCTCGCCGTCGGAGAGCACCGACGTGAGGCGTTCGAAGGCGGACAGCAGCGAGTTCGCGTTGCCGCTCTTGTCGCCGACGGTGGCGAGGGTCTCCTCGTACGCGTAGTACGGGCGGTACGGGATCTCGATCTTGCCCCAGTACGCGTCCAGTTCCTCGGGACTCAGCGCGGCTCCGTCGGCCCGCTTGGGAAGTCCGTCGAACTTGGCCCGGGCCAGCGCCCGCCCCGCGTCGACCTTCTCCTTCTCGCCCTCGTCGATGCGCATGGGCACCGGCAGCACCCGTATCCGCCGCTTGCGGTAGCCGCCCTCCACGCTGCGGGCGACGGCGGCCGCGCCGTCCAGAGCCTGGCCGCTGAGTGTGAAGCAGTCGACGAGGACGTCGGGCATCTGGATGGTGCAGATGTCCGCGTTGTCGGACAGGCCCGTCCGGCTGTCGATGAAGATGTAGTCGTACGACGCCTTCATGTCGTCGCGCAGCGCGTCCAGGAACAGGCCGCCTCCCAGCCGCTCGTAGAAGTTGTCCCACTCGAACGACGACACGGTCGCCGAGTACTCCCGGTTCTGCCGCCCCGCGGACAGGAAGTCGAGCGAGCCGCCCTCAGGGAAGGACAGCCCGAACCGCTCGGGTTCGAGGGAGACGGCGTGCTCCTCCACATGCGCGTAGTCCCGGTGCCAGGGCCCTGTGCGGGGACCGCCCGTGGTCGCCGCCCACGAGTACTCGGTGATGATGTCGAGCACCCCGGACGTCGCGGCGAGCGCGTTGGGGTCGAGGAACGGCTCGAAGAAGCGGTGCAGACCGGGGGCCTCCAGATCCCAGTCGACGGCCAGGACCCGCCTGCCGTTGGCGGCGAGTATCCAGGCGGCGTTCGCGAGGGCCATCGTCCGGCCCGTACCGCCCTTGTACGAGTAGAAGGTGATGATCCGTCCGCTGTGCGGGGCCGTCATGCTTCTCCTCGATGGTCGGCACCCGCGTCGGGTGTCTGCGGGTACGTGGGGCCCGTCAGGCGGGGCTGTTCGTACTGCGGGCCCTCGGGCGGATGTGCCTCGGCGTGCTTGAGGTACTGCCGGGTCAGGTGCGCCACCACGGCCGGCAGCACATCGGTGAACGCCTTCAGTGTCGGTACGCCGTTCACCGCGATCCGGCAGTCAGTGCGGCGGCCGCGCTCCAGGATCAGGGGGAGCGTGCGCTCCAGCTTCGCCTTGACCTGCCGTCCCTCCTCGCCCTGGCAGGGCCCGTCGGCACGGTTCCAGGGGACCATCGCGGCGACCCAGGGCCGGGCCGTCGCGTCCAACGCCTTGAGCCGACGCCGTCGTTCCTCGTCGAGGACCGCCCAGCAGTCCACCAGCAGCAGCGCGGGATGCCCGGACGTGGACTTGTCGGCGTCGGCGTCGGCGTCGGCGCCGATGTCGGAGTCGGCACCGCCCGTGGTGAGGTCTCCGGTCACCGGGTCCGAGTCGTCGAAGTCGGACACGGTGATCCGGTAGTCCAGCGACTTGATCATCTCCTCGGCCAGTACCGGCAGCGGACGCGTGGACTCGTCGGGGTACGGGTTCCACTGCAGGGCGTTCTCGCCGTACGGTCGCGTGGCGCCCCGGATGTCCGGGACGTCGTGCCGGGTGGGCGCGGCCACACTGAGGTGGATACGGCGCGGACCGTCGCCGGGCGGCCGGAAGGCGCTCGGCGTGGTCTCCCACGGCCGGGGGTCACTGGAGGGCAGGGGGGTCTCCTCGGCGACCTGCACGATCCGCTGGGCGAGCATGAGCACGGTCTCGTCGTACTCGTCCCGCAGGCGCTTCAGCTTGATCAGTCCGTAGATCCCCTGGGTCAGATAGCGCTCCCCGTAGGCGGGCCGTTCGAGCTGGATGCTCCGGGCGGACTCGGGGAGCCGGTCGATGTCGACCCGGGTCCACAGCACGGGGACGATCGCCGGAATGTCCCCGGAGCCGCTGTCCCGGGCCTGACGTATGCGGTCGGTGAAGGCGAACCATTCGCGGCCGCAGTTCTCACTGCTGAAATAGCGCGGAGAGTACAGCGGGACGAACACCCGGCAGTGCGCGAGATTCTGGCTGAGCCGTTCCTGCCAGCCTTCGCCGGAGCGCATCTCCCGGTCCATGAAGCCGACTTCGGAACCCTCGAAGGCCGTGTGGGCGAGGATGTCGGTCCACAGGTCCTTGAACAGCGTGTGCACCCAGTGGTCGGGGTCGCCGCCGATCCCCGACGACGGCGTGTGGGCGTAACTCAGGAAGAAGTAGGGCCGCTTGTCCGTCTCGACCCGCCCCCGTGCGTAACTGTTCACATGCCCCCCGCCTGTCGACGCCCACGTGCCCCCGCCGGAGAGTCATCTGGCCGGAGCCAACAATGTGCCCGACCGTTCCGGGTACGGGGTGGCTTGTTTCACGTCAATCCTCCGCGATATCCGGACATCAGCCGCTGAGCGGTGTCGACGGCATCGCGTATACCGAGGAGAAACACCGGCCTTCCCGCCCATTCCCGCTCCCTGAGAAGCTCACGCGGCACCTGTGCCCCGATCTCCCCGAAGTCACCGTCGAACAGGGCGAGATCCTCGTACTCGATCCAGTTGCCCTTCTCCTCCAGCACACAGCGGTACGTCCGCGTCGGCGGTTTCGGGATCGTCCGGTACTCGGCGAGGTGGAAGGCCGTGCACACCTCGAAGCCCACGCGGAGCAGGAGTATCCGGGCGTCGGCCGCGTACAGCGTGGCCAGCGGGGACCGTTCGCCGAGGTGGCAGTGCGGGTCGTGGCCGGCGAGCAGCTCCGCCGCGCGGGGACCGAGTCCGGCGAACGAGGTCTGCGGGTGGGCGCTGCGCACCGCTCCCGGCGTGGTCCGTACGCACTCGGCGAGCGCGCCCATCGTCAAACAGGGCGTGGCGTCCTTCTCGAACGGCGGCATCGCCGCCCTGAACTCGCCCTTCTCCCGCTCGGTCATGCCCTCGGTGAACGTGTGGTACTCGCGGGAGGTGTCGGAGTTCTCCGGGGTGAAGGCAGGAACGACGAGCGTGCCCTCGGGGCCGAGGGCGTCCAGCAGCGCGTCGCGTACGGCGGTGGGGGTGAGGCCGGTGCCACTGAGGGAGGAGTGCACCATCAGGACGCCGCCGGGGCGGACACCCGACTCGGCGAGAACGTCCGGGAGCCGGGCCGGAAGGTCCGTGGGTCGAGTGGCGTCAGCCATGGAGTGTTACCCATTCCGTTCGTAGTTCCTCAGCCAGGTGGGCGCCGGTCTCGGTCAGCTCCGCACCCGGAAGTGCGCCGAGACGGTCCAGGGCGCGTTCGGCGCTGCGCAGCTCCTCGGCGACGGTGGCCCGGTCCGCGGACACGGCTGCCCGGCCCAGGGCCTCGCTCGCCTCGTCGAGCAGCCGTCCTGCGCCGGTGCCGGGCACGTTGAGGTCCGTGATCTGGCGCAGGGCGGTGAGCCGGGACCGCCGTCCCAGCAGCGGGAGCGCGTGGACCAGGTCCTCGGGCTCGAAGTCGACGGCCACACCCAGCGCGCCCGGTGCGTTCGGGGACAGGTGCGACCCGGTGCCCGCCGCGAGGGGGGTGATCGTGGTGCCGAGATACGCGGCGGAGCCGGGTGGCCGGCCCGGTGCTTCCAGCGCGGCGCGCAGCCGTTCGCCGAAGAGCGCCAGATCGCCGGGGCTCAGCGGAGCAGCGACCGGCACCGGGTAGCAGGCGCGATACGGATCGGCGTCGTCGACCAGCAGCGGGGTACCGTCGGTCATCGCGGCCGTCCACAAGGGCCGCCATTCGACGTCGAGTCGGCCGCCGTCCCGCCGTGTGCCGGTGACGTGGAGACCGTTCTCCGTGACGGCGCACTCGACCCGGCCGGGAGCCGAGAGCCCCAGGGTGCCGAAGGCCGGGAGGTGGAGGTCCCGGCCCGGCTGCTGCCAGCCGAGCGTGGTGTCCGTCTCCGTCAGAACCGCGGCGGCCACGACCGTCGCCATCAACTGGGGGAGGTCGGCGGGACCTTCCAGACAGCGGAGCAGCAGGGCACGCAGATACGGATGGGTCAGGACGGCGTCGAGGCGGGCGGCGGTGTCTCTCTCGGAGTCCAGACGGAGCAGTACCCGCCAGGCCGCGTCCCAGTCGGGGTGGCCCGCCAGGGTGTCGTTCACCCGGGCCAGCAGCATGCGGTCCAACGCCACCTGGGCGCGCCCCAGTTCGTCGGTGCCGGTGACCGCGGGGTGCAGTGTGCGGTCGGTGATCCGCTCGGCGATTCCCTCCACCAGGCCGCGCAGGTCGGCGCAGAAGACCGAGGGGTTGTCGAAGCCCTTCTCGGCGCTGTACCGGTGGGCGTAGAGGCCGCCGCCGCAGGACCGCACGACCGGGCAGCGACGGCAGGTCTCGCTGACCCCCGCGATGCCCGACTGACGGGCCCGGACGCCCGGATGCTGGGCGAACTCCGCGAAACCGTGGCGGAAGACGTCGTAACCGGTGGCGGGGGCGCCCTCGTACGCCGTCTTGAGCGAGTCGGCCTGCTCGAAGCTGCCGTCGGTCTCGATCACCGCGAGGTCGGACGGAGCGAGTCCCAGGGCCTCGGTGAGGCTGGGGCCGCCGCGCAGCGTGCTGAGCACCGAGTCGAACGTCCTGACCGGCATGGGCCGTCCCTGTTCCTCCCAGCGGTCGAAGATCTTGAGCAGCCAGTCGGCATAGGGGGTTCCCCGGCCATGTCCCGGCGGGGGGCTGTCCCAGGTCGAATGCGGCAGCAGGTAGTCGATCCGGGGCGGCTCGAGGGCGGTCAGGGCGTCATGCACCGCGACCGGGTCGTTGGCCACGTCCACCGTGCACAGCAGGCCCTGGAAGAGGTGCCGGTACTCGGGGAGGCGGAGCAGCCCGACCGCTCGCAGTACCCGGTCGTGGCTGCTGCGGCCCCGGCGGTCCAGTCGATGGCGGTCGTTCGCGGCACGGTCACCGTCGAGAGAGATTCCGACCTTCACGCCGAATTCCCGGAAGACGTCCAAATGCCGCTTGTTCAGTTGTACGCCATTCGTGTGAATGCGGAGGTCCAATGTCGTGACCGGTGACAGTACACGGGTGAGTTCCGAGCAGATTTTTCTCAGTCGCGCCGGTCCGGCGAGAAGAGGTTCTCCACCGTGCAGAATCACGGCGACGGATTCCAGCTCACTGTTCGCCGCGTATTCGGCGAGTCTGAGGGCCACCTGGCCCAGCGTTTCCTCGGCGATGACGACAGGCCGCGCACGCCAGCTCTGATCGGCGTGCTCGTACACATAACAGTGGTCGCATGCCAGGTCACAGCGGCTGTGCACCTTGAGGACCAACTGCTGGATCGATCGCTGGCCGCGGGAGTCCGTCACTTTTCCGGAGTGTACGCGCAGGAGCCGCCCCGTGGAGACGCCATGAGGCCCCAACCCCCTTGTTGATCAAGGAGGTTGGGGCCTCGGTGTGATGCTGGGGCTCTAGATGGACGAGTTGAACTCGCCCGCACCGGCGGGGCGCGACTCGCGAACCTCGGTCACTCGACCCGTGGTCCGCTGGAAGCGGAGCTCACGTGTGTCGATCATCGCGAGTGGGGCCGTCCGCTGGGGAGCCGGTCGAGTCGCGGCCGGTCGGCGGATCGGCTTCGTGCCCGGAACGTTCATGGGTTTCTCGTCCTCCTCAGGAGACCAACTTGCGTCATCGCTCCCTGGCCGACGAGATCCCGTGGCAAGGGCCTGGTCATTGAGGTTCGGACGACACGACAGGGCATGTTTCTATCATGCACGCCCTATACCACGCACGCCTCCCACGGTAAAGGGTGCCTGGTCTGGAGTGCCGGTTTCGGCGCCGCTCCGGCGTCGTTCTCCCCATGCGGCCTGGCGGAAATTCAAGATTGACGAGAGCATGACCGTCCCGTTGACCCCGGCATCCGTACGAGGTGTGCATGGCTGCGACGCCCGGCCCCAGCACCACGGTGAGTGATCGAGATCTGCCGCCGCTGTTCCGTGTCAGTGACGAGAAGGCGCTGACCCATCAGGGTGAGTCGTTCCGTGTCGTCCGGAGGCAACTGCTCGTCCTGCTGCTCGCCACCACGACCGCCTCGGTGGCCGAACGGGTCGGGAGCCGGGCGCTGTCGGCGGTCGCGGCCGTGATGTACGCACTGACGGTGGGGATCGGCCTGTACGCCTCCCGCCGCCGTGCTCGGGCGCAGTGGCAGGCGCATCGGGCCGCGGCCGAGGTGGTCAAGTCGCTGGCCTGGCAGTTCATGGTGCACGGCGGCCCGTTCCACTCACGGCTCGTCAACCCCGAGGCGCTGTTCGCGGAAAGGCTGGAGGAACGGCTCAGCGAGCTGCGGAAGGTGGGATGGGAGGACCCCAGGGAGAGCGTCACCGAACTGGGACTCGGGCAGATCACGCCGATGATGCGGACGGTGCGCGCCAAGGCGTTCGCCGCACGGCGCGACTACTACCTCCGCGACCGGGTCCTGGAACAGCTCTCCTGGTACGGCAACAAGGCCGGGCAGGCCCACCGCGCCTCCGTACGGTGGTCGGGTGTGACGACCATGCTGACGCTGATGGCGCTCCTCGCCGCCGTGCTCCGGGCGCTCGGGGTGATCGGCGGGCGTTGGGACCCGACCGGTGTGCTGAGCGCCGCGGCCGCCGCGGGCGTGGCCTGGCAGGAGGTACGGCGTCACCGGCCGCTGACGTACGCCCACTCGCTCGTCGAACAGGACCTGGACACCCTGCGTGTCGCCATGAGCACCACCGTCAACGAGGACGGATGGGCGGACGCCGTCGCGGAGGCGGAGCGGCTGGTCTCGCCGCAGCACACGGACTGGCTCGTACGGTTCGGATCCTGAGGGGTGGCAGAGCCGGGTGGGTGACACGGGCGGGGTGGGTGAGCCGGTGGGGGTGAGTGGGATCAGGCGCGGCGTACTCCCGGGCTCCACAGCACCGTCACCGGGACACCCGTCAGATGGGCGTAGTCGACGATGTCGGCGGTGCCGCCGAGGCCTCGGGCCGGGGCGCCGTCCCAGACGGCGATCATGCGGTCGGCGTGGTCGACGATGTAGCGGCCGGCGGCGTGGTACGCCTCGTCGTGGGTGCGTTCCTGAGGGAGTTCGACGCGTGCGGCGCAGCATTTGAGGAGTCGGCGGTAGGCGGCCCGGACCTCGTCGCCGCCGAGGTGGTTCTCGTAGTCCATGCCGGGGATCACGGCGGTGAGCGGGATGCCGCTCTCCAGGGCGATCTCCGCGAAGAGCTGGTCGGCCCCGGCGGCGAGGCTGCTGAGGACCCGGGTGCTGGGGGCGGGGCGGTCGCGCAGCTCCGCCCGGATGCCCGCGCGGACGGCGGAGAAGGCGGCCTCCGGGATCTCCCGGTGTCCGGTGATACCGATCCGGGTCACGGGCCCTGGCATCCGTGCGCTCACCTCCGTGGCCGTGTTCCTCCAAGTAACCCTAACGGCGCGGGACTTCGACGAGAACGACACGTATGGGCGTTCGGTGGGGCGCCACGGGCTCACGGGGGCGACCGCCGGGTGGGTGTCGTGGTGTCGGCCGCCCCCGCGTGCCCCGGTCGTGCTTCGGGTGCTGCCGCTCGTAGGCATGGTCGCCGAAGGCTCGGGAGGAATGTCCGTAGGAGGAGACAGGAGCGGAGGCGCCCGCCGGGCGCTTCCGGGCGGTCCGTCAGTCCTCCGCCGGGTCCTCCGCAGGGTCGACCGCCGGGTGCAGGGTGATGGGCTCGATGCGGCCCTCCAGCATCGCGCCGACGCCGAGGGCGGCACAGACGTCGGGGCGTTCGGCGATGCCCACGGGCATGCCCGTGGCATGCCGGAGCATCTGATCGAAGCCGGGGAGGAGGGCGCTGCCGCCGACCATCATGATGCCGCGGTCGGCCAGGTCGGCCACCAGATCGGGCGGGCAGTCGCGGAGTACCTTGCCGATGCCGTCGACGACGGCGGTGAGGGGCCTCTGGATGGCGTCGCGGACGGCCGCGGTGTCGACCTGGACCGAGCGGGCCAGGCCGGTCGCCACGTCCAGGCCGTGGATCTCCGTGGATTCCGGGCCGTGCGGGGTGAGGCCGTTGCCGGAGAGGGCGAGCTGCAGCGGTCGTACGGACTGGCTGGGAAGGGTCAGTTCATGGCGCAGACGCAGGTGCTGCACGATCGCGTGGTCGATGGCCTCCCCGCCCACTGGGATGCGTACGGCGTTGACGACCGAGCCGAGGGAGAGGACGGCCAACTGCGTGGCCGCCGCCCCGCACACCATGATCATGGTGGCCTCGGGCCGTTCGACGGGCAGGCCGCAGCCGACCGCCGCCGCGATGAGATTGTCGACCAGTTCCACCCGCCGGGCCCCGAGTCCCACCAGTGTCTCGATCGTGGCGCGCTGGGCGAGCGGATCGGCGTCGTGCGGGGTGCAGGCGGCGGCGCGCAGGACGGGCTTGCGGCGCAGGGTGCGGCGGACCTTGTCGCCCAGGAGCTGGCGCAGCATGCGCTGGGCCATCTCGATGTCGACCACCGTGCCGCCGGAGACGGGCCGCACGACCCGGATGTAGTCGGGCGTACGGCCCATCATCCTCTCCGCGAACTCCCCGACCGCGATCAGCGCGCCCGTCCGGGTGTTGACGGCGGCCACGCTCGGCTGGTCGACCACCAGACCCGCGCCCTTGACGAACACCCTGGTACGCGCGGCCCCCAGGTCGACGCCGAAGTGGCAGCGGCGCACCTGTTCCAGACTGGCGGTCATCGCGGTCATTTGCGGGTCCTCCCGAGAGCACGGGCCTGCGGACCGCCGCCGGTCGGCGGTTCCCTGGTTCCCTTGCATCGTGCGGGGGTCCGGGGGCGGGATGCCTGTTGGGGTGGGCCGGGTGGGGGTGCGTCCGGACGGGTGGTTGTCCGCGACAGGCGGTCCCCGCGGGCGGCCAGGAGGGCCGGCGGACGCCTCAGGGGTGGTATGCGGATTTAGGGGGTGTTCACTCGTACGGCGTCAGCGCCCGCTTCATGATCTTGCCCATGTCGTTGCGGGGGAGCGCGAGGAGGTGGTGGACGGTGCGGGGACGCTTGTGCGGGGCCAGGCGGGTCGCGACATGGGTGGCCAACTCGGAGTCGGAGGGCGGCGATTGGGGGTCCGCCGGGACGATCCAGGCGACGACGCGTTCGCCCAGGTCGGGGTCCGGCTCTCCCGTGACCGCGGCCTCCCTGACCCCGGGGTGTTCGAGGAGGGCGTTCTCGATCTCGCCCGCGCCGATCTTGTAACCGCCGCTCTTGATGAGGTCGGTGGCCTTGCGGCCGACGATGCGTACATAGCCGTCGGGGTCGCGGACCGCCATGTCGCCGGTGCGGAACCAGCCGTCGGCGGTGAACGCGGCGGCGGTGGCGTCGGGGCGGTTGAGGTACTCGGTGAAGAGGTTGCGGCCGCGTACCTGGATCTCACCGACCGACTCCCCGTCGTACGCGGTGAGGGGGGTGCCGTCGTCCTCGACCAGCCGCAACTCCACACCCGGCAGCGGGACTCCGACCGTGCCGGCGCGGGGCTCGCCGTCGGCGCGGACGCTGGTGTTCATGAGGGTCTCCGTCATGCCGTACCGCTCGATCACCCGGCAGCCGGTCGCCGCCGTGATCCGTTCGTGGTCGTGCACCGGCAGCGCGGCCGAGCCGGAGACGAGGAGGCGGGCGCGGCCGAGCGCTTTCGCCAGCTCCGGGTCGACGGGCAGGGCCTCCGCGATGCGGTGATACATCGTCGGGACGCCGAACAGCATGGTCGCGCCGGCCGACAGCTCCCGGGCGACCGCGGTCGTGTCGAACCTGCCGAGGTGCCGGACCGAGCCGCCGCGGCGCAGCGGGCCCAGGATGCCCAGGATCAGACCGTGTACGTGGAAGAGGGGCAGGGCGTGGACCAGTACGTCGTCGGAGGTCCACCGCCAGGCGTCGGCCAGGGCGTCCAGGGTGGTCGCGATGGCGCGGCGCGGGATGACGGCGCCCTTGGGCGGGCCGGTGGTGCCGGAGGTGTAGACGATGAGGGCGGGCGCGGCGGGGGAGGGTTCGTCCACCGTCTCGTGCGGAGTCGGCGGCTCGTGTACGTCGATGTCCACGCGTGGCAACCGGCTCAGGCCGGCGGGGAGTTCGCTGCCGGGTGCCGTGAGGATCAGTGCGGGAGCGCTGTCCTTCAGGATGTGCCCCAGCTCGCTCTCTCCGGACTTCGGGTTGAGCGGTACGGCCGGGACGCCGGCCCGTAGCGCGGCCACGACGCCCACCGCCGTCTCCAGCGTGGGTGTCGCCCAGACGGCCACGCGGCCCACGTCGCGGAGCCGGGAGGCGAGCGCGCCGGTCACCGCGGCGAGTTCCGCGTAGGTCAGGGAACGGTCGCCGAACCGGAGGGCGGGTCGTTCGGCGGGGGCTTCGCCGGTGAGGGCCGGGAAGAGAGGGGTCACGTGGTGTACTCCTGGGTCGTCGCTGTTCGATGTACCGCTACTGTCCACGGGCTGCCCGTCGACGTCCAAGACCGTCGCGGACGGAACCTGACCGGCCGGCCGTGCCCTGAGCGGACCGGCCGTGCCTTGAGCCGGACCGGCCGTCCCCTGAGCCGGGCCGGGCGCTGCCACTCCCGGACCGGAGCGCCCCCCCGTGGAGCCCCCGGTCCCGTTCCGGCACCCGTGGTTGTTAGCCTGCGCCGGAGAGTCCTCGCCCCCCAGCCGCCCCGTACGAGAACGGAGCCTCCGTGGCCCGCACAGCCGCTCCCCGTGTCGCCGTCGCCACCTACGACCCCGGTCCGGAGGCCGTCGCCGACCGGGATCTTCCGGTGCTGGTGGGGGCGCTGACGGAGGCCGGGGCCGACGCGGCGGCCGTGCACTGGGACGACCCGGCCGCCGACTGGGCCGGATACGACCTCGTCGTCATCCGGTCCACCTGGGACTACAGCTGGCGCGCGGCCGAGTTCGTGGCCTGGGCTGAGAAGACCGGCGAGGCCACCCGGCTCGCCAACCCGGTCGAGATCGTCCGCTGGAACACCGACAAGCGGTACATCGGGGATCTCGCGCGGGCCGGGGTGCCCGTCGTGCCGACGGACTATCTCGCGCCGGGCGACCCCGTGGAGCTGCCGACGGCGCACGAGTACGTCGTGAAGCCGACCTCCGGCGCGGGCGCCCGGTTCGCCGCCCGGTACGCCCCCGAGCAGCGGGAGACCGCCGTACGGCATGTCGAGCGGATGCACGCCGAGGGGCTCACCGCGATGGTGCAGCCGTTCGTGAGGAGCATCGACACCGCCGGGGAGCGGGCCCTGCAGTTCTTCGGGGGCCGGCTGCTGCACGCCAGCCGCAAGGGGGCGGTGCTGTCGCCCGGCACGGCGTACGACGCGGACAAGGTCGCCCACCCGAACCTGGAGCGCTGGACCCCGAGCGAGGCCGAACTCGCCGTGGCCGGGCGGGCGTTGTGCGCCGTACCCGACCTCGTACCGGGGCGGCCCGAGCCGCTGTACGCGCGCGTCGACCTCGTCACCGGGGACGACGGGCAGCCGTGGGTGATGGAGCTGGAGCTGGTCGAGCCCAACCTCTTCCTCTGGCTGCACCCGGATTCGCTGCCCCGCGTGGTCGAGGCGATCCTGGAGGCGGCGGCAGCTGCAGCGGCCGACGGCTGACTCCGCGAGCCCGCCGCCCCCCGATCACGAGCCCGCCTCACTCGATGAGGCGGCAATTCCACGAAGCGCGCGTCCCGCCCGTGCCCGCTGCCTACCCTTCGGGGTTACAACAGCGCGTACGGGAACCACAACTGAGGGCGTGACCAGCATCGTGGGCGGATCGGAGTCGCGACGCACTTCCGGTTTCCCGGCGGAGCTGACGAGCTTCGTGGGGCGACGGGACGAGGCGGCGGATGTCAGACGGTTGTTGTCGGTGGGCAGGCTGCTGACGCTGACGGGACCCGGCGGGGTGGGCAAGACCCGGCTCGCCGCACATGTGGCGGGACAGGTCTCACGGGCCTTCCCGGACGGCGTGTGGCTCGTACCGCTGGCCGCGCTGCGCGACGAGGCGTTCGTCCCGCACGCCGTGAACGACGCGCTCGGGGTCCGCAACGAGACCGGGCGGCCCCCGCTGGAGATCCTCGTGGACCACCTGCGCGAACGGCGCTTATTGATCGTCCTCGACAACTGCGAACACCTGCTGCGCAGTTGCGCGGTGCTCGCGGGGACCGTGCTGGCGGCCACCGAGGGCGTACGGATCCTCGCCACCAGCCGGCACCGGCTCGGGTTGGCCGGGGAGCATCTCTTCGAGGTGCCGCCGCTGCCCGCGCCCGCGCCGGAGGAGCTGAGCCCGTCGGCGGTCGAGTCCTTCCCCGCGCTCCGGCTGTTCGCCGACCGGGCGGCGGCCGTGGTCCCCGGCTTCACCGTCGGCGAGGGCAACCAGCAGGCCGTGGCCCGGCTCTGCCGCCGCCTCGACGGACTGCCGCTCGCCATCGAGCTGGCGGCGGTACGGGTGCGGGCGCTCGGCGTGGACCAACTCGTCGAACGCCTCGACGACCGCTATCAGCTCCTCACCGGCGGCAGCCCCACCTCCGCGCCCCGCCACCGCACCCTGCGCTCCGCCGTCGACTGGAGTCATGAACTGTGCACCCCGCAGGAACAGTTGGTGTGGGCGTGGCTGTCGGTGTTCGTCGGCGGCTTCGACCTGGCCGCCGCCGAGGCCGTCTGCACAGGGCACGGCGTCGACGCGCGTGACGTCCTGGACGCCGTCGCCGGGCTCGTCGACAAGTCGGTGCTCGTCCGGGAGGAACGCGCGGGCCAGGTGCGCTACCGGCTGCTGGTCTCCCTGCGCGACTACGGGCTGGAGAAGCTGCACGACCTGGGCGAGGCGACCGAGACCCGGCGGCGCCACCGGGACCACTTCGCGCGGCTGGGTGCCGAGTACGAGCAGGCCTGGTTCGGTCCCGACCAGGTGGAGATCACCGAACGGCTCCGCATCGACCAGGACAACTTCCGGGCCGCGCTGGACTTCTGCCTCACCACCCCCGGGGAGGCCCAGCACGGGCTGCGGCTGGCCGCCGGCCTGTGGTTCCACTGGGTCGCGGGCGGCATCTGGGGCGAGGGCCGGCACTGGATGGACGGCGCGCTGCGAGCCGGGGCCCGGCCCGACGAGGCACTCACCCGGGCCATGTGGGCGGGCGCCCTGACCTCGCTGGTCCACAGCCGCTCCGCCGCCGTGCTCGCCGGGCTCGACCCGGTGCACATCGCGGCCGTCGCCGACGAGGAACTTCCGGTGCCCGCGCCCCCGCCCGTACCGGCCGGGGCCCTCGGCCCCGGCCGTGCGCGTGCCTGCACCGCCTTCATCGTCCTCACCCGCGTCGAACTGGCCTGCACCCTCGTCAGCCGGGGCCGTGCGGCGGAGGCGATCCCGCTGTGCGCCGAGGCCGTAGCCCTCTGCGAGGCCCACGGTGAACAGTGGGCCCGCTCCTGGGCGCTGCGCACGCTCGCCCTCGCGCACTGGTCGACCGGGCGGTACGACCGGGCCGCCGACCACGCCCGTGCCTGTCTGCGGCTGCCGTACACCGTGCGGCAGCACCAGAGCCTCGCCCGCACCCTCGACCTGCTCGCCGCCGCCGAGGCCCTGGCGGGCAACGCCGAGCGGGCCGGTGTGCTGCGGGGCGCCGTCGACCGGATCTGGCACGATATCGGCGGCAACCCCATGGAGTTCCTCCAGCCGGGCCGTCCCCCCGCCGCCGAACACCACGCCCGCCGCGCCCTCGGCGACCGCGCCTACGCCCTGGCCCATCGCCGCGGCGGCTGCCTGACGGCGGAGCAGGCGGTGGCCTACGCCCTCGACGAGCGGGGCGAGGGCTCCGCGCGGCGGGAGAGCGCGGTGTCAGGTGGACGGCGGGAGGGTGCGGAGGCCGCTGGGCGGCGGGAGAGCACGGTATCCGCCGGGTGGCAGGAGGGCCCGGCTTCCGGTGGGTGGCCCGAAGGGTCCGCTTCCGGTGGGTGGCGGGAGGGTTCGGCTTCCGGTGAGCGTACGGGGGAGGCCTCCGTCGCGCACCAGGGCTCGCCGCCCGGCGCGCGGGAGGGCTCCCTGTCGCTCGGGGCCCCGGCCGACCCGGCCTCGGTGCGGGCCCCCGAGCCCGTCGCCGACGCGGTCCCGCTCACCCGGCGTGAACTCCAGGTCGCGGCCCTCGTCGCCCAGGGCCGCACCAACAAGCAGATCGCCGACCATCTTGTCATCGCCCGCCGCACCGCCGAGGGCCATGTCGAACGCATCCTCGTCAAGCTGGGCTTCCACAACCGCAGTCAGGTGGCGGCCTGGTTCAGCGCGCGGTCGGGGTCGTAGCGGGGGCCGGGGCCGCCGATGTCGGGGAGCCCGCCGGGGCGGGCCGGGACACGGTGGGTGCCGATGTCGGCGGGGCCGCCGGGGCCGGCCCGGGGCACGGCGCCAGAGGGAGTTCGGCACCGCCGAACTCCATCCGCCACAGCAGGGCCTCGCTCACCCGGCGCCCTTCTCCTCGTCCCCCTCCACACTGACCACCAGTTGGGGCACCTCACCGGCGCCCAGCTGCTCCAGCACCAGCCCCAGCAACTCGCCGCAGCGCACGGTGACCTTGCTGCCGGCCTGCAGCGACGAAGCGAGGCTGATCAACTGCCAGGCGCAGTGGGCCTCCATGAAGCACAGGTCGCGCAGGTCGAGGACGAAATCGCTGGGCCCGGAGTCGTCACGGCGTTCCAGCGCCTCGCGCAGCGCCTCGACGAACTCCGTCCGTGTGCTCAGCTCGGCGGTACCGGAGATCCGGCCGCCGTCCGGGGGCTCGGTGACCTCCAGCGAGTCCAGTTGTTCCATGACCAGCAGCGGGTGGACCTTGCCGACGCGGGCCGTGAAGTCGTCGTCGAACCGCTGCCGGTCGTACCAGCAGATCGCGGTGAACAGCGGGTCCGCGAACAGCGGCGCCACCGACGCCTCGTAGTCCAGCAGCCGGTCGTGGCCGAGGTTGATCCGGGGCGCCCAGCTCATGTCCGCGGCGATCCGTAGTCCCGACCAGCCCTCGTCGCAGGCACGGTCGACCTCGGCGGCGTACGTGTCGATCGTGCGCTGCTCCAGGAAGCGGCCGTCGGGCGCGTAGATCTCCGTGTTGCGTTTGAGGGACAACTGTCCGCCTGCCCGCGCGGCCACGACCTGCCCGCTGCCCCGGTCCAGCAGCGCGACGACCTCGTCGTCGGTCAGGTCGTCCGGGTCCATGACCAGCAGGACCTTCTCCCCGCGCGCCAGACTGGTCCGGGTGTAAGCGGTGAACACCTTCCACGGAGACTCCCCGCCCCCGTCCCGGCCTCCGCCCCCGGCCACATCCGTCGGACCCATGCACGCGTGGTCCCCCAGCCGCAGCCGCTCGACCGGCACGGTTCGCTCCCCGGGGTGCTGGGTCGTCATGGGGGCGCCTTCCCGTCAGAATCAAAACTCTGCACGGACAGTAGGCCCCTCCACGCCACCAGCGGCCCGGTGATCGCCAATCTTCCCCTTGAGGGGCTTTTGGGATCGATCGGGAAAAACAACTGACCGACTGTGGCCGTGATTTGACGTCGTACGACCGCATGTGGGCCTTTCGGGGACGCGGCTAGGCGATCCTCTGCAGCAGACCCCACGTGAACTCGGCGACACACTCCCGCCGGGTCCCCTCTCTGTCGGGCGCCACGAACGCCAACCTCCACCGCGTGGGCGCCGTTCCCTCCAACGGTCGCGCCGGGGCGAACGCCCGGGCCACCTCGTCGACCGTGCAGGACCACGGCGTCAGGTCCTCCACCGTGCGGAGAGCGGGGCCGACGGCCCCACGCGCCCGCACGAGCCACTCGTTCCACACCGCCCCGTTCGGTGCGAGCAGCACCTCGAACCGCAGGTCCGCCCACAACGGCACCGGCCACAGCCACGCCTCGCACTCCAGGTCCCCGATGCGGCGCGGGGTCACGGCCTCGGGCGCGCCGAGGACCGACCGGTACCGGGAGGCCGGGCCCCGCGCCCTCGGCGACCGCACCATCGCCTGCCACCGGCGGTTCGCCTCGCGCATCTCGGCGAGCGAGACCCCCAGTTCACGCCGGGCGTCGTCGACGAGCTCCGGATTGTGGTCGGCCATACGGCGCAGCAGGACGAGCTGGAAGTCGAGCGGGGTGAAGGGGCCGGAGGGCTTGTCAGGGCCGGGGCGCTTCGCGGAGGGCATGCGGTCCATGGTCGCGTACGGCGCCGGAGGCGGGCCCGCGGCGGCCGGCCGGCTCACCCGGGCGGCGCCCGTCCGGCAGGAAGAGCACCGAGTTGACGTACCGGGGCCCGGCGAACGGCAGGACACGCCGGAGCAGCCCGTGGGAGGCCACGTGCGAGGTACGGGCCTGGTGGGCCTCCAGGGCGGCCGGGCGGAGGGGGTGCCAGGTCCCGGCGGGGAGGACCCAGCCGGCGTAGCCGAGGCCGGTGAGGAGGTCGACGACCGGGGCGATCGGCTGGATACGAGACTCCAGTTCGACGAAGAGGGCCGGGCGGTCGCGGGCCAGGAGGCCGGACGCGCCCCGCAGGACGGCCAGCTCGTTGCCGTCCACGTCGATCTTGACGAAGTCGACGTCGGTGAGGCCGAGCCCGTCGAGGGTGACGCAGCGGACGTCGAGCGCGCGGGCGTGGATGTCCCGGCGGACCAGGGAGGACACTCCTCGCCCGCCGTCGTCGCCCGGCGGCAGCCAGAGCCGGGCCGTGCCCGGACGGTCCGAGGCGGCGGCCTGGACGACCCGGACGTTGGCGGGGGCCGTCGAGGTGAGCAGCCGGGCCAGCCGGGGCACCGGTTCGACGGTCACCACGTGCTCGGCGCGTCGCGACAGCCGCCGCGTCCAGGGGCCGTACCAGCCGCCGACGTCCACGGCCGTGCGGCACTGAGGCGGGCACAGCTCGTCGAGCCGGGCCAGCTCCGGTTCGAAGCGGGGGTAGACGAGTCGGGCGGCCGCGGCGACCAGCCGGTCCGGGAGGACGGGCGCGAGCCGGGCGGCGAGCGTGGTCATGAGCTCATCCCCTCGAGGAGTGCGAGAAGGTCCTGGTGCTCGTCCTCCGTCACCTGCTCGCCCGAGGAGGGCAGCAGCTGCGGAATGCCGTCGACGATCGGGTAACGGCGGTGCAGCCGCGGGTTGTAGAGCGACACGGACGGATGGTGGGTGTCCGGTCGCTCCTCTTCCTCCTCCTCGTGGACCACCAGGTGCAGCGGCCCCTTGTCCAGTGGGCACGCCAGGATCCGGAGCAACGGGTCGTCGGGCTTCATGGAGGGGTCAACTCCTTGGCTGGTGCGGAATCCCGGGGTGCGGGCGGCGGGCTGTCGTGCTTGGGCATGCTCAGCAGGACGGCGACCGCCAGCACCGTGCCCGACAGCCGCAGCGCCAGCCGCAGCGGATCGTCGGGCAGCGACTCCCCGAACGACAGCGTGCCGAGCACGGCCGTGAACAGACAGGTCACCGTCGTACAGACCGGCACGATCAACGAGGCCCGGCAGCGCTGCAGCGCCGCCTGCGACATCACCAGACCGAACGCGCCGGTGAACAGCAGGAGATAGGGGTACGGGGAGCGCAGCAGACCGACCACCGCCTCCCCGAGCCCGCTGGTCGTCAGATAGCTCGACACGCCCTTGATCGCGAGCGAGCTGACGCCGTACAGCAGGCCCACGGCCACGCCGTACTCGACGCCCGTGGTCGGCAGCCGGTGCCGGTGCCGGGCGCGCCGCTCGGCGGACCGGTACAGCCCGACCCCCGCCGCCAGCGCGGGCAGGCAGATCGTCAGGACCAGCGCGTACGGCGCCTCCCGGCTGACGGTGTCGGAGCCCTCGTCCAGCGACAGCACCACCATCAGCAGCGCGGCGAGGATGGCCCCGAGGGCCAACCGCTCCCGGCCCGTGGTCTCCTCGCCGAGCAGCCGGGCGGAGAGCAGCACCAGCAGGACGAGTCCCGAGACGAAGATGCCCTGCGCGGCGGCGATGGGCAGCGTCCGGTACACGGCCAACTGGGCGGCGAACCCGGCGGCGAGTGACAGTGAGCCCGCGATCCACAGCGGACTGCCGACGACCAGCCGCAGCAGCCTCACCGGCTCCCGGACGGTCACCTGCGGCATCGCGGTGAGCGCCCGTTTCTCCAGGACGAATCCGGTGCTGTACAGCGCGTTCGCCAGCAGGGCCGCGGCCACTCCCCACCACATCGTCGCCCCCTATGTCCGGCTGTTCGTTCGAGCGGTCGCGCCGGCCGGCCTGCGTGCGTGCAGCAGCAGGATCGACGCGGCCGAGGGGGCCGCACAGACCAGCCGGTCCAGCGGACGCAGCGGACGCGGTACGCCGTGGAAGGGCGCCCCGCGCAGCCGTACGACCTCGAAGCCGGAGGCGGCCACGAACTCCCGTAGTGCGCGGGCGGTGTAGAGCCGCAGATGGCCCACGACCTCCGTGCCGGGACGGCCGTGGATGCCGCGCATGCTCACCTCCGAGAACACCGGCTGGACGCCCGCGAGGAGCAGGGCGCGGTTGTACCAGGCGGCGAGGTTGGGGGTCGACAGCATCAGATGGCCGCCGGGGCGCAGGACGCGGCGGATCTCGTCGAGGGCCGCGTCCGGGTCGACCAGGTGCTCGATGACCTCGCTGAACAGGACGGCGTCGGCGGACTCCGACCTGAACGGCAGCCCGCCGTCGGCCAGTTCCCCGCGGACCGCGTACGGGACGCGGGTGCGGGCTCGTCTGAGGGCGTCCTGGGACCAGTCGACGCCGATCAGGCGGTGGCCGGTGAGGAGGGGCGCGGCGGTGGCGGCGGCGGTGCCGTCGCCGCAGCCGATGTCGAGGATCGTCCGGGGGCCCCGGGCGGCCGGGCCCAGGGCGGCGGCCAGCATGCGGGCCTGGGCGAGGCTGCGGGGGGTGCCGGAGGCGACGGGGACGGACGGGTTCTCGTAGAAGTCCCGGAGTCCGGCCGCCGGGGCGTGGGCCGAGGCGTCGGTGGGAGTGGTGGTGGGCATCACCGGGTGTCCTCTTCCGTCGTGTGCAGGTAGTGCTCGAAGAGGTCGCGGAGGTGGGCGCCGTCGCCGTGGCTGAGCAGCGCGCGGGACCAGCGCAGGGCCAGGTGGAGGCGGCCCGCCGTGGAGGCCGTCGTCACGGTGAGGCCGCGCGGCATACGGGCGGGGGCGGAGAACCACACGGCGTGGGCGCGGCCGGCCTCCTCGCCGAAGTCCAGCGCGTACGGGACGCGGCCGATGTTGCTGAGCAGGGTGGTCGAGGTCCAGGGTGCCGCCGCCCGGCGCAGGCCCCGGGTGGCGGCGGCGCGCCAGGAGACGGGGACGACCGGGGCGGTCAAGAGGGAGGCGCCGTGGCCGAGTTGGGGTCTCTGGAGGGACTTCAGGGCGCGGGTGCGATCCGCCGTGCGGCGCAGGAGGATGGGCAGGGGGGTGTGGGACTGGCTCAACTCGGCTGGGGAGAAGGGAACTTCGACGAGGCGGGTGCCGTTGCCGATCGGCATGTCCGTGTCCCTCGGGCGGTCGTCCACGGGCATGGTGATGCGCAGGGGGCGGGGAGGGGCGCCGTGTTCCCGGTTCCAGTGGGCGAGCATCAGGGCCGTGGTGACCATGAGCTGGTCGTTCACGGTGTAGGGGGCGGACTTGGGGCGGCGGGGGACGGGGAGTTCGGTGACGAGCATTCCGTTGCCGGGGGAGGGCTCGGGGGTTCCGGGGGCGACTCGTGCGGGGCGGGCCCAGGGGGAGGGGGGCTCCGGGGCGGGTGGGTTCGGTTCGTGCGGGGCGGAAGTGGAGGTGGGTGTAGAGGTGGACGTGGAGGTCGGGAGGGGGCGGACGGGTGGGGCGGCGGGGGCGTTGTCCTGGCCGCCGTACAGCTCCGCGGCGGTGGCGAGTATGCGGAGGCAGGCGGGGCCGTCGAGGGCGGTGTGGTTGATGGTGAGGAAGAGGACGGTGCCGTTCCCTGCTTGGCGCCCGGCGGTGGTGTCGGCCGGGGCTCGGTTCCGCTGCTCGGCGGTACGAGGTGCCGCTGCGCCCGCCCTCCCCCACTCTCGGCTTCGCTCGAGCGCGGGGACGCCCCTCGCCTCCGTGGCACGGCTGCGCGCGGCTTTGTCGGCTGTGGCCGGTCCCTGTGCCGTCCCAGGGCAGTCGCCCGCAACCGTGTCGGCTGTGTCGGGTGCCTGTGCTGACCCGGCGGGACGGCTGCCCGCGGCCGTGTCGGCTGTGTTCGGTCCCTGTGCTGCCCCGGGGCGATGGCCCGAGGGCAGGGCAGCGGGACGGGGCGTGTGTCCCACGTCGTCGCACGCCTCGCTGCCCACCGCCGGGCCCGCCCCCGCGACCACCTCCAGGCGGATCGGCGGGGAAAGGGTGAGCGCGGGCGCCTCCATCAGCGCGCGGGTGCGTGCGTCGCGGAGCGCACGCGGCCCCGGTGGCAGGAAGGTCACCACCTCTGTCTCCGGCTCCGGGGTCAGCTCCCACTCGTAGCGGCGGCTGTACCAGCGCCTTGGGGTCTCCCGCATCAGGATGCGGGGGTGGTGGCGCAGGGCGGCGGTGAAGGCCGCGCGCAGACGGTCGGGGTCGAGGCGGCCTGGGAGGTGGACCTCGATGTGGACGGTCTCGGGTTCCTCCTCCTGCAGACAGTGGCGCGACACCTCGTCGACGACGGGGAACGGGATGCGGACGGGGCCCCGGGCGGCGTCGTCCCGGGCGGAGTGGTCCAGTGCCGTCATGAGGTTCCACCCCTTCCCGTGCCGCCCTCGTCCTGCGGTGGCGTCGCCCCGGACTTCGGCTTGGTGAACGGGATCCGCCGGGTCGGGGTGTCGGACTCCCCCTGCGAGGTGCCGGATCCCCCGTGCGGCGAGCCGGGCCCACGCGCGGAGATCGTCGGACTCGCGACCGAGTCACCGGAGCCCTCAGGGCTCACCGGCTTACCCGAGCCGGTCCCTCCCGGCCCCCCGTTCAGCCTCTTGCCCACCCGCCGCCGCTGCGGCAACGGCTCCGTCGGTTCCTCCGCCCCCGGCGGTACCTCGAACCGCCGCGTCGAACCCGGCCGGTCGGGCGAGGTCGCCACATCCCTCCGCACACTCACCAGCGCGGCGAACATGCCTGTCAGTGCCAGGAGTTGGGCAACCGGCCCGAACGCGCCCTCGTCCGCAGCGACCGGCTCGCCCGCCCCGAAGGCGGCGGCGACGCCGGCGCCGGCCAGGGCGAGGAAGGCGATCGGTACGAGCAGGGTGTGCCGTTTCCAGGCGAGGAGCGCCAGGAGCGGGACGAGGAGGGCGAGGAAGCCCGCGATGACGACGCCGACGAGGGTGAGGGCGACGGTGCCCAGCCAGAGGCCCGGCCCCGGCGGCGTGGGCTGCGGCCCGTCGGGGCTGGGCTCCCGGCGACGCCAGAGGGCCAGGCCGATGAGCGCCGCGAGCCCGACGCCCGCGCCGATGAGGCCCGCCTCGTACGTCGTGGACGGCTCGTACGACAGCTTGACCGTGCCGCCCGCGCCGCCCGGGACGCGCCAGCCCTGCTGCCAGCCGTCGAGCCGTACGGGCGTGAGCTCGCGCCCGCCCAGTGTGGCCTTCCAGCCGTCGTTGAAGTTCTCGTACGTCGTCAGGTAGGAGGCCGCGCCGTCTTGGACGGTGACCTCGCGACGGTCGCCGAGCCAGTCCCGTACGCGCAGGTCGCGGCCGGTGGCCGCGGGCTCGGAGACCGTGCCGCGGGTGAGGGTCACGGTGGTCACGGCCAGGGCGCCCGAGTCCTCGGACTCGAACGTGTGCCGGTCGTCCGCGCCGAGTTCCAACCCGGCGTCGCCACCGTTGTTCCGGCAGAGCGTCAGATCGACCGGCCGACGCTCGACCAGGTCCCTCACCGTGCCCCGCGCACTCGTCTCGTACAGCGTCCCGTCCACCTCGACGGCCGGACCCTTGCCGCACGGGAGCTCGAAGTCCCGGGTGGGGGCCGGCTGCGGGGTGCGGTACTGGTCGAGGGCCGGGACGTACGCCTCCGTGAGGCCGACCGGGAGTTGCAGGTCGTCGTCGGCGACGGGGTTGTGGACGGTCATGGGGGCCGTCTCGGTGATGGTGATGTCGAGCTGGTCGGTGGTGATCGGCTCGAAGCGGACCCAGCCGTTCTCGTCGACACCGGCGATGACCGCGCCGTCGGGGGAGCTGATCTCGACCTGCGTCGGGCGGGTCGACAGCCCGCCCGCAGGGGCCAGCACGAGCGAGCCGACCGGCCACTTGTCGCCCCAGTCCAGGTGGATCGTCGGCTCGTCGCCCGCGATCCACGCCGTGGTCAGGTCACCGTCGGTGAGGTTGCGCGCCGAGATCCCGGCCCCGAGGGAGGCCGTGGAGTCGGCGGTCGCCGTCATCCGGGTCTGCTGCTCGGGCGCGACCTCGTACAGCAGTTTGTCGAGTTCCTCGCCCGGCACGGGGACGGCCGTCGCCTTCATCGCGTACGTCCCCGCCGTGGAGGTGGCGAAGGTGCGGTGCAGGCCCGGTTCGGTGCCCGTGGGGGAGAGGCCGGTCGGGTCGGCGGCCCGCTGAAGGGAGACCACCTCGGCGGAGGCGTCGGACTCCTTCGCGTCCGTCGGCAGCCGCAGCATCCGGGTGACCTTGACGCCGGGGATGTCGACCTCGGCAAAGCCCGCGCCGACGAGCCCACTGTGCCGCGCCGCCGAGTCGAGGATCGTGATCTTCAGCCAACTCGTCTCACCGGGACGGGCGTTGACCGTCTGGGTCGAGCCGTCGGCCTGGAGGTTCGTGGAGCGCGAGCCTCGCTCGGTCTCCACCTTGATCCGCGTCGGCGCCGACCGCACCCCGTCCTGCGGCAACGGTGTGACCTCGAACGTCTCCGGGATGTCCTGGCCGCCGTCGAAGTCGATCCGCAGCCACTCCCCGTCCGCCGAGCCGGCCGAGCCCTCCGCCCAGGCCGTGCTCCGGTCGCCGTCGAAGGCGTTCACCGGGTCGTACTGGGGCAGATGGAACAGCCAGTTCCCGCTCGTCGAGGCCGTCACCGACCTGGCGCCGCGCAGCTCGGCGACCGTCTGGTGGTCGAGCCCCGACACCGGCAGGATCTGCTTCGGCTTCCTCCCGGGGTCCTGCACGCTCCCGCCGGGGTTCCGCTCGTCCGCCGTGTACGTGTACGACGTGTTGGCGTTGACCAGTCCGAAGCGGGTGTCCGCGTAGCGCAGCCCGTCACCGACCACCTGGACGGCCGGGGTGCCGAGGCCGGGGTGGTTGTCGCCGGTCAGCACGGTGGCCCTCTCGCGCAGCTGCGGATCGGCGGCCAGCGGCAGCAGCGACTCGGGGCCACCGGAGACGACGGCGGTGTCGGCGATCGCCTTCAGCCCCGCCTGGCCGGGACGCGGCACGTCCTCGGCCGGCCGGTAGATCTCCACGGCCCGCTGCCGCGCGTACAGCCCCTCCACCTGGAGCGGGGTGTCCTCGGCGATCCGCCCGCCGGTCATCGTCGGCCCGAGCCCCTTCACCCGCTCGTACCCCGACTGCTCCAGGGTCCGCTTCACGGTCGTGGTCGGGACGGAGCCGATCTGGTCGGGGTCCAGGTCGTTGCGTACGACGACGTAGTACAGGCCCGCCCGGCTCAGGTAGTCGGCCAGGCCCGGGACCTCGCCGCCCGTCAGCAGCGCCTGCTCGACGGCGTCCATCGCGCGCCGGTTGCCGGGGGTGCCGAAGGGGACGTAGTCGCGCTGCGCCCAGCGGGACTCGGCGAGCACGTCGAGCGGCTGGTCCACCGTCGTGCCCCAGGTGTGGATGCCGTGCGCGGTGGCCGGCACGACCAGCGCTCGGGAGTCCGGCGAGTTCTTCTCCAGCCAGTCCGCCGTGGCCTGCCAGTACTTGGGCAGCTCCTGGAACGAACCGGGTTGCAGCACCGACCCGTTGAGGTACGGCCACAGCAGCCCGGGGACGACGAGCACGGCCGCGATCAGCGGCGCGAACCGCCGCCCCCGCACCTGGCGGGCCCCGCGCGCCTGCGTGGCCACGCCCACCAGGTGCGCGAGCCCGAGGACGAGCGCGAGCGCCAGGCCCGTCTGGAACTTGTAGATGTTCCGGAAGGGCGCGAGGCCCGCGTTCAGCCAGTCCTGGACCACCCCGTGGAACGGCGCCCCGAGCGCCCCGCCGTACCCGGCGAGCGTGATCAGCGCGACCACCAGCACGGTCAGCACCAGCCACCGCCGCTCGGGCAGGTCCCGCCGCGCGAGCCCGGCGAGGCCCAGCCCCGCCGCCAGCGCCGACGACAGGATCACGAGCACGGACGCGGCGACGGACCACCCGGCCGGCAGCCAGGGCTCACCGAAGTTCAGGTAGGCCACCCAGTTCCCCGCGCCCCGCAGCGACTCGGTGGCCGACATGGTCGCCGTCGTGGTCTGCGAACTCTCCACGTAGGGAAGGAAGTTCTCCCCGTGCACACCGAGCAGCAGCAGCGGGATCACCCACCACGCGGTCGCCAGGACGACCCCCGGCACCCACCAGGCGATCATCCGCCGCTGTCGTGGCCCCGGTGTCCGGGTGAGCAGATAGAGCCCGACGGGCAACAACGACGCCAGGGTGGCGGCCGCGTTGACCCCGCCCATGAACGGGATGACGAGCGCCGACCGGAGGGCGGCCACCCGCGCGCTGTACCGCTCGTCCGTCAGCGGCAGCAGCACCCACGGCAGGAAGGCCCCCGGCAGCGCGGCGGCCGAGGTCGATCCGACGACGGTGGTGAACACCGGCCACAGCGCGTACGCGACGGCCGCCACCAGCCGTGACGCGGAACTTCCCACGCCCAGCCGCTCCGCCAGCCGCAGCGCACCCCAGAAGGCCACCGACACGATCAGTGACAGCCAGAGCCGCTCCGCCAGCCACACCGGCAGCCCGACCAGATCGGTCAGCCCGTAGTACGGCAGCATCGGCCACAGATAACCGACGTACTGGTCCTGGATCCCGCCGAACCCGCCCCGGTCGTGCCAGAGCTGACCGAGGTCGGACACGAACTGCCAGGGATCGGTGGTGACCCCGAGCTTGGTGTCGAAGGTCTGCCGCCCCGGCTGCGCGACGACCAGCAGTACGAACACCACGGCCCAGAACCCCAGCAGCCAGCGCCGCGACCGAGGACCCTCCGGGGGACCCTCGGTCGTGCCAGCCGGCCGTACCGGCGCGGGAGGTGGAGCCTGGACCGTGCTCGTCATGGTGGACACCGCCGGAGGATGAGGAGGAGGTTCCAGGTGGCGAACTCACGCAGACCCGGCGCCTTGACGACGGTCTCCGCGAGAAACGGCCAGTAGCGGGAGCGCGCCGACACGACCGTCACGTCGTCCCGGCCGCGCACCTGCCGCAGAGTGCGTCCGATGTGCACGGCGAAGAGGTTCTCGCCGAGAGTGTGCTTGGCGTCCTTCCCGGTACGGCGCCGATAGCGGGCCCGCGCCCGCTCCGCCCCCAGGTAGTGCCAGGGCGCCCACTCGTGACCGCCCCACGGGGACAGCCAGTTGGTGAACGAGACGTAGATCAGCCCGCCGGGCCGGGTGACCCGTACGAGCTCACTGATGAAGGTCGGCGGATCGGCCACGTGCTCCAGCACGTTGGAGGTGAAGGTGACGTCCGCGACACCGTCGGCCAGGGGCAGCAGATACCCGTCGGCGACGACGGCCCCGTCAGGCGGCTTGGACCCCAGTTCCGCCGGATCCGGTTCGAACAGATAGGCGTGCGCCCCGCGCCGCCGGAACTCCTCGGTGAAGTACCCGCTCCCCCCACCGACATCGAGGACCGTCCGCCCGTCGACCGGCCCGTCGTACGCCTCGACCTGGTCGACGGCATCACGGGCCAGCAACGCATAGCAGTACTCGGGATCGTCCTGCTCCCGCATGAAGGCCCGGAAGAGGGATACGGAGCGTTTGAAGGAGGGGTCCCCATAGGGGCGCGAGGCTGTGACACTTGCGGCTCCGCCGCGTGGGCGCGACCAGCCACGGACAACCCGCAGCCGCCGACGGACGGACGAGGCACCCCCTTTGGCGCTCACCGCTCGAAGCCCCGCACCGCTTCCGCGGCCACCGCCTGGAACTGACGGACCGTATGCCCCCACCGATAGTGCGCGGCCCGCTCCCGCGCCGCCTTCCCCATCAGCACCCGCCGATCGGTGGACAACGCCAGCGCACACCACGCCGCGGCGAAGGAGGACTCCCCCCGGGCCAGCACACCCGTCTCCCCGTCCACGACGGAATCCCGCAGCCCCGGCACATCGAAGGCCACCGACGGCGTCTCCCGCACGGCGGCCTCCGTGACGACCAGACCCCACCCCTCCACGGCCGACGGATGCAGCAGCAACCAGGCCGCACACAGCAGCCGGTGCTTCTCGGCCTCGGAGACGTGCCCGGCGAACTCGACACCCGGCCCGGCCATCGCCTCCAACCGCGACCGCTCCGGCCCGTCACCGACGATCACGAGCCGCCCGCCGGTCACCGGGCGAACCCGTTCCCACAGCCGCAGCAGCAGATCGATCCGCTTGTACTCGACCAGCCGCCCCACCGCCACGAACAGCGGCTCGGGCGACCGCTCGGTACGCGGCCCCGGCTCCTCGACACCGTTGTGCACGACCCGTATGCGCTCCCGCTCCACACCGATCGCACGGAGCGCGGTGGCCGTGGAGGAGGAGACCGCGACCACCAGGTTGCGACGCTGCGCGGCCGTCAGCGCCCAGTGTTCGAGTCTTCGGCCGAGCCGCGCGGCCGGCGCCAGCGGGCCGCCGAACCGCAACCGCCACAGATCCGTGTGCACATGGTTGACCAGGCACATCGTCGGACCGTGGTGCCAGAGCGGTGCGAGGTACGGCATGCCGTTGCAGACCTCGACGAGGAGGTCGCAGTCGCCGACCTGTCGGGCGAAGGCCGATCTGGCGCGCAGATGGTGGCTCAGATCGCCGCCCGCCGACACGACCCGGTAGTCGCGACAGGCCGCCGGGCCCCCGCACAGCAGGGTGACCTGGTGGCCCAGTCCGGTCAGGCCCTCGGCAAGCCGGTCGACGAGGAGCTCGGAGCCCCCCGCCGCCGGATTACCGAGGTCACGGCGGGCGAGGAAGACGATCCGGCGGGGCTGTGGGGAGCCTGCCGAAGCGTGCTGGGCGAGGCGCGGAAACACCTCGACCAGCGAGAACGGCACGTGCTGGGGCATGGGTGCTCCAACTCGTCTCGGGGTGCGGAACTCAGCGGGGGAAGGACGTTCGCTGTGGGGGAGGTTCCGGTCGGCGGGGGGTCCGGGTGGGTCGTGGCGATCATTCGTTCGTCGTAGGTGTGAGTGGGCGAGGTGCCGGTGGGCGAGGTGTGGGTGGGGCTGTGCTCAGGTGGGGTGGACAGTTTTCGCCCCGTGGTTCGAAGCTGCTACTCACCGGCGTGACAATTTCCGGGGTTTGTTGAGCTGACGGCCTGTCACATCGTGATCGGGGCCTGGGACGACTCGGGCGTATCGGGGCGCCGCCTGCCGCGTGCGACCAAACCGGCACCCGTCGCGGCGAGGACGAAACCGAGCACAGCTCCACCGATCGGCACCGTCCGCCCCACCAGGCGCAGCAGTCCGCTGTCCTTCTCCGCCTGGTCGACCGCGAACTTCTGCGTCGCCGTGGTGAAGGCGAGCTTCCGGCTGTCGAGAAGTACGGCCGCGTCCTCGTCGCCGCCGGGTGCCCGCAGGGTCCGGCGCGGTCCCGTCTGCGCGTAGAGCACCCGTCCCGTGCTCTGGTCGACGACCAGTTCCAGACCGTGGTTGGCGTACCACTCCTCGGCGAGCACCTGGGGCCGGTTCGGCTCGTCGACGAGGGCGCCGGGCACGAGGCGGGTGCCGGTCTTCGTGGCCGGGACCTTAGCCGTGAAGCGCAGCCCCTCGTAGCCTCGGACCTTCTTGCGGCCCTCGTAGTGGAGCGTCACCGTCGCGCCGAGCGTGTTGTCCCACCAGCGGTAGGAGCGTTCCTGCACGTCGAAGGGGAACTTCAGGTACGCCTCGCCCTCGATGTACGGCTTCTCGTCGCAGCAGTGCACCGGCCGGTTGGTCTTCCGGTCGCTGACCCAGCGGTGCGGGGTGAAGTCCAGCGCGTCGTGCGGGTCGGCCGCCGGCAGCGACTTGTCGGTGTCGACCGAAGTGATCACGTCCCACACCGCGGCCCCGCTGCGTTCGCTTTCGGCCACATCGCCGCGTACCCGCTGGGTCACGGTGATCTTCTGGTCCGGCACGGTCTTCACCTGCTCCACGTCGAAGACGCTGCCCGTGCCGGTGTAGACGGCGGTCGTGTCGATGTCGATCGGGTTCACGGCCGCCCGTGGCTCCACGTACCACGCGAGCAGGGGCGCGAGGGCCAGCAGGAAGGTACCGAGACCCAGCAGGACCAGTGAGATCGGTGAGGCTTTACGGCGCATCCGGGCACTCCAGGGGCGTTGGGAGGTGCGACTCGGGTAGGCGTGCGGCAACGGCGACGCCAAGGGGGGAATGTGCGCGACACGTATGGGCCGGGAACCGTAGGCGGACTCTTGACGCAGTGTCAATGCTGCGCTGACACTGGGCCGCAGTCGGCGCCCCGGACGGGACGCCGGCGACGGGACCGGCAAGAGGTCCCGATGAGGTGGACGAGGTGCCGGGGCCGTCAGGAGGCCCCGTCGAGGTGCGGGGTGCCCTGGGTGGGGCCGACCTTTCGACGGAGAGGCTGACCCTGCGATGTCCAGAACGCTCGCTGCCGCGCTGACCATGGTGGCCGCCGCCGCGCTCGCCGTGGGAGCCGCGATCGGCATCGTCGCGCTGCTCGACGCGACCCCGGACCAGCCGAACACACCGCTCATCACCTACGAGAACGCCGGCCGGGAGCGCTGACGGGTGACCGGGCGCCCGGGAACCGTCACAGTCCGCTCGGCCTGGCACGACGTGCCGCGCCTCCAGGTGCGCGAGTTCGCCACGATCGCCATGGCCGAGGCCCCCGCCCTCGCCGAGGAGATCCTGCGCGAGATCCGCCGTGAGTACCCGCACCTGCCCGTCGTCCTCGACGACTCCGGCGAGCCCATGGCCCTCATCGGCATCCGCCGCGCGATCGAGGTCTTCGTCCAGCACCTGGAGACCGCCGAGGGCCGCCCGCGCGTTCCTCCCGGTGTCTTCCAGGAGTTCGGTCGCGGCGAGGGCCTCAACGGCCGCAGCCTCGACTCGCTCCAGGCGATCTACCGTCTGGGCGTACGCCTCGCCTGGCGCCGCTTCGCGGAGATCGGTCAGCGGGTGGAGATCCCGCCGCCCGCGATGTACGAACTCGTCGACGCCGGATACGAGTATCTGGACGGTCTGGTGGACCAGTCGGTGCGCGGCTACGCGGAGGCGGCCGCCCGGCAGGCGGGCGAACGGCTGCGACTGCAACGCCGGCTGATGGAACTCCTCCTGGCCGAGCACCACAGGGGCGACCCGGCCGACGCCCTCACCGAACGCGCCGCGCGGATCGGGTGGGCCCTCCCGGAGAAGGTCGCCGTCGGGGTCCTGTTACGCCCGGCCCGTGAGGCCATGGCGCCCGCCGTCGGCCAGGGCGTCCTGCTCGACATGGAGTACGAGCAGCCCCGCATGGTCGTCCCCGAGCCCGACGCGGGCGGCCGGCCCGAACTCCTCCACCGGGCCCTGACCGGCTGGTCGGGCGCGATCGGGCCGCCGGTTCCGCTCGCCGACGCGGCGAAGTCGCTGCGCTGGGCGGAGGCCGCCGTACGGCTCATGGAGCGTCGGCTGCTTCCCACCGGCGAGGTGCTGTACTGCACCGAGCACACCGAGGCCCTCGTCCTCCTCCAGCCCGAGGAACTGATCGACGACCTCGCCCTGCGTTGCCTCGCCCCCCTGGCCCACTGCGGCCCCACCCACGGACGGCGCCTCGCCGAGACCCTCCTCGCCTGGCTGGAGACCCGCGGCGGCGCCCCCGAGATCGCCACCCGTCTGGGTGTGCACCCGCAAACTGTGCGCTACCGTCTCCGTCAGATCCGAGAACTGTGGGGCGACGAGATCGACGACTCCGACCGCCGCTTCGAACTGGAACTGGTCCTGCGGGCGCAACGCCTCCGGGGGGAGCTGGGGGACCCGCGCGGCCGACGCTGAGCCGTGTGGGTCGCTCGCGGGGGCGCAGCCCCCTCTCGGGGCGTGAGCCGGGTCCGGCGCGTAGTTCCGCGTGGTGATCGCGCGACCTGCGGCGCGGTCGCGCCTTCCCGGGTTCGCGATCGCCGTGAGGTCGTGTTCCGGCGCGCGGGCGTGTTCCGGCGCGCGGTCGTGTTCCGGCGGGCGGTCGACTCTTCCGTGAGCGCGATCGCCGTGCGGGCGTGTTCCGGAGTGTGGGCGTGCGCCGGTGCGCGGTCGTATCTTCCGTGCGCGCGATCGCCACGCCGGTGTTCCGGCGCGAGGGTGTGTTCCCCCGCGCGGCCGTGTCCCGCCGCCTGAGCGCGACCCGCGGCGGGCAACCCGTGGCCGCTCGAAGCCGGATCTCGCCGCTCTCGGGTGGCTCCGGCCATTGCCCGCTCACATTCTGTTGATTAGCCTGTGTTCGTTATGCCGATCGGCTGTTGAAATCTCGAACACTCATCGCGACACACAGAGGGAGGGGGCCGGCCGTGGGACGCCTAGTACCTGCCGTGACCCGGGCGCTCGACATATTGGAGCTCTTCCTGGACGGGGACGGCACGCTGTCCGCCCCCGACATCGTGCGCAGGCTCCAACTGCCGCGCACCACGGTGCACGAGTTGGTCACCACCCTTGCCGCCCGGGGCTACATCGTCCAGGTGCAGGGGCAGCCGGGACGCTATCGCCTCGGTGTCCGCCCGTACCAGCTCGGCAGCCGCTACGCCGAGCAGCTCGACCTAGCCGCCGAGGGCCAGCAGGTCGCCCGGTCCGTCGCCGAGACCTGCGACGAGACGGTGCACGTGGCGATCCTGGAGTACACGGACGTCATCTACATCGCCAAGGTCGACTCCACGCACGCCGTCCGCATGGTCTCCGCCGCGGGCCGCCGGCTCCCGGCGCACTGCACCTCCGTCGGCAAGATGCTCCTCGCCTCCCTTCCCGAGTCCGAGCTGTCCGCCCGGGTCCCGAACGACGCGGACCTGGTCGCGATGACCCCCAACAGCATCACCGACCCGGGCGACCTGCGCGAGGCCCTGGCCCGGATCCGTGAGCGAGGTCTCGCCGTGGAGAACCGCGAGTCCAATCCGGACGTCTCCTGCGTCGCCGCCCCGGTCCGTGACCGCACGGGCAAGGTCGTCGCCGCGCTCTCCATCTCCGTGCCCATGATCCGCTGGAGCGACGAGCGCCGCGGCGAGCTGGAGCAGCTCGCTGCGAAGGGCGCCGCGGAACTGTCCGAGCGTCTCGGTTACCGGAGCGTGGCATGAGCACCTACGAAGTGGCCGTCCGCGAGTACGCGGCTCTCGGTGAGGGCCCCACCTGGGACGCCGACGCCCAGCGGCTGATCTGGATCGACATCCTCGGCTCCCGCGTCCACACCTACGACCCGGCCTCCGGGCGCCGTACGGTTCTCGCCACCGAGCAGCACGTCGGGGCGGCCAAGCCCCGCTCCGGCGGCGGCCTCGTGCTGAACCTCCGCGACGGCGTCGGGCTGACCGACCCCGACGGGGGCTTCCGGTGGCTGCACCACGAGCCGGTCCCCGGCCGCCGCGCCAACGACGCCGCCGTGGCCCCCGACGGTTCCCTCTTCGCCGGCACCATGCGCTACGACGAGGCCCCGGGCGGCGGCACCCTGGCCCACTTCACCGCCGACGGGTTCGCGGCGACGGTCCTCGACGACGTCGCCGTCAGCAACGGCACCGGCTGGAGCCCGGACGGACGGTTGATGTACTACATCGACTCACCGACCCGCCGGATCGACGTCTTCGACTGCGAGACCGGACAACTGCCGGTCGGCAGGCGCCCGTTCGTGACGATCGAGGACGGAGCCGGCTACCCCGACGGCCTCACGGTCGACGCCGAGGGTTGTGTCTGGGTCGCCCTGTGGGAGGGCGCCGCCGTCCGCCGCTACACCCCGACCGGCGACCTGGACCGAGTCGTTCCCCTTCCCACCCCCCGGCCCACGGCCTGTGCCTTCGGCGGACCCGACCTCGCCGATCTCTACATCACCACGGCCCGCACCGGTACGGAGACCCCCCACCCCCTCTCGGGGTCCCTGCTGGTGGTCCCGGGCGCGGGCAAGGGCCTGCCCCAGCCGGCGTTCAAGGGCTGACCGCCAGGGCGGTGGCCGGGCGGCGGGACGTTCACTCGTGCGCGGACACACCGCTCTCTGCCGGGGAGGCGGCCGCCAGCGCACGCACCGCCTCGATGTCTGTGGGGCGGCGAAGCACCAGGGAGACGGCCTCGATGTCCTGGAGCAGATCGGTGGGGTCGGCGCTGACCGTGAACTCGGGGAAGCCGGTGTGGCCCCTGCCACCGGGGAGGCCCGGGAGGCCTGCGTGGTTCGCTCGGCCGGGGAAGCCCGTGTCGTCCCCGGGATCGGGGAAGCCCGACCGGCCCGGGAAGACGAGGGGCCCGGCCGTCAGCGAGGCCGCCGACGGGCCGCTGTAGGGCGACCGCTTCCGTGCGGCCACCGCCTCCTGGAGGGTCACGGCGGCCGCCAGGGCCTTCGCTCGGCCGCGCTCGTGGCCGAGGGCCAGCGCGGCATCGTACGCGCGGCGGCGCAGCTCCTCGTCGAGGTGGCGGGTCAGCCGGAGCAGGGCGTCGCGGATGAACGTCTCACGGCGGGTGAGGCGCAGCTCCGGCGTGGCGCGCAGCTCGAAGGGCACGCGGGAGTCGTCGACGGTCCTGGTCAGCAGATACAGGGGCCGCAGCCGCAGATGGCTCACCCGCACTCGCCAGCGGTCGTGCAGGTACTGTCCGCCGTGCGGCAGGATGAAGCCGACCGCGATGAAGATGGCCGCCACGGCGACGACCGGCGGCGCCACATGGGTGCTCAGCCAGTCCAGGTCGCGCCCCGCCCAGCGGGCGACCACCGCCGTCAGCTTCGAGGCGTCGTAGAGCAGGTTGAGCGCGCAGCCGATGCCCAGCGCGCGCAGTCCGCCGCGCAGCCACAGGTCGAGGCCGTCGGCGCGGACCCAGTTGCGGATCAGCTGGTAGGTGATCGCGCAGGCCGCCGTGTGCGCGACGAGATAGAGCAGGATCTCCTCACGCATGAAGGGCGTGGTGGCGTAGTACGTGTCCAGGTCGCGCAGCCGCTCGCGCGGGACGTCCGCCAGTGCGAACAGCACCCACAGTCCGACGATCACCGCCGAGTAGACGGTGACGACCCACCGCATGGTGCGGCGGGTCGTCGGGGAGCGGTCGGCCGGGCCGTTGCGCCAGGCGACGATCAGCAGCAGACAGGACGCGGAGAACGCGGTGACGAGGGAGTACACCCAGGGCGCGGCCACGTTCGGCACGCCCACGACCCGGTTGGTCCACGCGATCACCGAGGGCACCGCGAACACGAACACACTGCAGGCGAGCAGCAGCAGCCCACCGACCGCCCGCAGCAACGGGTCCCGCCACAGCTTCACGATGCTGGGCAGTTTGAGCACCAGGGCGGCGGTCAGTACGGCCGTGGGGATCCAGAACGAGATGTACAGCCCGCCGAAGAAGTCGGCGGGACTGAGGGCCCCGGTCGTCGTCGCGGCCACGGCGGTCCCCTTCATCTCCGGTGCCTGCGATAGCCCAGGGACACCTGGATGGCCCGCCCGACCGGGTCCGCCGGATCGACCGGCGCGTCGCCCGGTTCGGTGACCACCCAGGAACGGAAGGCGGTGGCGAGCCGATGGCCGAAGTCCTCGGCCTCCTGCTCGTCCGACTCGTGCGAGCCGTTGCGTGCCGCGATGGGTGTCCCGCCCTGCCTGAGCACGGCCGAGAGCTCCGGCGAGAACGGCTGCAGCCCGCCCGACGAACCACCCGGCAGCCCCGACGGCACGGCCGCGGGCCTTCCCGGGGCACCCGGCGGCACGGCCGCACGTTCTTCCCGCTCATCCGGCAGCGCGAGTGCGGCGGTGTCCGTGCTGGGCAGAAGGTGATGACAGTGTCCGGCGTGCATGTGCCACAACTCGTGGCCGAGGATGACCAGTTGCTGCACGCTCTCGGCCCGCTCCTCGACGATCACCAGGTCGAAGTCGGGGAACTCCATCCACAGCCCCGTCACCCCTATCCCGTCCGGGAACCGCTCGAACCGCAGCTTCACCGGCCGCCCGCCCCGCCGCGCGCTCATCTCCGCGCACAGCGCCGCCCCCAACTCCCGTACCTCGACGGGCCCGTCGAGCCTCGCCCGCACCGCCTTGCTGAGCCCGGCGGTCAGCTTCCGCATCTCGGCGGCGGACCGGGAGGGCAGCAGCGCGGCCCGAACCCTGCCGACGGCACGGCGCAGCCCCGCCATCCCGGCACTCCGAGGGGCCCGTCGGCCGCGGCCGTCACCCGTGCCCTCGCCACGGCTCATCGCCGGGCCTCCTTGTCGTCGGCGTCGAGTCGGGCCAGGGTCTCGGCAAGGGCGTCGGGCAGCGCGGGCACGCGCCGACCCTACGTGTCCCCGAGGCGCCGACACCATGAGAAGCCGGCGATCGTTGAATTTCGACGAACGATGGTTGCGTTACCCGGTACGCGCCCACCTGCGCGGCCCGTCAGGGGCGCGGACACCGCGGGGAGCCGCGCCGCAAGCCCACACCAGCCCGCATCCGCCCGGCGGCGCACCTGGCAGACGAAGAGGCGCCCGGCTCTCCGCCCCCACCACCCCCCCCAGCAACCCCCATCACCCCCCAGCAACCCCCATCACCCCCCAGTAATCCCCAACAACCCCCAGCAACCCCCATTGACTCTCTTCCTCTTCGACCATAACGTCCCGTTCGACTCAACGAGCAGCATCCGTAATGCCGAACAACGAGCACCGAAGGGCCGCCCACATGACCCGCACCGCCCGCTTCACCCTCGACCCCGCTTTCAAGGTCGGCGAGGTCAACCCTCGACTCTTCGGCTCCTTCGTCGAGCACCTCGGACGCTGCGTCTACACCGGGGTCTACGAGCCGGGCCACCCGGCGGCCGACGAGGCGGGTCTGCGCACCGATGTGCTGGACCTGGTGCGGGAGTTGGGCGTCACCACGATCCGCTACCCCGGCGGCAACTTCGTCTCCGGCTACAAGTGGGAGGACTCCGTCGGCCCCGTCGAGGGCCGCCCCCGCCGCCTCGACCTCGCCTGGCGCTCCACCGAGACCAACCGCTTCGGCCTCTCCGAGTACATCGCCTTCCTGAAGAAGCTCGGCCCCCAGGCCGAGCCGATGATGGCCCTCAACCTCGGCACACGGGGCGTTGCGGAAGCCCTCGAACTCCAGGAGTACGCCAACCACCCCTCCGGCACCGCCCTCTCCGACCTCCGGGCCGCCCACGGCGACAAGGACCCCTTCGGCATCAAGCTGTGGTGCCTCGGCAACGAGATGGACGGCCCCTGGCAGACCGGCCACAAGACGGCGGTGGAGTACGGCCGGATCGCCGCCGAGACCGCCCGCGCCATGCGCCAGATCGACCCGGGTGTCGAACTCGTGGCCTGCGGCTCCTCCAGCCAGTCCATGCCGACGTTCGCCTCCTGGGAGGCGACGGTCCTGGAGGAGACGTACGACCTCGTCGACTACATCTCCCTGCACGCCTACTACCAGCCCGAGGACGGCGACGTCGACTCCTTCCTGGCCTCGGCCGTCGACATGGAGTCCTTCATCGAGAACGTGGTCGCCACCGCCGACCACGTGGGCGCGAGGCTCAAGTCCAAGAAGAAGATCAACCTCTCCTTCGACGAGTGGAACGTCTGGTACATCTCGGAGTGGCACGACATCGAGAACTCCGACGCGCGGGACTGGGCGGAGGCCCCTCGCCTCCTTGAGGACCACTACAGCGTCATGGACGCGGTCGTCTTCGGTTCCCTGCTCATCGCGCTGCTCCGCCACGCCGACCGGGTCACCGTCGCCTGCCTCGCCCAGCTCGTCAACGTCATCGCGCCGATCATGACCGAGCCGGGCGGTCCGGCCTGGCGGCAGACGACCTTCTTCCCGTTCGCCCAGGCCTCGAAGTACGGGCGGGGGGAGGTGCTCGACGTACGGGTGGACTCGCCGACGTACGAGACGAAGAAGTACGGGGAGACGGATCTGCTGCACGCGACCGCGGTGCGCGCCGAGGACGGCTCGGTGACCGTGTTCGCGGTCAACCGCGGTCGTGACGCGGCGCTGCCGCTGGAAGTGGCCCTGAACGGCCTGGAGTTGAGCCGGGTCGTGGAGCACAGTGTGCTGGCCGACGCGGACCCGGACGCACGGAACACGCTGGAGGAGCCCGAGCGGGTCACTCCGCACACGGGTGAGGGGACGGTGCTCCGGGACGGTGTGCTGAGCGCGGTCCTGGAACCGCTGTCATGGAACGTGATCCGGCTCGGCTGAGCGCCCGGGCGGCCGACAAGGTCGGCATGAGGATCTCGGCACGGGCGGACTACGCCGTACGCGCGGTTCTGGAAGTGGCCGTACGGCAGGACGGCGGTCCGGTGAAGGCGGAAGTGATCGCGACCGTGCAGAAGACTGGCACGCGACCCGTCCGCCGGCACCGTCGCGGATGTGATCCGAGCCGTCGACGGCCCCCATCGTCCCGGTGCGGGAGGAGCGGCCGACCGACCTGACCCACACGCGGTCGGCCGAGCCGCTTCTGCCGTTGTGGATCGCCCTGCCCAGGGGTTCTGGGCTCGGGGGTCGTCGGAGTCGTCACCGCGACGAACGTCCGCACGCTGCTGAAGAGCGACTGCCGGCGAGGACCAGGCCACGTCTTCTCTTCGCGTGCGTCGGGGCAGATGTGTCCGCGAGCGAGGTGCCCCCGCCGCTCATCCCAGCCGCACGGCCAGCGTGACCTCCGCCCCCGTTCCCGCCCCCGTCGTGTCCGTCGTGACCGTCAGGCGGTCGGTTACCAGGTGGGCCAGCCAGAGGCCGCGGCCGGGGCAGGCGTCCGTGAGGCCGGGGAGGAGTTCGGGGATGGTGGGGGTGAAGCCGGGGCCGTTGTCGGTGATGCGGCATTCCAGTTCGTGCGGGAGGCGGCGGAGTTCCAGGTGGCCTTGGCCGCCGGCGTGTTCGACGGCGTTCGCGGCGATCTCGCTGACCGCGAGGGTGAACTCGCCCAGCCGTACGCCGCCGAGGCCCGCCGCTGCGGCCGCGTCCTCGACCAGGGCACGTAGCAGAGGGAGGTTCTCTGCGGTGAAGTGGCGTTTCAGCAAGGGCGTTTCGCGGGCGGTGCCGGGGCCCGCGTCACCAGGGCCACCGGACGTACCGGCTCCGCCGTCCCTCTCCCCACCCGACATCACGGCCGCCTCCTCTCGATACGCGTCGATGGATCCGGGCACGGGGCGCTGGGCGTCAAAGGTGAACTGCCGCACCTGGCCCACGCTAGCCGTGCTCGCCCGATGAGTACCCAGGAGATCGAGAGGGCATCGTGCCTGGTCGGAACCCTTTGAATTCGATCGATCCGTGATCGGTTTCGCCCGTCTTCGGCTGATCGGATGGCGTCCACCGATCGGCCCGGACCGCCCGGCGGCTCGCGGAACGGCACCGGCTCCCTCCCGCACGGTCAGCGACCCGGCGTACCCGGCCGACGGTGAGCTGCCCAGAGCCGTCAGCGTGAGGAGACCGGAGGCGGCGCCGCCGTCGTCGCAGAGGGAGGTGCCGGCCACCCGGGCTGCGGGGGCTCCGGGCGTGGCGGCCGCACCTACGGCCAGGGCGGCGGCCGTGGCACCGGTGGCGATCAGGACGGTTCTGCGGCCGACCGGGCGCGCCTTGGTCGCCCCGCTCGCCCCGGTCGTCCCGCTCGCCCCGGTCGTCCCGGCGCTCGCCCCGGTCGTCCCGGCGCTCGCCCCGGTCGTCTCTGCTGCCTCTGAGGGCACTGGAGTGTCTGTCATGGAGACGGCACCCTGGGAACGAAAGCTGTTGACCGGCTGTCAGCTCGGCAGAGTGGATGAGCGTCAAGTCCCTTGTGAGACAGGCGTCAGGCGCGCCGCCATCGCCAGCCGTCGCCCCGGCCGTCCCGGCGCGCCTCGTACCGGTCCGCCGCGTCCAGCACCCCGTACCCGTACCGCTCCCGGTCGGCGATGGGCGCCATCCGCTCCCGGCCGGCCACGCACCGCGGGTCGTCGCGCTCGGCCAGTCCGAAGACGGCCATGACGCGTACGCTCTCGTCCTCGTCGCCGAAGCGTTCGACCAGGGCGGCGGCGAGGTCGGGGTGGGGGTCCGGGTGCTCGGCGACCGTGACCACCGCCGAACGCCTGACCTCGACCGACGGATCCCGCGACAGCGCGCACAGCGCCTCGCGTGCCGCCGGGGAGAACGGCTCCCACCGGTCCAGCAGCCCCGGCACGACGCCCCGCACCTCGGGGTCCGGATGCCTGGCGAACCGCAGCCCCACGGCCTCGTTCGCCGGCTCGCTGTACTGCGTGAGCCCGATGAGCACCTTGGGCAGGACGCGCGGATGCGTCTCCGTACCGGCCCACTCGGCGAACACCTCGTACGCCCGCTGCTCGTACGGCGAGGGCACCCAGCTCCCGTCCTCGGGCACGTACCGGGTCGTCGTGTGCCAGAACAGCACGTCGAAGGCGAGGAGCCGGTGGACGGGATCAGGGTGGGAGCGCAGTGCGACGGCGGCGATCCAGGTCTCGTCGTCTTCCGAGCGCCAACCGAGCGTCCTGGCGACGTCTTCCCAGACGGGATGCTCCGGGTCGCCACACGCGACGGCGCGCGCCACCAGCTCCTCGAACGCCGACCCGTCCCCGATCGCCGACCCGTCCCCCATCGCCAATCCGTCCCCGTCCCCGACTCCGCGTCCGTGCTCCCGCCGCGGCCGGACAGCCCGGCCGCGAGCCCCGGCGCGGCCGTCGCCGTCACGATCGTCCGGGCCTTGTGACACACGGTCCGGGGTCACCCCACCTGGTTGTACACGCCCCCCGCCGCCGGCCACCCCATGGGCTCCTCCACCGGCTCCGGCTCGGTGCGGCCGCGTACCTGGGCGGCGGTCAGGCCCTGGGCCGCGCCCATGGAGCGGCGTACCTGGGCGGCGGCCGCGAGGCCGGGCATACCGGTCTGGGCGACGGGCTGGAGGCCAGGGGCCGGCATGGAGGCGGCCGGTGCCGTGGGCATCGGCCCCTGCGGTGACATCGGCATCGGCGTGGGAACCGGCATCGGCGCCGGCGTCGGGACCGGCGTCGGCACCGGAGTCGGCGGAGCCATGGGGACCGGCATGGGGGCCGGTGTGGGGACCTGCATCGGGGCCTGGGCCGGGACCTGGGCCGGGACCTGGGCCGGGACCTGCATCGGGGCCGGGGCGGGCGTGGGCGCCGGGGCGGGGGCCGGGGCCGGCACCGGGGACGCGAACTGCATGGAGGAGGCGGGAGCCGGGGCGGGCATGCTCATGGCCTGCGCGGCGAGGTTCTGCATCCCGGTGCCGTTGGTCTCGCTCATCAGCCGGTCCACGGCCGCCGTACCCGAGCTGTAGCTGGTCCCGGTGCCGAGCTCGGGTACGGCGGCTCCCCTCCTGGACCCGTAGAGAACCGACTCCAGGCCTGACACCAGGCGACGCACGTCCACCTGGGGCCGGACCACGAGTCGCAGGAAGCGACTGGACGAGCCGACCTTGTTGCCGCACTCGCGGACCAGGATCCGGTGCTCCGTGAGGAGCCGGTCGCGGACCACGGTGCCCTCGGCGCCCACGGGCAGGCGCACGAAGAGGAAGTTGCCCTGCGACGGGTAGACCGTCAGCCCGGGGAGAGCGGAGAGCTGGCGGGCCATGTCCAGCCGGTCCCGGCGGATCTGGTGCAGGCTCTCCATGTACTCGGCGCCGTGGTTCTTCAGCATGAACACCACGTGCTCGGCGAAGGCGTTGAGGTTCCACTTCGGCAGCATCGAGCGGACCTTGCCGGCCAGCGCCGGGTTGGCGACCAAGTAGCCGAAGCGGATGCCGTGCAGGCCGAAGTTCTTGCCGAGGCTGCGCAGCACGACCACGTTGGGCCGCATGACCGCGTCCTGGACGGTGGACGGCTCGGACTCGGCGTCGGCGAACTCCAGGAACGACTCGTCGATGACGATCAGGTCCAGGTCGGCCATCGCGTCCATGAACTGCACCAGCGCGTGCCGGTGCAGGAAGCCGCCGTCGGGGTTGTTGGGGTTGCAGATGACGGCGACCCTGGTGCCGCGGGCGCGGATGAACTCGGCGTACTGCGCGAGGTCCAGGGCGAAGCCGCTGGACTCCTGGAGCGGGTACATGTCGACGCGCTTGCCGGTTTCCATCGGCTGGTCGGTCCAGCGGCCGAAGGTGGGGACGGGGACGGCGAGGGACTCACGGACCAGCAAGTGGTCGATCCAGGTGATGAGTTCCGTCGAGCCGTTGCCCATCGCCACGCACTGCGGGGGCAGTTGGAGCAGGTTGCACAGCTCCGCCGTGATGGTGTCGGCGCTGCTCGGGTAGTACGTGATGATGTCGCGCAGCTTGCTCGCCATGTCGTCGAACATGGCGGGGGTGGGGAAGTAGGGGTTGCAGGGGATACAGAAGTCCACCGGCCCGACCCCGTCGCCGCCCTCACGTGTCAGCGCCGCCATCGAGGGGCTGTGCGCCGCAGTGCTGCGGAACAACGAGGTGACGTTGTCGGCCATGGAACCTCCGTAGGGGGCGGACCCGCTGGGGACGGCCGGGTCCGACGACTAGGGCGGCCCGAGCGGGGGAGCACGGACCGCCCCTACATACGAAGGCTCGGGTGGCGCTGTTCAACCACCGAGGATTTGGTCGGAACTTGTGAACCATCTGTGAAAAATCACCGTCAGGTGATCGTCAGACGGTCATCAGGCGGTCATCAGACGGTCATCAGACGGCCGTCGGACGGCCGTCATCCGAAGGAGTGGACCGTCGTCGAGCGGTACGTCTGCCCAGGTCGCAGCAGGGTCGACGGGTACGACGGCTTGTTCGGCGAGTCCGGGAAGTGCTGGGTCTCCAGGCACAGCGCGTCCCCCTGCCGGTAGATCTTCCCGGAGGGTCCGACGAGTGTGCCGTCGAGGAAGTTCCCGGAGTAGAACTGGAGCCCCGGCTCGGTCGTAGAGATCCTCATCGTGCGGCCGGACGCCGGGTCCGTGAGGGTGGCGGCCCACTCCGGGGCGGCCGTCCTGCCCTTGTCCAGCACCCAGTTGTGGTCGAACCCCTTGGCGTACAGCAGTTGCGGGTCGGCCTCCCGGAGGTCCGCGCCGACCGTCTTGGCCGTGCGGAAGTCGAAGGGGGTGCCCGCGACCTCGGCCGGCTCACCGGTGGGGATCAGGCCCGCGTCGACGGGGGTGAACCGGGAGGCGGCGAGCGTCAGTTCGTGGTCGGTGACCGTGCCGCTGCCCTCGCCCGCGAGGTTCCAGTAGACGTGGTTGGTGAGGTTGACGACGGTGGCCTTGTCGGTGGTGGCCTCGTAGTCGATACGCCACTCGCCCCGCTCGGTGAGGGTGTAGGTGACCTTCACGGCGAGCGTGCCGGGATAACCCATCTCACCGTCGACGCTGGTACGGCTCAGGTACAGGCCCACGTCCGTGCCGTCGGTGAACGGCTCCACGTCCCACACGACCTTGTCGAAGCCGTCCGTCCCGCCGTGCAGGCTGTTCTCCCCGTCGTTGACGGGGAGTTCGTACGTCTCGCCGTCCAGGGTGAAGCGGCCCGCGCCGATGCGGTTGCCGTACCGGCCGATCAGGGCGCCGAAGTAGGGCGAGCCGACGACGTAGTCCTCGACGGTGTCGAAGCCCAGGGAGACATTGGCGTAGCGGCCCTCGCGGTCCGGGATCTCCAGGGACTGCACGATCCCGCCGTACGACAGGACCTTCAGACGGGTGCCGCCGTTCTCCAGCGACCAGCGGTGGATCTCCGTCCCGTCGGCGAGCTTGCCGAAGAGTTCCTTCACGGGTCACGCCCCTCTTTCCTGTTGCATGGGACACATGGGAAAAGGGGCCCCGCCGCGTCGGCGAGGCCCCCTTCCGGTGCGGTCAGTTGCCGCCCTTGCGCTTGTTCCACACGTCGAAGCCGACGGCCGCCAGCAGGACCATGCCCTTGATGACCTGCTGCCAGTCGGTGCCGATGCCGACGAGGTTCATACCGTTGTTGAGGACACCGAGGACGAGACCACCGATGATCGCGCCGAGGACGGTGCCGACGCCGCCGCTCATCGACGCGCCGCCGATGAACGACGCCGCGATCGCCTCCAGCTCGAAGTTGAGACCGGCCTTCGGGGACGCCGCGTTGAAGCGGGCGGCGAAGACCAGACCGGCCAGGGCGGCCAGCATGCCCATGTTGAGGAAGATCAGGAAGGTGACCTTCTTGTCCTTCACACCGGACAGCTTGGCGGCCGGCAGGTTGCCGCCGATGGCGTAGATGTGGCGGCCGACGATGGCGTTGCGCATCACGTAACCGAAGCCCACCACCAGCACGCCGAGGATCAGCAGGACGATCGGGGCGCCCTTGTAGCTGGCGAGCAGCATGGTGACGGTGAGCAGGGCGGCGGAGATCGCGACGAGCTTGAGGACGAACAGGTTCATCGGCGGCACGTCGAGCGCGAACTCCTGCTGCCGGCGCCGGTCGCGGAACTCCTGGATCACCACGAACGCGATGACGGCGAAGCCCAGCAGCAGCGTCAGGTTGTGGTAGTTGGTCTCCGGGCCGACCTCGGGGAGGAACCCGTTGGCGACCTTCTGCAGACCCTCCGGGAACGGGCCGAGCGTCTGGCCCTTGAGGAAGATCTCGGTGAGACCGCGGAAGACGAGCATGCCCGCCAGCGTCACGATGAACGACGGTATGCCGAGATACGCGATGAAGAACCCCTGCGCGGCGCCCGCGGCGGCGCCCACGGCCAGACACAGCAGCACGGCCAGCGGCCACGCTATGTCGTTGTCGACCATGAAGACGGCGGCCATCGAGCCGATGAACGCGGTCAGCGAGCCGACGGACAGGTCGATGTGGCCCGCGATGATGACCAGCATCATGCCGATCGCGAGGATCAGGATGTAGCTGTTCTGCAGCACCAGGTTGGAGACGTTGCGCGGCAGCAGCAGGTCGCCGTCGGTCCACACGGCGAACAGCGCCACGATCAGGCCGAGGGCGATCAGCATGCCGTACTGCCGCATGTTGCGGCGCATGCCGTCCACCACCAGTTGGAGCAGGCCGCCGCCCGCCGTCCCGCTCTTGCCGGGCGGCGCGGGGGCCGGGCTCTTGGCGGTCACATCCGTGCTCATCGGGTTACCTCTTTGTCCTTCGTCATCTGACGCATCAGCGATTCCTGTGTGGCCTCGGCACGCGGGAACTCGCCTGTCAGCCGCCCTGCGGCCATCGTGTAGATGCGGTCGCACATCCCGAGCAGTTCCGGCAGCTCGGAGGAGATGAAGACGACCGCCTTGCCCTCGGCCGCCAGCTTGTCGATGACCGTGTAGATCTCGTACTTGGCACCGACGTCGATACCGCGCGTCGGCTCGTCCAGGATCAGCACATCGGGACCCGCGAAGATCCACTTGCTGAGGACGACCTTCTGCTGGTTGCCGCCGGAGAGCTTGCCGACCGGCTCGAAGACGGTCGGCGCCTTGATGTTCATGGACTTGCGGAAGCCTTCGGCGACCTGCCGCTCCTCGTGCTCGTCGACCACGCCGACCTTGGCGACCTTGCCCAGTGCGCTGAGCGAGATGTTCCGGTTGATGGTGTCGATGAGGTTGAGGCCGTAGTGCTTGCGGTCCTCGGTGACGTAGGCGATGCCGTTGTCGACCGCCTCGGGGACGGTCCTCGTACGGATCTCCTTGCCGTCCTTGAGGACGCTGCCGCCGCTGTAGCGGCCGTAGGTGCGGCCGAAGACGCTCATCGCCAGTTCGGTGCGGCCCGCGCCCATGAGGCCCGCGATGCCGACGATCTCGCCGCGGCGCACCTGGATGGACACGTTGTCGACGACCTTGCGCTGCTGGTCGATCGGGTGGTGCACGGTCCAGTTGCGGATCTCCAGGGCGGGCGAGGCACCCTGCTCGGGCTCGTGCGGGGTGCGCTCCGGGAAGCGGTGCTCCAGGTCGCGGCCGACCATGCCGCTGATGATCCGGTCCTCGGTGGTCTCCGCCGCCTTCACATCGAGGGTCTCGATGGTCTGGCCGTCGCGGATGATCGTCACCGAGTCGGCGACCTTGCGGATCTCGTTCAGCTTGTGGGAGATGATGATCGAGGTGATGCCCTGCTTCTTCAGCTCAAGGATGAGATCCAGGAGCTTGCCGCTGTCCTCGTCGTTCAGGGCGGCCGTCGGCTCGTCCAGGATGAGGAGCTTCACCTTCTTCGAGAGCGCCTTGGCGATCTCGACGAGCTGCTGCTTGCCCACGCCGATGTCGGCGACGCGGGTGTCCGGGTGGTCGGAGAGCCCGACCCGGCGCAGCAGCTCGGTGGCGTGCCGCAGGGTTTCCCGCCAGTCGATGAACCCGCCCTTGGCGTGCTCGTTGCCGAGGAAGATGTTCTCCGCGAGGGAGAGGTACGGCGACAGCGCCAGCTCCTGGTGGATGATGACGATGCCGCGCTGCTCGCTGGCTCTGATGTCCTTGAACTCGCAGGGCTCACCCTCGAAGAGGATGTCGCCCTCGTAGCTGCCGTGCGGGTGGACGCCGGAGAGGACCTTCATGAGGGTCGACTTGCCGGCGCCGTTCTCACCGCAGATGGCATGGACCTCGCCCTGTTGGACGGTCAGTGTGACGTCCGACAGCGCTTTGACGCCGGGAAAGGTCTTGACGATCGAGCGCATTTCCAGGACGGGTCCCGCCATGGTCGTGCCTTCCAATCAGTGGTCGGTCAGGGGATCCGTCGACTAGTTGAGGTCGCTCTCCTTGATGTAGCCGGAGTCGACGACGGTCTCCTTGTAGTTGGACTTGTCGACGCTGACCGGCTCCAGCAGGTAGGCGGGGACGACCTTCGAGCCGTTGTCGTAGGTCTTGGTGTCGTTGACCTCGGGCTTCTTGTCCTTCAGGAGCGCGTCGACCATGTTCGAGGCGACCTTGGCCAGCTCACGGGTGTCCTTGTAGACGGTCATCGACTGCTCGTCGGCGATGATCGACTTCACCGAGGCGACCTCGGCGTCCTGACCGGTGACGATCGGCAGCGGCTTGCTCTTGGAGCCGTAGTCGTCCGACTTCAGCGCCGACAGGATACCGATGGAGATGCCGTCGTACGGGGAGAGGACGGCGTCCACGCGGTCCCTCTTGTACGCCGAGGTCAGGATGTCGTCCATGCGCTTCTGGGCGGTGCCGCCGTCCCAGCGCAGGGTGGTGACCTGGTTGAGCTCGGTCTGGCCGGACTTGACGACGAGCTGCTTCTTGTCGATGTAGGGCTGCAGGACGTTCATGGCGCCCTGGAAGAAGTAGCGGGTGTTGTTGTCGTCGTTGGAGCCGGCGAACAGCTCGACGTTGAAGGGGCCCTTCTTGGAGCCGTCCTTCAGGCCGAGCTTCTCGACGATGTAGCCGCCCTGCAGCTCGCCGACCTTCTCGTTGTCGAAGGAGGCGTAGTAGTCGACGTTCTTCGTGCCGAGGATCAGGCGGTCGTAGGAGATGACCGGGATGTTCGCGTCGGCGGCCTGCTGGAGTACGTTGTTCATCGACTTGTTGTCGATCGCCGCGACGATGAGCGCCTTCACACCCTGGGTGATCAGGTTCTCGATCTGGCCGACCTGCTGGTCGGGGTCGTCCTCGCCGTAGACCAGCTTGGTCTTGTAGCCCAGCTTCTCGAGGTTGGTCACGACGTTGTTGCCGTCGGCGATCCAGCGCTCGGAGGACTTGGTGGGCATCGCGATACCGATGGTGGCACCCTCGGTGCTGCCACCCTTCTCCTCGCTGCCGCCCTGGCCGCTCTGGCCACAGGCGGTCAGGGTGAGGGCGAGGGAGGCGGCGGAGGCTATGGCGGCGAGTGCGGCTCGGCGAGTGCGCATGATCATCATCCTTGGATGTCTTGAAGATCTGAACGTTCTGGCCGGGACGGCACTTCATGAGCCGAAGGAAGCCAGAGTAGATGTGGGGGATTCTGTGTGACTGCGTCGTGTTCTGTGAAGACAGTTGTCCGACTCGTTATGCAGGATTTCCGAATCGCTTCAGTTCACCCGGCAGTCGCGAGCCGAGCGGCGCCATGTCGCCGTCCGCCCCGTGTCGTGCGAGCAGGTCCAGAGCCAGCCGCCCGCGACGCACGCGTTCCTTGGCGGTGGACAGGGTGAGGTCCCGCATGTGGTTCCCGTAGGGGTATATCCCAGGGGTCTTGGACAGGCCGAACTTCAGGTAGAGCGGCGCGCCGCGCCGGATCAGCTCGGCGACCTCGTACATCCGGATATAGCCACCGAGGTCGTCGGGGGCCTCGATGTACATGTCCATGGGAGCGCCGGAGACCCGGCGGATCTCGGTGAGGTGGTCGAGGGTGAGATCGCTCGGCACGTTGATCGAGTCACCGCCGAGGTTCTCGTACACGGCGTACGCGGTCGGGTTGACCGGGCCGATCAGCGCCGACACCTTGAAGGTCGTGTCGGCGGGCAGGATCCCGGCGACACGGGCCCGGTGCAGCGTCCACAGCACACCCTCGTCGGCGATGAGCAGGCACTTCACGCCCAGCTCGGTCGCGCGGACGGCGTCCTCCACACAGCCGGCGACCGCGTCGTGGCCCCGGGCCCTGAGGCCGCCGCCCTTGGAGTCGGTACGGGTGGAGCCGCCGATGTCCCAGGTGCCGCGCGGGCCGGTGAACAGGCAGAGCTCGATGTCGCGCTCGGCCGTCGCCTCCACCATCTCGGTGATCTCGGCGTCGGTGAGCATCCAGATGCCGCTGCCCTGGCTGATCCGGTGGATCGGCACATCGAGGCGAGAGGACTCCTTGAGGACCACGGCGAGCGCCTCGGGCCCCTCGACGGAGGGCACCTCGGTGCGCCAGCGGCCACCGCCCGGGAAGGTGTGCGGGGAGGCGTCGGCAGGATCGAGGGCGGGCGCGCCCACGCCGAGCGCGGCAAGCGCCTGCTCGCCGGGCCGACGCGGCGACGAAGCGGTGGTGTCGGTCACTGGTTGTCCTTCACATTCGAAATTTCGGACGAGGTTCGCGGCTCTGGGTACGACAAGATTGTGGGTGTACGCCGGTACGGAGTCGTCAGGTACCCCGTACCGGCGTACGGCTAGGGGTGTGTCATGGCCGCAGCAGGACCTTTCCGACCGTCGGGTCGCCGGACCCCACCAGCTCGATGGCCTGCGGGAACTCCTCCAGCGGAAGCTCGTGCGTGACGAGTGGCAGCGGATCGAGGAGCCCGGCTCCGAAGACCCGCACCGTGTGCGCCCAGGCGTCCGGCGCCGCGCCGAACACCGTGTGCACCTCCAGCTGGCGTACGACGAGATCCGTCGGGTCGAGCCCGTCCGCGCCCGGCGCCGGGATGCCCGTGAGGACCAGCCGGCCACCGCGCCGCAGCAGGGCGGCGGCGGTGCGCGCCGCGTCCGCGGAACCGGCGGTCTCGATGACGACGTCGAAGTCGCCCGGGAGCTCCTGGTCCTTGGTCAGGAACTCCGTGGCGCCGAACCGCTTGGACAGCTCGGCCCGGTCCGGACGGGTGCCCACCACGAGCAGCTCGGCCGGTGAGGCCGCCTTCAAGAACTGAACGGCGAACATGCCGAGCGTCCCGGTGCCCACGACCGCGACCCGCTCACCTGGAACGGCCCTCGCCTTGAGCGCGGCGGCCGCGATGCACGCGGCCGGCTCCAGCAGCGCCGCCGCCGTCAGATCCGCGTCGTCCGGGAGAACGTGCAGCAGACGGGCGGGGAGCGTCAGCGTGGTGGCCATGGCGCCCGGCTGGGTGAAGCCGGTCTCCTCGTACCCCGCCGTGCACAGCGTGGTCTCGCCCGCGTGGCAGCGGTCGCACACCTGGCAGTTGCGGAATCCCTCACCAACTACCTTGCGACCTACGAGACTTGAAGGAACACCGTCCCCGACCGCGGTCACCGTCCCGGACCACTCGTGGCCCGGGGTGAGGGGGTAACGGACGTACCCCTCGGGCCGGTTGCCCTGGAAGACCTCACGGTCGCTGCCGCAGATCCCCGAGGCGTGCACCCGGACCAGGGCCTCGCCGGCCTCCGGCTGCCGAGGCTCGTGCGGCACCAGCCGGTGCTCGCCCGGAGCCTCGATCACCACGGCGGTGCTCACTGGTCCCCCCGGGTGCCGGGGCGGCGGGCCCTCACTGGGCGCCCTTGGGCTTGCGCTGCTCCCAGCCCTCGGCCCACAGGTCGAAGCGGGCCTGCTGCTGCGGGAACTCCGCCGCCGCGTCCACGTCCAACTCGACACCGAGACCGGGCTCGTGGGAGAGGTGGAAGCAGCCGTCCTCGGGGTTCACCTGGGGCGCGCCCTTGATGACCTTCTTGATGTCCGCGTCCGCGAAGTCGTTGAAGTGCTCGAGGATCTTGAAGTTGGGGGCGGTGAAACCGACCTGCAGCGAGGCGGCGGTCAGCACCGGCCCGCCCACGTTGTGCGGGGCGACCAGCATGTAGTGGGTCTCGGCGGTGGCGGCGAGCTTGCGGGTCTCCCAGATGCCGCCGATGTGGCCGACGTCGGGCTGGATGATGTCGACGGCCTGGCTCTCGAAGAGCTCGCGGAACTCGATGCGGTCGTGGATGCGCTCACCGGTGGCGACCGGCATGTCGACCTTGGCGGCGACCTTCTCCAGCGCCTTCAGGTTCTCCGGCGGCACCGGCTCCTCCAGCCACGCGGGCTTGAAGGGCGCCAGGTCCTTGGCGAGACGGACGGCGGTGGAGGGCGAGAACCGGCCGTGCATCTCCAGCATCAGCTCGGCGTCCGGCCCGATGGCGTCGCGTACGGCCTCGATCAGCGAGACGGCGTACAGGCTCTGCTGGTGGTCCAGCTCGAAGTGGCCGGTGCCGAAGGGGTCGATCTTGAGAGCCCGGTACCCGCGCTCCATGACGCCCCGCGCCGCCTTGTGGTACGCCTCGGGCGTGCGCTCGGTGGTGTACCAGCCGTTGGCGTACGCCTTGACCTTGTCGGTGACCTTGCCGCCGAGCAGCTGCCAGACGGGGACGCCGAGGGCCTTGCCCTTGATGTCCCAGCAGGCCATCTCGATGACGGCGATGCCGGACATCACGATCTCGCCGGCCCGGCCGTAGTCGCCGTACTTCATCCGCTTGACGAGATCCTCGACAGCGAAGGGGTCGGAGCCGAGAATGTGGTTGGTCTTCGCCTCGTGCAGATAGCCGAGCAGTGCGTCGGTGTGGCCCAGCATGCGGGTCTCGCCGACTCCGGTGAGTCCCTCGTCGGTGTGCACCTGCACGTAGGTCAGGTTCCGCCACGGCGTTCCTACTACGTGTGTGCTGATTCCCGTGATGCGCACGGTACTCCCTGTCCTCTTCGAGTCTGGCCGTTCGATATTTCGTCAGGCGTTCGAAATGCTGGTCGCGACAGTAAGGACGACCCGGTCGGGGTGTCAATGGGTCGAACGGCCAACGGTTTCGGGTCGATGGTCGGAATGGTGGCAAATGGGCTGGAATCTCCCGTCCTCGGATCCGGAAAAACGGCGCTCGTTGTGCGCGTGATGATTCCGATGTTGGTCCTGTCCACAGCGGGTGCCGGCCTGTTCCGGCGCGTCGGACGGTCCTCCGGGAGGTGGGTTCCGACCGATCTTTTCCGGCCATGGTGGCATGGGGCGGGCCGTGGCCGGTTTGAACGCCCCGAACGCTCCGAACTGCTGAAACGCGGCCCTGGCGGGCGGATTCGCCCTTGTGGCGCCCCGGTTCACGGTCGTGGGACCGTCCGCGTCGGCGGGTTCGGGCCAAGGAGCGCTTCCCGGCCGGGAGACGCGCGGAAACCGGCCGCCGCCGCGACGCTCGGCCACCGGCGCGTTATTCAACCGTGACGACCGACCTTGCGCAGCCCTCTTGACCGCCATGAATTGTTAGCGCTCACAATGACCTCCGCAGTCACCATTCGACGCCCAACGGCATCCAAGGAGGTACGAGCGTCGTGCCCGAACCGCGTGAACTCGCCTTCCCGCCCGGTGCCCTGGGGCGTACCGGAACCCCGGCGTGAAGCCGGCCGAGCGGATCCGTCCGCCCGCAGTACAGGTCTTATCGGCAGACGACCGCCAAGGAGGTGCGGCCGTGACCCACTCGCAGTTGCGGCCGCCCACCATGGCCGACGTGGCACGCCAGGCCGGTGTGTCCCACCAGACCGTCTCCCGCGTACTGGGTGATCACCCCAATGTGCGGGACGCGACCCGGGCCAAGGTGCTGCGGGCGATCGAGGAGATGGGCTACCGCCGCAACTTCTCCGCACGGGCCCTCGCCACCAGGCGCACCCGGACCCTGGGCGTGGTCGCCTCCAACACCACGCTCTACGGCCCGGCCAGTACCCTCTTCGCGCTGGAGGAGGCGGCCCGCGCCCAGGGGTACCTCGTCTCGACGGTCAGTGTGCGTGAGCTGACGGTCGAGGCCCTCTCCGAGGCACTGGACCGCCTCAGTGAGGGCGGGGTGGAGGGAGTGATCGCCCTCGCCCCGCAGCGCTCGGCCGTGCGGGCCCTCGCCGAACTCCGCCACCCCTTCCCGGTGGTGGCCGTCGGCACCGGGTCCGGCGCCGAGATCCCCAGCGTGAACGTGGACCAGCACCTGGGCGCGCGGCTGGCCACCGGCCATCTGCTCGCCGCCGGCCACCGCAAGGTCTGGCACCTCGCCGGACCCGAGGACTGGCAGGAGGCGCTGGACCGCACCGTAGGGTGGCGTGAGACTCTCGAAGAGGCAGGCGTCGAACCGCCGCTGCCCCTTCGGGGGGACTGGAGTCCGCTGTCGGGCTACCGGGCCGGCCAGGAACTGGCGGGCTGGGTGGGCCGGGGCCTGACCGCCGTCTTCGTCGCCAACGACCAGATGGCACTGGGGGTGTTGCGGGCCCTGCGCGAGGCGGGCATGCGCACTCCGCAGGACGTGGCGGTGGTGGGCTTCGACGACATCCCGGAGTCGGAGTTCTTCGCCCCACCGCTCACCACCGTCCGGCAGGACTTCGCGACGGTGGGCCAGCGGAGCATCGCCCTGCTGCTGGACCTCATCGAGGGGCGGGCTCCGTCCGGCACCTCCACGGTCGCGATCGAGCCCCAACTGGTCGTCCGCGCCAGTACGTTCCCGTACATCCCCCAACCGGGCACCCCGCCCGGCTGACGCCCCCCACGCACGCTCCCCCCATGCACACCCATATGGCCGACATCTCGAACAATGATCGACAGGCTGGACGCACCGCGGCCGGTCCCATCGAGTGACAACCGAGTACCAGGGGCCCATCCCCGGACCGGCTCTTCAAAGGAGAAGAACATGCTCAACAGAAGAAACTTCCTCACCGCGGCGGTCGGCGTGGCGGCGGCGGGCACCCTGGCGGCCTGCGCCAAGGAGGACGGCACCTCCACCGGTACCTCCTCCGGCGGCAGCAAGACGATCACCCTCGGCTTCTCCCAGGTCGGCTCCGAGAGCGGCTGGCGCAGCGCCAACACCGACTCGGTGAAGTCGGCCGCCAAGGAGGCGGGCTACAAGCTCCAGTTCTCCGACGCGCAGCAGAAGCAGGAGAACCAGATCTCCGCGATCCGCAGCTACATCCAGCAGAAGGTGGACGTCATCGCCTTCTCCCCGGTGGTCGTCACCGGCTGGGACGCCATCCTCAAGGAGGCCAAGGCCGCGAAGATCCCGGTCGTCCTGACCGACCGCTCCGTCGAGAGCGACGAGTCCCTCTTCGTCACCCTGGTCGGCTCCGACTTCACGGACGAGGGCCGCCGCGCCGCCAAGATCCTGGAGAAGGTCCTGGAGAAGGCCGGCCACAAGGGCAAGGTGAAGATCGCCCAGCTGGAGGGCACCACCGGTGCCGCCCCCGCGATCGAGCGTGCCAAGGGCTTCAAGGAGGTCATGGACGCCGAGCACAAGGACGACTGGGAGATCGTCGTCAGCCAGACCGGTGACTTCACCCGCGCCGGCGGCAAGCAGGTCATGGCGGCCTTCCTGCAGTCCAACCCGGACATCAACGTCCTCTACGCGCACAACGACGACATGGGCCTCGGCGCCATCCAGGCCATCGAGGCGGCCGGCAAGAAGCCCGGCAAGGACATCCTGATCGTCACGGTCGACGGCGTGAAGGACGGCTTCATAGCGATGTCCGAAGGCAAGATCAACGCCATCGTCGAGTGCAACCCGCTGCTCGGCCCCCAGCTGATGGACGTCGTGAAGAAGGTCCACGCGGGCGAGAAGGTCGAGCGCTGGATCAAGACCGAGGAGAGCGACTTCATGCAGGACCAGGCCAAGGACGCGCTCCCCACCCGCAAGTACTGACCGACCGCACCCACCGGCAGGGCCTCCGGCCGACCGAATCTCGGTCGGCCGGGCCCTGTGGGCCCGCAGCGGCTCGTGCAAGAGGAGCGCTGCTGTGACTCCGCCCCACGTGGGGGCTTCCAGCCGAAAGGCTGCGGTCCAGCCCGAACCGACCCCTTGCGGGGCGTAATCAAGCTAATACGGAATGAATTCCATACCGGCAAAGCCGGTGATCCCCTCACTAGGGAGAGGTATGGCAGAGCCGCGGCCCGTCCTGGAGATGACGGGCATAGTCAAGGAGTTTCCGGGGGTACGGGCTCTGTCGGGCGTCGACTTCCGGCTCTTCCCCGGCGAGATCCACGCCCTCATGGGCGAGAACGGCGCGGGGAAGTCCACGCTGATCAAGGTGCTGACCGGGGTTCACTCCCTGGACGGCGGCACCGTCACCCTCGACGGCAAGACCGTGCACATCGACAGCCCGCTGCAGGCGCAGCAGGCCGGCATCAGCACCGTCTACCAGGAGGTCAACCTCTGCCCCAACCTGTCGGTGGCGGAGAACATCTTCATCGGACGCGAGCCCACGCGCGGGGGCCGCATCCAGTGGAAGCGGATGCGCAAGGAGGCCGCGGAGCTGGTCGACCGGCTCGGCCTCGACATCGACGTGACCGCGCCCCTGTCCTCGTACCCGCTGGCCGTGCAGCAACTGGTCGCGATCGTACGGTCGGTGGGCACCGGCGACAGTGACGGCTCGGGCTCCGGCACCAAGGTGCTGGTCCTGGACGAGCCCACGTCCAGCCTCGACCGCGACGAGGTGCTCGAACTGTTCCGCCTGATGCGGCGGCTGCGGGACGAGGGCGTCGCGATCCTCTTCGTGTCGCACTTCCTCGACCAGATCTACGAGATCTGCGACCGCATGACCGTGCTGCGCAACGGCACCCTGGTCGGCGAGCACATGGTCAGCGACCTCGACCAGGTCGGGCTGATCGAGCTGATGATCGGCAAGGCCCTGGACCAGCTGGAGGAGCTGCACGAGCACCAGCTGCGCGCCGACGTCGGCGAGACCTTGGTGCAGGCCGAGGGCCTGGGCCGCACCGGCGGCATCGCCCCCTTCGACCTGGAGATCAAGAAGGGCGAGGTGATCGGCCTCGCCGGACTCCTCGGCTCGGGCCGCACCGAACTGGCCCGGCTGCTCTTCGGCGCCGACCAGCCCGACAGCGGCAAGCTCACCATCGGCGGCAAGCAGGTCTCGATGAGCGCCCCCAACGACGCCATCGGCGCCGGGGTGGCGTTCTGCTCGGAGAACCGCAAGACCGAGGGCCTCGTCCCCGATCTGACGGTGCGGGAGAACATCATCCTCGCCCTCCAGGCGGCCCGTGGCTGGACCCGGCCCATCCCGGCCGCCCAGCGCGACGAACTCGTCGCCAAGTACATCAAGGCGCTGGACATCCGCCCCGCCAACCCCGAGGCCAGGGTGGGCCAGTTGAGCGGCGGCAACCAGCAGAAGGTGCTGCTCGCCCGCTGGCTGATCACCCAGCCGCAGCTGCTGATCCTCGACGAACCCACGCGCGGCATCGACATCGGCGCCAAGGCCGAGATCCAGAAGCTCGTGGTGTCCCTCTCCGAGGACGGCATGGCCGTGCTCTACATCGCGGCCGAGCTGGAGGAGGTCCTCCGCCTCAGCCACACCATCGGTGTGCTGCGCGACCGCAAGCTGGTCGCGCGTCTCACCAACGGGCCGGAGATCACCACCAGCAAGATCCTGGAGACCATCGCGAGCGGAGAACACCAGTGAGCACCCCATCCGCGGCCACGACAGCCACGACCTCCCGATGGCGAGCGCTGACGCACCACCACCTGTTCTGGCCCGTCGCGGTCCTGATCGCCCTGCTGCTCGTCAACGTCCCCTTCACCCCCGACTTCTTCGCGATCAAGATGACGGACGGCCACCTCTACGGCAGCCTCGTCTCGATCGTGCTGTTCGGCTCGCCCCTGATCCTGGTGGCGGTCGGCATGACCCTGGTCATCGCCACCGGCGGCATCGACCTCTCCGTCGGCGCGGTGGTCGCCATCACCGGCGCCCTCACCTGCTCGTACATCAGTGACCAGGCGGACCAGAACGCCCTGTCCGGAGTGTTCCTGGCCATAGGCATCGGTCTGGTGGCGGCGGTCCTCTGCGGTCTGTGGAACGGTTTCCTGGTCGCCCGCATGGGCATCCAGCCGATCATCGCGACCCTGATCATCATGGTCGCCGGACGCGGCGTCGCCCAGCTGATCACCGACGGCCAGATCATCACCATCAACAGCGAGCCGTACAACCTGATCGGCGGCGGCTACTGGCTGACCCTGCCCTTCTCCATCTTCGTGGTGGCCGCGGTCGTGGCCGTCACGGTGGCCCTGACCCGCCGTACGGCGCTCGGCCTGCTCGTGGAGTCCGTCGGCGGGAACGCCGAGGCCAGCCGGCTGGTCGGCATCCGGTCCCGCCGCATCAAGATCATGGTCTATATGTTCTGCGCCCTGTGCGCGGGCATCGCGGGCCTGATGATCAGCTCCAACACCTCGGCCGCGGACGGCAACAACGCCGGTCTGTGGATCGAGCTGGACGCGATCCTCGCGGTCGTCATCGGCGGCACCTCGCTGCTCGGCGGCCGGTTCTCGATCGGCGGCACGGTGGTCGGCGCCCTCGTCATCCAGACCCTGACCACCACGATCTACACCATCGGCGTGCCCACGCAGACCAACCTGGTCTTCAAGGCCGTCGTCGTCATCGTCGTCTGCCTGCTGCAGTCCCCGAAGTTCCGGGCCAAGGTCTTCGGCGCCAAGGGACGCGGACCGGCCGCCACCCCGGCCCCGGCCACTCCCGCCGCCGACGCCGCCCCGAAGATGGAGGTGTCGCGATGAGCGCGACCACCAAGACCCCCACGGTGCCGGAAGGCCGTACGGTGTCCCAGACGTCCGCGGTCACCCGCCTGCTCGGCGACCGGCGGCTGCCGGTCCTGGTCACGGCCGCCCTGTTCCTGGCCATGTACATCACGGGTCTCAGCCGGTACCAGAACTACGGGTTCGGCGAACCGCAGGTGTTCCTCAACCTGTTCATCGACAACGGCTATCTGCTGGTCGCCGCCGTCGGTGCCACCTTCGTCATCATGTCCGGCGGCATCGACCTGTCCGTGGGCTCGGTGATCGGTTTCACCACCATGTTCACGGCCTGGATGGTGGAGCGTCAGGGCCTGCCACTGTTGCTGGTCATCCCGCTCGCCCTCGGGGTGGGCGCGTTCGGCGGCTTCCTGATGGGCTATGTGATCCACAACTTCGAGATCCAGCCGTTCATCGTGACCCTGGCGGGCCTCTTCCTCTTCCGGGGCCTGTGCCTGGTCATCAGCAAGGAGTCCATCTCCATCAGCGACTCCTCGGTGAGCAGCCTGGCCCAGGCCCAGGCGCAACTGGGATTCGGCTTCCTGTCGATCGGCGCCATCGTGGCCCTGGTCGTCCTCGCCGTCGCCTTCTACGTGCTCCACTACACGCGCTTCGGCCGCCGGGTGTACGCCATTGGCGGCAACGAGCAGTCGGCGCTGCTGATGGGGCTTCCGCTGGGCGGCACGAAGATCGCCGTGTACACGGTGAGCGGCTTCTGCTCGGCCCTGGCCGGCCTGCTGTTCATGCTGTACATCCAGTCCGGCGACCCGCTGCACGCCGTCGGAATGGAGCTTGACGCGATCGCCGCGGTCGTCATCGGCGGCACGCTGCTGACGGGCGGTTCCGGTTACGTCCTGGGCACCCTGTTCGGCGTCCTCGTGCTGGGCCTGATCAAGAGCATCATCCAGTTCGAGGGCACGCTCAGCTCCTGGTGGACGAAGATCGCCACCGGTGTGCTGCTCTGCGCGTTCATCCTGATCCAGCGCGCCATGACGGCACGTAAGAAGAGCTGACCCGACGAGCCGACCCGACGAGTACGCCCCCGGACCGAGACACGGTCCCTGCCACCCCACGCGGTCCGTCGCGCACCCCCCGTGCGACGGACCGCGCGGCATTGCGGGTACCGTCACCGGAGGATCGCGGCGAATGGTCGGGCTTGACCTCAACTGGGCAAACCGGAAAGGCAAGTTCCGCACACAACCTTCACAGGAGCCTCTAGGAACGCTCCCCGTGCGGAACTTAGTCTTCCCGCGTCATGGACTACTGCCACCCGTGCCGACGGCACCTCAACGGCGCCCTCGCCTGCCCGGGCTGCGGCACCCCCGTCGAAGAGCTACGCGCGTACGCGGACGACGTCGATCCGCGTCCGGAGGACGTCGAGGAGACCACGGCCGCGCCCGAGGCCGACCTCGGTCCCCGCGCGTCGCGCCGCCGGGCCGCCCGTGAGGGGCACGGCGAGGGGCACGGTGAGGGGCGAGGCGGGGGGACACGTTCCAGCCGCCGCGACCGCAAGGCGGCCAGCCACCGGCGTCGCCGCAAGCGCGTCCTGCTGATCGGCTCCGGCCTGTTGCTGGCCGCCGGCGCGCTCAGCCTGGCGGAGCTGGGCATGGAGGCCCCCGGCTCGGGCCCCGCGTCCACCGCGGCGGACGACGCGCCCGCGGGCGGCTCCTCGGCCTCCCCCGACGGCGGCGCGGACGAGCGGGACGGCGAGAGCGGAACCTCCGACGAGAAGGACTCCACCTCCACCTCCGCCTCCCCCTCGGCCTCCCCGTCCGCCTCCGAGTCGGAGAAGGACGACAAGGACAAGGACAAGGACGAGGGCAAGGACGAGGAGGACAAGAAGGAGCGCGAAGGCCAGTCCGCCACCTCCGGCACCCGCCCCGGCGCCTCCCCTTCGCCCCCGGCCGCCACCGACCCGGCCCCCGAGCCCACCGACGACCCGCCCGCCGACGACCCGACCCCGAAGCCGGAACCGTCGGAGACGTGCGAGAAGTTCCTGTGGTGGTGCGCGTAGGGCCGTTGCGCGCGTAGGCACCGGCCCTGCACCGAGCCTCTCGCCGGCCGGCCCTGCGCCGCGCCTCCCGCCGGTCGGCACCGTTCCTCTCGCCGGTCGGCGTCGCGCCGGAGCTTCCCGCCGGCCAGCCCTGCGTCGCGCCGAGCCTCCCGCCGTCGGCGCCGTGTCTCTCGCCGGCCGCGGCCCTGCGCCGCTCTCGGCCGGCCGGCCGTCACGCCTCCAGCATCCGCCGCAGCAGATCCCGCAGCGACTCCCGCTCGGCCGCGCTCAGCGCCGCCAACGGCTCCCGGGCGAAGCCCAGGGAGTCCCGCAGGCCGCGGGCCACCTCGCGGCCCTCGTCCGTCGCCGCCGCCAGCTTCACGCGGCGGTCGTTGGGGTCGGGGCGCCGCTCGACCAGCCCCCGTGCCTCCAGCCGGTCCACGATCCCGGTGACGTTCGACGGCTCGCACCGCAGTTTCTGGGCGAGACGACGCATGGGAAGCGGTTCGAGGGACAGGAGACCGAGGAGGCGGGCCTGGGAGCCGGTGAGCGTGTGCTCGGCGGCGGCGTCCTCGTACTCCTCGTGGTAGCGGGCCACGACCGTGCCGATGAGTTCGATGACCTCCATGGTCAGCGGGTCGATGCGGGGGGTCGTCCTCTGTGCGGCCATGCGCTCCAGGCTACCTCGTTACTTGACAGCATGAAATATTCAGGAGCATGGTTGTTTCAGGTAATGAAGTAACCGCCTGGTATGTATCCGACCGCAACGCGGTACACGACCACCCGTACCACCGCACACGCAGGAAGGCCCCCATGTCCGACACCCCCGCCCTCCCCGCCACGACCCGTGAATGGCACCTCCTCAGCCGCCCCGTCGGCTGGCCCAAGGACGAGGACTTCGCCCTGGTCGAGGCGGAGATCCGGCAGCCCGGCACGGGTGAGGTCCTGGTTCGGAACAAGTACCTCTCCGTGGACCCGTACATGCGTGGCCGCATGAGCGCCGCCAAGTCGTACGTCGCCCCCTTCGAGCTGGGCAAGGCCATGCAGGGTGGTGCCGTCGGCGAGGTCGTCGCCTCCGGGTCCGAGGGCATCGCCGTCGGCGACCACGTGCTGCACTTCGGCGGCTGGCGCGAGTACGCCACGTTCGACGCCAAGCAGGCCGTCAAGGTCGACCCCGACGCCGCGCCCCTCTCCACCTACCTCGGCGTCCTCGGTATGACCGGCCTCACCGCCTACGCCGGCCTCCTGCGCACCGCCTCCTTCAAGGAGGGCGACTCCGTCTTCGTCTCCGGCGCCGCCGGTGCCGTCGGCGGCCAGGTCGGCCAGATCGCAAAGCTCAAGGGCGCCTCGCGGGTCATCGGCTCCGCCGGTTCCGACGACAAGGTCAAGCTCCTCGTCGAGGAGTACGGCTTCGACGCGGCCTTCAACTACAAGAACGGCCCCGTCGCCGAGCAGCTGCGCGAGGCCGCGCCCGACGGGATCGACGTCTACTTCGACAACGTGGGCGGCGACCACCTGGAGGCCGCCATCGGCTCCCTCAACGTGCACGGCCGTATCGCCATCTGCGGCATGATCTCCGTCTACAACAACACCGAGCCCGCCCCCGGCCCCAAGAACCTGGCCCGTCTCATCCAGACCCGCGGCCGTATCGAGGGCCTCCTCGTCGGCGACCACTACGACCTCCAGCCCCAGTTCGTCCAGGAGGTCGGCCCCTGGGTCGCCTCGGGCGCCCTCAAGTACCGCGAGACCGTCGTCGAGGGCATCGAGAACAACCTGGAGGCCTTCCTCGGCGTCCTGCGCGGCGACAACACGGGCAAGATGATCGTCAAGCTCTGAGTCCGTCCCCGTGACGGACAGCCGCTCACGGTCGTTGCACATGACGGAGTCCGCACCCCTGGACGTGGGGTGCGGACTCCGCTGTGTGCGGGCGGCCGAATGCCACGGCCGTGTGGTCGTATGCCACGGTGGTGTGGCCGTACGCCACGGCGGTGTGGCCGTACGCGACGGCGGTGTGGCCGTCAGAGCGCCAGTGCCGCGCTGTGCACCGCCCGCACGAACCCCTCGTTCTCCGGTGCCGCCCCGCCCGGAAAGGCCGTGCGGCGGCGGGTGTAGCCGTATGCCAGGCCGGCGCGGGGGTCGGCGAAGGCCTGGGAGCCGCCGGCACCGCTGTGGCCGAAGGTACCGGCACCGAGGAAGGGGTACAGGTTCTCGGCGGTGGCCTGGAAGCCGAGGCCGAACGCCCTGGGGGCGCGGGCCACGAGGTCGTGGCCGAGGGAGTGGATCTGGCCGAACTCGCCGATGGTGTCGGGCTTGAGGAGCGGCGGACGACCGTCCACCCCGCTGATGGCAGCCGCGTACATCCTGGCGAGGCCACGCGCGGAACCGACCCCGCCCGCCGACGACTGCCCGTTCGCGCGCACGATCCGGGCGTTGGGGAAGTCCGTCAGCTCGCCGGGTTCGGGCACCTGCTCGTTGAACGCGATCGACGTCAGCGTGTGCGGGCCACGCGGTACGGCGTCCAGCTCGGCCTGCTGCGCGGGCGTCGGGGTCATCGGCAGGACGGTGCGGAAGCGGGGCTCGTGCTCGGCCGGCAGCCCCAGGAAGAAGTCGAGGCCGTACGGGACCCGCACCCGCTCCTCGTACACCTCCTGAATCGTGCGGCCCGTCGCCCGCCGGACCACCTCGCCGGTGAGTGCCCCGATGGTGAGGGCGTGGTAGCCGAAGGCGGCGCCCGGACGCCAGAACGGGCGCTGGACGGCGAGGCGTTCGGCGATCACGCGGTCGTCCGCCAGCTCCTCCAGGGTGAAACCGGCGTCGGTGCCGATGAGTCCCGCCCGGTGCGAGATCAGCTCCCGCAGGGTCACCGATCCCTTTCCCTCGGCTGCGAACTCCGGCCAGTAGTGGGCGACCGCGCGGTCCAGCTCCAGCACACCGTCCTGGACGAGGAGCGCGACGACGAGATGGGCGGCGCCCTTGGTGGAGGAGAACACGCCGTGCAGCGTGTCCCCGCCGGTCGGGCCCTCCGCCTGCGGACACGCCCACAGATCGACGACCCGGCGCCCGTGCGCGTACGCGGTCAACTGCCCCTCGTAGTCGGCCCGTTCGTCGGCCACGAACGCGGCGAACGCCTCGCGCACCGCCTGGAAGCCATCGGCCACCGTCCCGTGGACGACGGCCGCGGTGCCGTGGGCGTCCGTGCGGTGTGCGTCCGTCCCGTGGGTATCCGTCCCGTGGGTATCCGTCCCGTGGACGGTGGTCTCCCGTGTCTGCTGCGTCATCGCGCTCCCGTCTGCATCGACCGAACGAGGTCAGGACACCATCAGCAACGCCCGCCCCACCAGTGGGAATTCCCCCTTCGGATTCGGGGCCCGCTGCACTTCGACGCCCACTTCCAGAACATCGTGACCGACGGCCGGCGCCTCTACTTCACCGACCACGGCCTCTCCTTCTCCTCCCGCTTCGACCTGTCCCCGGGGGAGAAGGCGTTCTTCGACCGCCACCGCCCCTACGACCGCTGCGACGCCCTCAACCACCTGGTGAGCTGGCTGGTCGCCGACCTGTACGACTGCGGACCGGACAAGCGCGAGGAACGCGCGACCCGGATACGCGCGTACGCCCGGGGCGAGCGCCCCACGGACATCCCCGGCACCGCCGCGGCGCTGATCACCCGGGCCACGCCCCGCTGGCCACGGTGATGGGGGACCTCTTCCGCCGCCTCAGCCACGAGAGCAGGCGGACGCCGTATCCCGAGGACGAGCCGAGCCGACTCGATCTCCCCCAGACCTGAGGATCCCGATCCCCACCAGACCTGAGGATCCCGATCCCCACCAGGCCTAAAGATGAGTGGGGGTGCCTGGAGGATTCAGGCCCGCATAATCGACACCATCGAACGGAAGGGCGGTCATGGCACGCGTAGGGCTCACCCCGGAACGCCTGGCCCAGGCGGGCGCGGAGCTGGCCGACGAGATCGGCTTCGACGCGGTGACCGTCTCGGAGGTCGCCCGGCGCTTCGACGTCAAGGTCGCGAGCCTGTACTCCCATGTGCGCAACTCCCAGGACCTGAAGACCCGGATCGCCCTGCTCGCCCTGGAGGAACTGGCCGACCGGGGCGCCACCGCGCTCGCCGGCCGGGCCGGCAAGGACGCGCTGACGGCCCTGGCGAACGTGCACCGCGACTACGCCCGGGAACACCCCGGCCGCGCGGTCGCCGCCCGGATGAGACTCGATCCGCGGACGGCCGCCGCCAGTGCCGGTGTCAGACACGCGCGGATGACGAGGGCGATCCTGCGCGGCTACGACCTCACCGAACCGGACCAGACCCACGCGGTCCGCCTCCTGGGCAGCGTCTTCCACGGCTACGTCGACCTGGAGTCGGCGGGTGGCTTCAGCCACAGCGCCCCCGACTCCCAGGAGAGCTGGGAGCGGATCCTCGACGCCCTCGACGCCCTGCTGCGCAACTGGCCGACCACTCCACCCCGCTGAACGCCGACCGGCCCGTCACCCACCCCCACCGATCGTCAGGTTGAGCCATGCCCCAGAAGAAGCCCGCGCGGAACCACGACCGGATCACCACCCCCCTCACCGCCGACCTCGTGCGCGGCGCCCTGGAGCTGGAGCACACCGAGCACGGCGTACTGCCCCACCGGCTGCCCGCCCGTGCCCGCGCCCAGTGCACCGATCCGCAGCTCGCCGTGGTGGAGTCGCAGTCCTCCGGCGTACGGCTGGTCTTCCGCACCCGGGCCACCGCCGTCGAACTCGACACCCTGCGCACCAAGCGGACCTACGTGGGCGCCCCGCCGCGTCCCGACGGCCTGTACGACCTCGTCGTCGACGGCCGCCTGACGGACCGGGCGAGCGTGCCGAACGGCAACACCGTGACCATCGACATGGTGGCCGGAACGGCGGAGCACCGCGCGGGCCCGCCCGGCACCGTCACCTTCACGGACCTCCCCGGCGACCTCAAGACGGTGGAGATCTGGCTCCCGCACAACGAGACCACCGAACTCATCGCCCTGCGCACGGACGCCCCGGTCGAGCCGGACCAGGACCGCAACCGTCGGGTGTGGCTGCACCACGGCAGCTCGATCAGCCACGGCTCCGACGCCGCCGGCCCCACCGGGATCTGGCCCGCCGTCGCCGCCTCCCTCGGCGGCGTCGAACTGATCAACCTGGGCTTCGGCGGCAGCGCCCTCCTCGACCCCTTCACCGCCCGCGCCATGCGTGACACCCCCGCCGACCTGATCAGCGTCAAGATCGGTATCAACCTGGTCAACCACGACGTGATGCGGATGCGTGCCTTCACCCCGGCCGTCCACGGCTTCCTCGACACGATTCGCGAGGGCCATCCGACCACGCCTCTCCTGGTCGTCTCCCCGATCCTCTGTCCCATCCAGGAGGACACCCCCGGTCCCTGCGCCCCGGACATCGCCGGGATCGCCGAAGGCCGCCTGCGCTTCCGGGCGATGGGCGACCCGGAGGACCCCACCCCCGGCAAACTGACCCTCCGTGTCATCCGCGACGAGCTCTCCCGCATCGTCGCCCAACGCGCCGAGGACGATCCCCACCTCCACCACCTGGACGGCCTCGCCCTCTACGGCGAGCCCGAGGCCACCACCCTCCCGCTCCCGGACGACCTCCACCCGGACGCCGAGACCCACCGCCACATCGGAGAACGCTTCGCGGAGCTGGCCTTCGCACCGGGCGGTGCCTTCGCTCCCACCGAAGCCCCCGGGGACAGTGCCGACCGCGCTGGGTAAAGTGCGCCCCATGCGCGATCTAGGGGTGGGTTTCCAGTACCTCGTCCGTGGCCAACGCTGGGTGGCCCGACACGGCAAGCAATACGGCTTCGGCCTGATCCCCGGCCTGATCACCCTCGTCCTCTACATAGCCGCACTCGTGGCCCTGGCCCTCTGGGGCCCGGACTTCGTCACCTGGGCCACCCCGTTCGCGGAAGACTGGTCCAGCCCCTGGCCCGGCCTCTTCCGCGGCTTCCTCACCGCCGTACTGTTCGCCCTGGCCCTCGCCCTCGCGGTCATCACCTTCACCGCCGTGACCCTCCTCATCGGCCAGCCCTTCTACGAGAACCTCTCGGAGAAGGTCGACCGGGACGTCTCACCCGACGGCACCGCACCGGAGTCAGACCTGCCGTTGCCGCGGGAGCTGTGGATCTCGGCCCGCGACAGCCTTCGCGTCCTCGTACGGGCGCTGATGTGGGCCGTGCTGCTCTTCGCGCTCGGCTTCGTCCCGTTCCTCGGCCAGACGGTCGTCCCGGTGATCGGTTTCTTCGTCACCGGCTTCTTCCTCACCGAGGAACTGACCGCGGTGGCCCTCCAGCGCCGGGGTGTCGAACTCCGCGACCGCCTCCGCCTCCTGCGCTCCCGTAAGACGCTGATCTGGGGCTTCGGCACCCCGCTGGCCCTCGCCTTCCTGGTGCCGGTTGTCGCCGTGTTCCTGATGCCGGGAGCGGTGGCGGGCGCCACCCTGATGGCCCGCGACCTGCGCGGCGAGGAGACGGCCGGCGAGGACGACCCGAACCACGGCCCCCACGCCGGCCACCCGAACCAGGGCCCCCACGCCGGCCACCCGAACCCCATGTTCCGCAAGCCCGGGGCCGGTTCGTGAACCGGATCCCCGGTTCACGGTCTTCCGACTGATCGGCGGCCCGCCTCGCCGGTGTCGGCGTGGGCGTCGCCGCCGTCCCGGCCGGCCCCGGCGTCAGCCCCTTGTGCGCCCGGTCCCGACGAACGCGGCCTCGGCGGCCACCCGTACGATCTCGCGCACCTGGGCCACGATGTCCAGCCGGTTCCGTACGAAGCCGGGGTCGGTCACGGCCCCGGTCGCCGGGTCGGTGTTGCCCGGCCCGAACTGCAGCACCGGCGTGTGCACATGTCCGCCCGGCAGGGAGGCGCCGAGCCCCAGCCGGTCACGCAGGAGCGTCGCCCGGTAGGCGATCTCGTTGGAGAGGTAGTCGCCGCCGCCTCCGGCCCGCGCCGTCGAGCCCGGGGTCGGTCCGTCCGGTCGTACGACCGCCGTCGTGCCGCCCGCCGGGATCTCGGTCACGCCGGTGTTGTCGTACACCGGGAAGCGGCCCGTATTCGCGGCGGCGACGTCCGCGTACTGCAGGGTCGTGGACGTCCACTGGGGCTGGGTGGCCGGGTCGGTCACCGGGATGGTCCCGGTGCGGCCGACGTTGTCGTTGTCGGCGAAGCCGCCACGCCAGGCCCCGTTGGTCCGCTCGATGTCGAACCGGCCCACCCGGCCCTGGCTGACGGTCGCGAAGAGGTCCACGTGGGGCAGTCGCCGCCGCAGCGTGCGCTCGACCGTGCCGTCGGCGAAGTCCTGCCAGCGGACCGGGAAGACTGCGGTCTCGACCCGTGCCGGCCCGTCGGCGGTCCGGATCACCGTCCCGTCCAGGGCGAGTGCCGTGGCCCCGGACGGGTTGGAGATCCGCACGTCCCGGTCCAGCGTGAACGGATCGAACCCGGTGACGAGGATCCGCTTCACGCCCTTCCCGCGGCCGGGGTACCGAAGGGAGTCCTGGCCACGCGACGACCGCTCCAACTGGCCGAGCAGAGCTGCCCTCCGACGGTCACTCAGCTCGAACCCCGGCTCCCACTCCCGCACCTCCCGCGTCATCCCCAACCGCGCCCAGTACAGCGGCCGGTCGTCGTCCCGGCTCAGGTCGCCGCCCTCCGGGCCCCGCCCCTGCGCCCGGTCCACCGCCCGCTCCCACAGCCGCGCCCCCTGCCGTAGGACGACCCGCTCGGCCTGCTCGTACGACCGCGCCCCGTCCAGCGCCCGCTCGAACTCCGGTGCCACGGTGGCGAATCCCGAGCGCCGCAGGATCTCCTGGGGGACGGCCCGGTCGAGCCGCTGCTCCTCGACCGTGGGGGCGGGCGTCGAAGACGCCGTGGCCGCCGGGTCGAGGGTCGAGGCGGCGGCCGGGGCGGGGACGCCGAGCCCCGTCAGCAGGGCGACCAGTCCGACCGCTGCCCGCATCCGGGGCCTGCCGAGCCGCCCTCCTACGGACGCCGCTGGTCGATAAGTCAGTAAGGAAGTCAAGGGAGTCGGGCCCTTCCGTCGCTGTCGTGCTGTGGGGTCTCGCACCGGACGGCGGCAGTATCGCGTGACGGAAGGGACGCACGCCATGCCCCCCGGCACGGGCAGCCCGCCGGCGAGCGCCTCGTGCTGGCGGCGGCGCGCGGTGTCTCCCGATGGGGGGACCCTCAGTCCACGTCCTCGCCCAGCAGGGTCAGGAAGTCCCGGAAGGCGCCCGGCATGTCCACGGCCGCCGGATCCAGCAGCCACTGGTACTGCAGCCCGTCCATCACGGCCACCAGCAGCGGCGCCGCCCGCTCGGGCGTGAGCCCGCCCGGCAGTCGGTCCCCGTACGCGGCGCGCAGGGTCGCCGCCATGGACGCGCGCACCCGGCCGTAGCGCTCGGTGAAGTAGCCGCCCGCCGGATGCCCCTCGGTGACGCTCTCACCGAGCAGCGCCGAGAAGGTCTGGATGATGCCGGGCCGCATCGCGTTGTACTCCACCAGCGAGGCGAGCAGATCGACGCGCCACTCGGTGACCGGCACCGCGTCCCACTGGTCGCGCTCCTCCAGCACGGCGACCAGCAGCGCCTCCTTCGTCGGGAAGTGGTGCAGCAGCCCCTGCTGGGTGAGTCCGACCCGCTCGGCGACCGCCGCCAGGCTCGCCCCCCGGTAACCGCGCTCGGCGATCACCTCCAGAGCGGCCCGGACGATCTCCGCGCGCCGCTCCACACTCCTGGCCCTGGCGTTCATGGCGCCACCGTACGACATCCGCCGACATCCACCCCGACTGAACATAACGGCGACATAACGAAACCTACCGCTCCACAGGTAACGGGTGCACGATGAGGAAGGTTCACGGAGGAACCGCACGGCCCCGAATACAGGAGGACCACATGGCGGGCACCCACCCCACCCCGGCCGACGAGGCCCGCGAGGCGGCCGTCGAGGCGGCCCTGGCCAAGCTCGACCTCGACGCCAAGGCGCGGCTGCTCTCCGGCCAGGACATGTGGACGCTGCCCGCGCTCCCCGAGATCGGCCTGAAGTCCCTCGTCATGTCCGACGGCCCGATCGGCGTACGAGGCGTGCGCTGGACTGCCGACGACCCGTCCGTCGCGCTGCCCTCCCCGACCGCCCTCGCCGCCACCTGGGATCCCGAACTCGCCCGCAGGGCAGGGGTGTCGCTGGCCCAGGAGTCACGCCGCAAAGGTGTCCACGTCCTCCTCGCCCCCACCGTCAACCTGCACCGTTCCCCGCTCGGCGGCCGCCATTTCGAGGCCTACAGCGAGGACCCGTACCTGACCGGCGAGATCGGCTCGAGCTACGTCGCCGGCGTCCAGTCCGGCGGAGTCGGCACCACGGTCAAGCACTTCGTCGCCAACGACGCCGAGACCGACCGCTTCACGGTGGACAACCTGGTCTCCGAACGCGCCCTGCGCGAGCTCTACCTGGCTCCCTTCGAGGCGATCGTCGCCAACGCCCACCCGTGGGGCATCATGACCGCCTACAACACGGTCAACGGCACCACCATGACCGAACACCACCGCCTCGTGAACGAGGTGCTGCGCGGCGAATGGGGCTTCGACGGCTTCAACGTCTCCGACTGGATGGCCGCCCGCTCCACGACCGCCGCCCTCACCGGCGGCCTCGACGTCGCCATGCCCGGCCCGGTCACCGTCTACGGCGAGGCCCTGGCCGCCGCCGTCCGCGCCGGCGAGGTCGAGGAGACCCGGGTCGACGAGGCGGTCCGCCGGGTCCTGCGCCTGGCCGCCCGTGTGGGCATCCTGGACGGCGCCGACCCCGTCGTCACCGAGCCGCCCGCCCCCGTCGACGGTGAGGCGCTGGCCCGCGAGATCGCCCGCCGCTCTTTCGTCCTCGTCCGCAACGAGGTACGCAACGGTCAGCCCGCCCTGCCCCTGAAGCCGGGCGCCAAGGTCGCCCTCATCGGCGCGGCGGCCCGCGACGCCCGCGTCCTCGGCGGCGGCTCCGCCACCGTCTTCCCGTCCCGGATCGTCTCTCCGCTCGACGGCCTCACCGCCGCCCTCCCCGAAGACGCCCTGACCTACGCCGTCGGCGCCGACCCCAACGAGGAACTGGCGATCGCCGACAGGGGCTTCACCCTCCGGGCCGTCTGCCGCGACACCACCGGCACGGTCCTCGGCACCGGCTCCGCGCCGAACGGCCAGATCCAGTGGATGGGCGCGGACCTCCCCGACGGCGTCACCCACGCGACCCTGCACACCGTCGAGCTGACCGGCACCTTCACCCCGCGCGAGACCGGCACGCACACCTTTGGCATCAAGGGCCTGGGCCCCTTCACCCTCACCGTCGACGGCACGACCCGCTTCGACGACGTCCAGAGCACCGACACGGACGACCCCTTCGTCACGTTCTTCGGCGCCCCGGTGCCCCGCGCCCAGGTCGAACTGACCGCCGGCGAACCGGTCGAGGTCTCGCTCACCCACGTCGTGGAGATCCCCGAAGGCGTCCCCCTGAAGGTCATCGCCTTCTCCCTCTGCCACCAGGAACCGCAGCGCGACCCCGACGACCTGATCGCCGAGGCCGTCGAGGCCGCCCGCGCCGCCGACACGGCCGTCGTCGTGGTCGCCACCACCGAACGCGTCGAGTCCGAGGGCTTCGACCGCGAGGACCTCCGCCTCCCCGGCCACCAGGACGACATGGTCCGCGCCGTGGCCGCCGCCAACCCCGACACGATCGTGGTCGTCAACGCCGGCTCCCCGGTCGAACTGCCCTGGCGCGACGACGTCGCCGCCGTCCTCCTCACCTGGTTCCCCGGCCAGGAGGGCGGCGCCGCCCTGGCAGACGTCCTCACCGGCACCCACGAGCCCGGCGGCCGCCTCCCCACCACATGGGGCTCCCTCTCCGAGGCACCCGTCACCCGCGTGCTCCCCACCGACGGCCGACTCCCCTACGAGGAGGACGTCTTCATCGGCTACCGGGCCTGGGACAAGCACGCCGGGACCCCCACGTACGCCTTCGGCCACGGCCTCGGCTACACCGACTGGACGTACGAGTCCCTCCAGGTCAGGGACAGGACGGCAACGGTACGGGTCCGCAACTCGGGCGACCGCCCGGGCCGCGAGACCGTCCAGCTCTACCTGGCCCCCACGACCCCGGACGAGAACCGCCCGACCCGCTGGCTGGCGGGTTTCGCGACGGTGGAGGCGGCTCCCGGGGAGACGGTGGAAGCCGTCATCGAACTCCCGCGCCGGGCCTTCGAGATCTGGGACGAGGCGACCGACGCCTGGACGTACCAGCACGGTACGTACGAGGTGGAGGCCGGCCGCTCCATCGCGGACCGCCGCGTGACGGCGAGGATCGAAGCCTAGGTGCATTGCCGTGAGGGGTTGGGGGCGCGGGGCTGTGACATGTGCGGCTCCGCCGCGTGGGCGCGACCACCCGCCACCGGGCCCGCGGTCGACGTCTAACGCACCCCGAATCCATAAACGGTCTCCGACCGGTACACGCCGCCCGGCCGCAACACCGCACTGGGAAACCGCGGCCGGTTGGGCGTATCCGGAAACCGCTGCGTCTCCAACGCGATGCCGTCCCCGGGCCCGAAGGGTCCCTCCAGATGATCCGCCGTGTACAGCTGCATCCCCGGCTCGGTGGTCGCCACGCTCAACGCCCGCCCCGACCCCGGCTCCCACAGCTCGGCCACCACCTCGGCTCCCTCCGTGACCCCCTTGTCCAGCACGAAGTTGTGGTCGTACCCACTCCCCACCTTCCGCGCCACCCGGAAGTCGAACCGCGTCCCCGCCACCTCCGCCAGCTCACCCGTCGGGATCAGGTCCGCGTCCACCGGCGTCACCCGCGACGCGTCGATCCGCAGCTCATGCCCACCGGCACTCCCGGAGGACGCCCCCGCCAGGTTCCAGTAGGAGTGGTTCGTGAGGTTCACGACGGTCGGCGCGTCCGTGACCGCCTCGTACGCGATCCGCAGCGCGCTCCCGTCCCCCTCCAGCGTGTATGTCGCGGAGACCTCCAGCCGCCCGGGGAAGCCCTCCTCCCCGTCCGGACTCACCCGCGACAGCCGTACGCCGGCCCCACCGCCGACGGCCTCCGCGTCCCACATCCGTTTGTCGTAGCCGAAGGCGCCCCCGTGCAGCGAGTTCGGCGGGTTGTTGCACTCCAGCTCGTACTCGTGCCCGTCGAGGGTGAACCGCCCCTTGGCGATCCGGTTGGCGTACCGGCCGATGAGGGCCCCGAAGAACGGCCCCGGATTCCGGAGGTACCCGTCGAGGTCCGCGAACCCCAGCACCACGTCCGCCGCCCGCCCCTCCCGGTCGGGCACCTCGACCGACTGCACGATTCCGCCGTACGTCAGGATCCGCACCCGGGTACCGCCCCGCTCCAGCGTCCAACGATGAACAGCCGTGCCGTCGGGAAGTGCGCCGAAGTGTTCGCTCATGAGCGAAACCCTAGGCCACGGCAGAACCCCAGGTCACGACTCCTTCCACTCCTTCGCGCTGATGATCCGGTAGGCGATCTCCGCCAGCCGTGCCTGCCCGTTCACACTCGGGTGGAACCAGTCCCACTGGCTGAGCTGGGCCTGCCCGAAGCGGTAGTCGAAGACGGCGTCTCCGTCGTAACGGCAGTGGCGGTCCTTCTCGCACACCTCGCGCAGGACGTCGTTGTACGCCTTCACCCGGTCCTGCACGGTGTCCCGACGCTCGGTGGCCGCCGCGGTGAGGAGGTCGGGGTCGGCCAGCATGGACGGGCAGATGCCCAGCTTCCAGACCTGCTTGCCGACGGGACTCGTACGACCCTCGGACCACAGCCGCTTCAGATCGGGCACGCTCGCCACGAAGACCTGCGCCTTGGGCAGGGTGTCCCGCAGCGTCTCCATCGCGTCCTCGAAGTCGGCGCGGAAGTCGGCCACCGGGGTCATCGCCGCAGTGGTCGCCCGGCACGCGTCGTTCGCGCCGATCATCACCGTGACCAGCTCCGGCCTACGGCTCACCGCCCGCGCCACCTGGCTCGGCAGATCGGCCATCCGGGCCCCCGTCACCGCGTAGTTCCAGCTGTGCCGAGCCGCCCCGGACGCGCCCAGCAGCCGTACGGCGAGACTGTCGACCGAGGCGTCACCGCCGGTCGCCCAGGACACCTCGGGGCAGTCGGACAGCACCTTGCACGCGTCGAAGCCACGCGTGATGGAGTCGCCGACGGCGACCAGCGACTCGGGGGTGCTGTCCCAGGCGGGGGTGGGGGAGGGCGACGCGGAGGCCCCGGCCCGCTTCCCCGTCCCCTCGGGGCCGGGGGAGTCGCCCCCGGTGGCGTCACAGCCGGTCACGGCCAGCAGGACCGCCGCCAGGGCGCCGCCGAACACCGCCCTCGGACGGTGCCGTCGCTTCCGCATCCCTCGGTTCCCCTCGTCGGTCGTCATGTGCAAGTTCCCACCCATGACAACGCACGAGGGTTCCCGAATCAGGAATGCAGGGGGCCGATGTGACCGAGGTTGCAACTGTTGGGTCCGCACAGGCGTCCCACCGGGTGAAACCCGAGTTGTTCCTGGCGCCGGCTCCGACGGTACGTCAACCCCTCGTCCCGCCGCACGGTAGCCTCGCCACGTGGCCGCTCTGCCACTGCCGTTCCATCAAATGACAAGATGCGCTGCTCTGTGGAGGCCCCGGTGACGACACGTGGAGTCCTGTACGTGCACTCCGCGCCGCGTGCGCTGTGCCCGCACGTCGAGTGGGCCGTAGCCGGGGTTCTCGGGACGCGCGTGAACCTCGACTGGATCCGGCAGCCGGCCGCACCGGGCACCTGGCGCTCCGAGTTCTCCTGGCAGGGCCAGGCCGGCACCGCCTCCAAGCTCGCGTCCGCGCTGAGGGGCTGGCACCTCCTCCGCTTCGAGGTCACCGCCGAGCCCTGCGCCACCGCCGAGGGCGAGCGCTACAGCTGCACCCCCGAACTGGGCATCTTCCACGCCGTCACCGGCATTCACGGCGACATCCTCATCCCCGAGGACCGCCTCCGCGCGGCCCTGCTCCGCAGCCAACGAGGCGAGACCGACCTGGAGGCCGACCTCTCCAAGCTCCTGGGCAAGCCCTGGGACGACGAGTTGGAACCCTTCCGCTACGCGGGGGAGGGCGCCCCGGTCCGCTGGCTCCACCAGGTGGTGTGACGGCGCCCTTCCAGGCGCCGGGGCCTGCGGGTTCTGGCTTTCAGGGGCGTGGGGCTGTGTCGATATGCGGCTCCGCCGCGTGGGCGCGAGAAGCCCCGCCGACCCGCACCCGGCCGACAACGCACGACAAACGGCGAGTGGCCCGCCCCCAACCCGGGGTGCGGGCCACTCGCCGTTCACGGCAGCAGAGATCAAACCGTCCGGAACGCCAGCACCACGTTGTGCCCACCGAACCCGAAGGAGTCGTTGAGGGCGGCGATGCGGCCCTCGACCGGCAGCTTGCGAGCCTCCCCGCGGACGATGTCCGCGTTGGCCTCCGCCTCGGGATCGAGGTCGTTCACATTGATCGTCGGCGGAGCCACCCGGTGGTACAGCGCGAGCACCGTCGCCACGGTCTCCACCCCGCCGGCCCCACCGAGCAGATGCCCGGTCATCGACTTCGTCGCGGACACCGCGAAGTGGTCGGTGTCGTCACCGAACACCTTCCGCAGCGCCTTCAGCTCCGCGATGTCACCGGCCGGCGTCGACGTCCCGTGCGCGTTGACGTGCACGATCTCCGCCGGGTCCAGGTCGGTGCGGTCCATCAGGTTCTGCAGGGCGTGGGCGATCCCCCGCCCCTCCGGCTCCGGCTGCACGATGTCGTGGCCGTCGGCGGAGATGCCCTGGCCCACGGCCTCGGCGTAGACCCGGGCACCCCGCGCCGCCGCGTGCTCCGCCGACTCCAGGACGACGACACCGGCACCCTCGCCGAGGACGAAGCCGTCACGGCCGGTGTCGTACGGACGGGACGCGCCCTGCGGGTCCTCGTTGTTCTTGGACATCGCCATCATGTTGCCGAACGCGGCGATCGGCAGCGGGTGGATGGCGGCCTCGGTGCCACCGGCGATCACGACGTCGGCGCGGCCGGTACGGATCATCTCGATGGCGTAGCCGATGGCCTCGGCGCCCGACGCGCAGGCGGAGACCGGGGTGTGCACACCGGCGCGCGCGCCGACGTACAGACCGACGTTCGCCGACGGCCCGTTGGGCATCAGCATCGGCACGGTGTGCGGGGAGACACGGCGTACGCCCTTCTCCTTCAGCACGTCGTACTGGTCGAGCAGGGTCGTCACACCGCCGATGCCGGAGGCGATGACCGCACCGACACGGTCCGCGTCGACGGTGCCGTCGTCGGCGGAGGTCTCCGTGTAACCGGCGTCCGCCCACGCCTCCTTGGCCGCGATCAGCGCGAACTGCGCCGAGCGGTCGAGGCGGCGGGCCTGCGGCCGGGGGATGACCTCGGTGGGTTCCACGGCGATCTGCGCGGCGATGCGGACCGCCTGGTCGGCGGCCCACTCCTGTTCCAGGGGACCGACACCGGACTTGCCGGCGACCAGTCCCTCCCAGGTGGAAGTCGCGTCGCCACCCAGCGGTGTGGTTGCGCCGATACCGGTGACGACCACGGTGCGATTGGTCGAGCTCACGGGAATGTTCTCCAACGTTTACGAGGATTCAGCGGCGCCACCGCCGGGTGGCGGGGCAACGGACTGGTCCTGGGATCGGGCCGGGCCCGATCCGCCGGATCAGGCCTGGTGCTTGAGGATGTAGTCGGTCGCGTCGCCGACCGTCTTGAGGTTCTTGACATCGTCGTCCGGGATCTTGACGTCGAAGCGCTCTTCGGCGGCGACGACGACCTCGACCATGGACAGCGAGTCGACGTCCAGGTCGTCGGTGAAGGACTTGTCCAGCTGGACGTCCTCGACCGGGATGCCGGCGATCTCGTTCACGATGTCGGCGAGACCGGCGACGATCTCTTCCTGGGTGGCGGCCATGTCAGGCGCTCCTTCGTAGTTTCCAGAGGGTTGGCGGCCCGCCGCGTCAGCGGCAGGTTGTGCTGTTCCCGCGCCGGACCGCAAGATCCGACGCGGGTGCCTAGGGGAGGGTAACGACCGTCGCGGCGTACACGAGACCCGCCCCGAAGCCGATGACGAGCGCGGTGTCGCCGCTCTTCGCCTCGCCGGTCGCCAGGAGCCGCTCCATCGCGAGCGGGATCGAGGCGGCCGAGGTGTTGCCGGTGGTGCGCACGTCACGCGCGACCGTGACGTGCTCCGGCAGCTTGAGTGTCTTCACCATCGAGTCGATGATCCGCTCGTTGGCCTGGTGGGGAATGAAGACGTCCAGGTCGTCCGAGCTGATCCCGGCCGCGTCCAGCGCCTGCTGAGCGACCTTCGCCATCTCGAACACGGCCCAGCGGAACACCGCCTGGCCCTCCTGCGTGATCGCGGGGAACTTGACGTTGCCCTCGCTGTCCAGCGGGAGCTGGTCGACGTCTCCGATCCGGAACTCGTTCCACGGCACCGTCTGCTTGATCGTTCCGGCCTTGTCGCCCTCGGAGCCCCACACCGTCGGGCCGATGTGCGGCTCCTGGGAGGGCCCGACGACGACCGCGCCGGCGCCGTCACCGAAGAGGAAGGCCGTGGCCCGGTCCTCCAGGTCGGTCAGGTCGGACAGCCGCTCGACACCGATGACGAGGACGTACTCCGCCGAGCCCTCGACCACCATGCCCTTGGCGAGGGTCAGCCCGTAGCCGAAGCCCGCGCAGCCGGCCGAGATGTCGAAGGCGGCGGCCTTGGCGGTGCCCAGCTTGTCGGCGATCTCGGTGGCGACGGCCGGGGTCTGGCTGAAGTGCGAGACGGTCGAGACGACGACGGCGCCGATCTGCTCGGCGGCGATCCCGGCGTCGGCGATCGCCTTGCCGGACGCCTCGATCGACATGGCGGCGACGGTCTCCTCGTCGTTCGCCCAGTGCCGGGTCTCGATACCGGAACGGGAGCGGATCCACTCGTCGGAGGAGTCGATCTTCTCCAGGATCACGTCGTTGGGCACCACGCGAACCGGACGGTAGCCGCCCACGCCGAGGATGCGTGCGTACGGGGCGCCCTTGCTCGGCCTGATCTTCGACATAGCTCCCGGGCTCCTAGTTCTGGTGCTCGGCGATGAGCGCGCGAGCGGCGTCGAGGTCGTCGGGTGTCTTGAGCGCCACCGTGGCCACGCCCGGCAGCGCGCGCTTGGCGAGACCGGTGAGCGTGCCGCCGGGGCACACCTCGACGAGCCCGGTCACCCCCAGCTCCCTGAAGGTCTCCATGCACAGGTCCCAGCGGACCGGGTTGGCGACCTGACCGACCAGACGGGAGAGCACCTCGGCGCCGGTGGCGACGGCCTGCCCGTCCTTGTTCGAGACGTAGGTGAGCTTCGGGTCCCCGGGTGCCAGTTCCTCGGCGGCCTTGGCGAGGCTGTCGACGGCGGGAGCCATGTGATGCGTGTGGAAGGCGCCGGCGACCTTCAGGGCGACGACGCGCCGTACGCCCTCGGGCTTGTCCGCGTCCAGGGCGGCCAGCTGCTCCAGGGTGCCGGCGGCGACGACCTGGCCCGCGCCGTTCACGTTCGCCGGGGTCAGCCCCAGCTTCTCCAGATGCGGGATCGTCACCTCGGGGTCGCCGCCGAGCAGCGCGGACATCCCGGTCCCGGTGATCGCGGCGGCCTCGGCCATGGCCAGGCCGCGCTTGCGGACGAGGGTCAGCGCGGCCGTGTCGTCGAGGACACCGGCGAACGCGGCGGCGGTGATCTCGCCGACACTGTGCCCGGCGACCGCGCCGGGGACGACGTCTCCCAGGGCGGCGGCGGACAGCAGTCCGGCCGCCACGAGCAGCGGCTGGGCCACGGCGGTGTCACGGATCGCGTCGGCGTCGGCCTCGGTGCCGTAGTGGGCGAGGTCCAGCCCGATGGCGTCCGACCACGCGCCGAGGCGGTCGGCGGCACCGGGGAGGTCGAGCCAAGGAGTCAGGAAGCCGGGCGTCTGGGCGCCCTGGCCGGGAGCGACGAGTACGAGCACTCTCACACTCTCTCTTGGGGACGGCTCCAGCCGCCCGTGAGGACAGGGACGAAGAACACGGAGGGGTTTTGTAGCCCTCCGACAAAACACTAGAGCTGCGGATCCCCATCCACCAGACGCCCCAGGATCAGCGCGATCCGCAAGGTGAAGGCCGAGCGTACGTCGGAGGGCGACCAGCCGGTGACGTCAGTCACACGTCGAAGCCGGTAGCGCACGGTGTTGGGGTGGACGAACAGCATCCGCGCCGCGCCCTCCAGACTTGAGGCTTGTTCGAGATAGACGCTGAGTGTCTCCAGGAGCGCTGAGCCGGCCTCCTCCAGCGGTCTGTAGATCTCCTCCACCAGTTGCTCACGCGCGCTGGGGTCTCCGGCGATCGCGCGCTCCGGAAGGAGATCGTCCGCCAGAACGGGCCGGGGTGCGTCCTGCCACGCCGAGCAGGCCTTGAGTCCGGCCGCCGCCGCCTGCGCGGACCGGGTCGCGGCCAGCAGGTCGGGCACGATCGGTCCGGCCACCACCGGACCCGCCGCATACGGCCCGATCAGCGACTTCGCCACCTGCAACGGGTCGTCGCTGCCACCGGCGATCACGACCAGCCGGTCGCCCAGCACACCCGTGAGTACCTGGAGCTTGGCGTGCCGGGCCGCGCGCCGGATGGCCTCCACGGTCAGCTCGCTGTCGCCGTCGGGGGCGGTGCCGAGGACCACACAGACGTGCTCGGGGGAGTTCCAGCCGAGCGCGGCGGCCCTGCTCACGGCCCCCTCGTCGGCCTCGCCGCTGAGCACCGCGTTGACGACCAGGGACTCCAGACGGGCGTCCCAGGCGCCGCGTGCCTCGGCGGCCTGCGCGTAGACCTGCGCGGTGGCGAAGGCGATCTCCCGCGCGTAGACGAGCAGCGCCTCGCGCAGCACGCTCTCGTCGCCGGGCGCGGCCACCTCGTCGATGGCGGACTCCATGACCTCGATGGTCGTGCGCACCATCTCCACGGTCTGCCGGAGCGTGATCGCCCGGGTCAGTTCACGCGGTGCGGTCCCGAAGACGTCCGTGGAGATGGCCTGCGGGGCGTCCGGGTGCCGGAACCATTCTGTGAACGCGGCGATACCGGCCTGGGCGACCAATCCGATCCACGACCGGTTCTCGGGCGGCATCGCCCGGTACCAGGGCAGCGTCTCGTCCATCCGCGCGATGGCCTGCGCGGCGAGGCTTCCGGACGACTTCTCCAGCCGCCTCAACGTCCCGGCGTGCGCGTGGACGTACGGTGCGGGTTCGGATTTGCTGGTTTCGGGTTCGGGCACGGGACAAGACTGCCTTATCGCTGCGCCGGCTCGCGCCGGAGGGTGCGCGGGCCGGAGGGCGGGGGCCGGGGATACCTTGGGTGCGTGATGGACGTACGGCGCGCCGACGCGCGCTATCCCGGCGGTGACCCCGCGGTCGGCATCGAGTCCCGGCACGCCTTCTCCTTCGGGCCGCACTACGACCCGGACAACCTGCGGTTCGGCGCGGTGATCGCCTGCAACGAGGAGCGACTGGTGCCGGGCGCCGGTTTCGACGAGCATCCGCACAGTCACACCGAGATCGTCACCTGGGTCGTCGAGGGCGAGCTGACCCACCGTGACACCACCGGCCACGAGACGGTCGTCCGCCCCGGTGACGTCCAGCGGCTGAGCTCGGCGGGCGGCGTGCGGCACGTGGAGCGCAACGACGGCTCCGAGCCGCTGACCTTCGTCCAGATGTGGCTGGCCCCGCGGGATCCGGGCGGCGACCCCGCGTACGACATCGTCCGCGGCATCGCCGACCCCACCCCGTACGCCGTCCCCGAAGCCGGCGCCATGCTGCATGTGCGGCGGCTGGGGACGGCGGGGGAGCGGACGGCCGTGCCGGACGCGGCGCGGGCGTATCTGCACGTCGTGCGGGGTGCGGTGCGGGTCGGGCCGCATGAGCTGGGGCCGGGGGACTCTGTGCGGGCCGAGGGGGAGAAGGCGCTGGATCTGGTTGCCGTCTCGGCGCCGGTCGAGGTGCTGGTCTGGGAACTGGCCGAGTGAGACGGCTCAGTTGTCGCTGTCCGGCTCCTCCGCGTTGCGCCAGATCGTGACGTCCACGGTGACGTAGTCACTGGGGTCGTTCTCCGGGCCGGTGCCCCGGAAAGTGACCAGCGCGATGTGGCCGGAGCTGTGCACGCAGAGCTGGGTGCCCCGGGAGAGCTGGGAGAGCAAGATCTCGTCGGCGTACCGGGTTTCCTCACGGCAGGTCTTCAGCGAGCCCTGTTGGGCGTTGTTCAGCAGGACGACCTTGTCGCTCTGGCTGGCTACCGCGTTTCCGTGGAGGCTGTCGTAGTAGAAGTCGGCGTCGCTGTTGTCATACGGGGTGTAGTCGTGGATCGGTTTCGGAGGCGAGTCCGCGAACCGGACGTAGTAGTCGAGCGGGATGCTGATGCCCTTGTACGTCACCGGCTTCGGGTCCGGCCGCGGTGAGGAACTGCTGGAACCGCCGCCGGAGGAGCTGTCTGAGGAGTCTCCGAACTCCTTGAGGAAGGACGCGCAGCTGCTGAGCCACACCAGGCACATCACCACTGCGATGCCGATCCCGATCCAACTGCCCACGCTTCTGCGCGGCTTGACGGGAAGCGGGCGCGGCTGGTGCTGCGGGTGCAAGGTGTGCGGCGGTTGGGGGTAGGGCGCCTGGTAGCCGGCCGGCACGGGGTGCGGGCCCAACTGCGGGTGGTACGTCATGTTCGGCTGTGCGACGTACGGGGTGGGCTGAGGTGCGGGCGGGGTCGCCGGACCGGCGTGCCCGGAGAACATGGTCGGGGCCGCGTGCACCGGCGGTACGGCGGCGGCCTGGACGTCCGGTCGGGTCACCGGGGCGGTGGGCGGGACGGGCGCGGGTGCCGCGGTCGGTGCCTCCGCCGCCTTGTTCCGCGCGGCCAGCAGCTCCGCCGACGCCGAGACCCGCCGGGTGATGTCGGCGCCGATCGCGTCCGGCAGCCAGGAGCCGGACTGCAACAGCGGGGTGGGCGAGGCCTCCTGGCACAGGGCGATGACCTCTTCGGGCGAGGGCCGGTCCTCGGGGGCCTTGGCCAGGCAGCGCGCGATGAAGGCGAGTCGGTCCGGGAGGCCGGTCAGATCCGGCTCCTCGTGGACGATCCGGTACAGCACGGCGTGCGAGGGCCCGTCGCCGTACGCGCCGCTTCCGCGCCCCGCGTACGCCGCCACCTGACCCAGCGCGAACACGTCCGACGCGGGCGTGATCGGCTTCCCGGCCGCCTGCTCCGGCGACATGAACGCCGGGGTGCCGATGGAGACACCGGTGCCGGTCAGGGCGGTGGCGTCGGCGGCGCGGGCGATGCCGAAGTCGATGACACGGGGGCCGTCGGTGGCGAGCAGCACGTTGGAGGGCTTCAGGTCGCGGTGGACGATGCCCGCCGTGTGGATCACCTTCAGCGCCTCGGCCACGCCCGCGAGCAGCAGCAGGACCGAGGAGGCCGGCAGCGAGCCGTGTTCGGCGACCGCCGTGTGCAGCGACGGACCCGGTACGTAGGCGGTGGCCAGCCACGGCTGGTCGCCCTCGGTGTCGTAGTCGATGACCGGCGCCGTGTACAAACCCTGTACGCGCTGGGCGGCCTGCACCTCCTGGCGGAACCTGCGGCGGAACTCGGGGTCCTCGCTCAATTCCGTCCGGATCGTCTTGAGGGCGATGGGGTGCCCGCCGGGCGTGTACGACAGATACACGGTGCCCATGCCGCCCGAGCCGAGCCGGGCCGCGAGCCGGTAACTCGCCACCGTCTTCGGGTCGCTGTCGTCCAGCGGACGGAACTGCCCGCCCGGTCGTACCTCGCCCATCGTCTCCCCCGAGGCCCTGCTTCTGTTCTGCTGTGGCGTGTGTGCAGGGGGAGGGTATCCGAACGGATCAACCGCCCTTCAAGAGGGCGCTGTCACCGTCCGAGTTCGGCGAGTACCGCATCCGTGAACGGCGTCCACGCCTCGATCGCCCACGGCCCGAACGCCCGATCGGTCAGTGCCGCGCAGGCCACACCGGCGACGGGGTCGATCCACAGGAAGGTCCCCGACTGCCCGAAGTGCCCGAAGGTCCTCGACGACGACGAAGTGCCCGTCCAGTGCGGTGACTTGGAGTCCCGGATCTCGAAACCGAGCCCCCAGTCGTTGGGGTTCTGGTGCCCGTAGCCCGGCAGCACACCCTTGGTGCCCGGGTACTGCACGGTCATCGCCTCCGCGACCGTACGTGGATCGAGGAGCCGGGGCGCCTGCACCTCGGCGGCGAACCGCGCGAGGTCGTCGACGGTCGAGACGCCGTCCTTGGCCGGGGAGCCGTCGAGGGTGGTGGCGGTCATCCCCAACGGTTCGAGGACCGCCTGCCGCAGGTACTCCGCGAACGGGATGTCCGTCGCCTTGGCCACATGGTCCCCGAGCGCCTCGAACCCGGCGTTGGAGTACAGCCGCCGCTCCCCGGGGGCCGCCGTCACCCGGTGCTCGTCGAAGGCCAGCCCGGAGGTGTGCGCCAGCAGATGCCGCACGGTCGACCCCGTGGGCCCCGCCGGCTCGTCCAGCTCGACCGCCCCCTCCTCGTACGCGACGAGCACGGCGTACGCGGCGAGCGGCTTGGTCACCGAGGCCAGCGGGAACCGGTGCCCGAGCGGGCCGCGGGCACCGAGGACGGTGCCGTCGGCCCGTACGACGGCCGCGGCGGCGGTGGGGACCGGCCAGTTCTCGATCAGGGCGAGGCTCTGCAGGGACATGTGTACGAGCCTATGCGGCTCAGAGGCCGAACCGCATAGGTGGGTCTGCCCGGCGCCGGAAGCCCGTCGACGCGTACGGCGGCTCGGCGGTGGACTGGGGAGTGGGCGACAGGCAGTCGCCAAGCCGGTGCCAAGCCGATGAACAGTCTTAGTCAAGCCCCTTGGACGATACTCGGGTCACACGGAATACGGGAAAGGGGCGCCACCATAACTGATCGCCAAGTCGGTCGGGGTTTTCCCTGCCCCGTCGGCCCGAATTCCTGTTGACCGCCGTAAAGGGTGTCGAATTCCCCCGCGCGAAGGTAGGTGTATTTGCCACCTGGTGCGTCGCGGCGGTGCGGAGAAGTGACTCGAAGGGATCAGTGCAATGACATCAGACGCCACCCTCGCCCGATTTCGCGAGTACATGGTGGGCCCCACGCGTTTTATGAACCTGCTGTCCTGTTTCGAGCTCGGCATCATCGATGAGTTGCGGGAGAACGCGCCCGGCCTGACCGCGTCCCGGCTCGGCGACGCTGTCGGTGTGAAGGCGGATGCCGTCGAACAACTCCTGCAACTGCTCGTCAAGGAGGGCTTCGTCGCGTACGACGAGGGTTCCGGTGTCTACTCCCTCGACGCGCTCGCGGGTGTCGCCGAGGCTGACCTCCAGCGGATGCTCGCTTTCATGGACATGATCAAAGTGGTCATGTTGAGGCAGATGTTCCATCTCACCGACAGCGTGCGGGCCGGGACGGTCGTCGGTCTGCAGAAGTTCTACGACTTCGAGGGAACCCTTTTCCGCGCCTTGGCCGAGCGCGCGGAGCTGCGTGAGTCCTGGCTGAGGTTGGCGGGAATCGAGACGGCCAGTGTGTATCCCTGGTTCTTCGGGAACATCGACATACCGTCCGGCGCGCGGGTGCTCGACGTTCTCGGGGGCAACGGCCTCGGGGCGGTCATGACGCACCAGCTGAAGGCGTCACCGGGGCTTCATGTGACGACCTTCGACAGGCCCGAGATGGAAGAGCAGTGCCTGCAGACCTTCAGGGCGCACGGCATGGAGGATCGCTGCTCGTTCATCGGCGGTGACGTCCTCGAAGACGTTCCCAAGGGTTTCGACGTGGTGATGATCAAGCACTTCTTGGACATCTTCGACAAGGACGAGGTGCTCAAGATCCTCGACGGTGCCAACAGGGCGCTGGACGTCGGTGGAAAACTCATCATCCTGGCCCCCGTGTACCCCGAGGACATCAAGGACCCTGACGACTACCAGGCCGACTTCTTCCCGTCCTTCATCCTCGGTTGCGCCGTCGGAAAGGGCGGGGCCCAGAAGGTTTCCACGTACGGAAGCTGGCTGGAGGAGCGCGGGTTCGAGCTCACAGAGGTGATCACCAAGGATCCCTCCGACGTACCGGCGGACGCCATCATCACGCGGGCCGTCCTGTGCGCGACGAAGACGGGCTGACCGGCTGAGCTCCCGCCGGCACCGCTCGGAACGACCCGCTCCCGGCCCGGCCCGGTACACGCCGTGCCCATCGTCGGAAGAGCCATCCACGGGCGGCCGTCGACCGCACCATCACCGCGGTACCGCACCATCACCGCGGTACCGCGCCGTAACCCCGCCGGGGGCCGCCGCCCCGTACCGGCGCCGACCACCACGTGCGCACGCGCGCCGTCGCGGCTGCCCTTGCCGTCGCCTGACCGGGCAGGAAGACCTAGAGAAAGCGGATTCCGATATGCCAAGGCTATGCAAGCCCTCGGTGAGTGTGCCGGAGTATGTCATCACAGCGGAAGAGACTCTTGAATTCGCTACGAGGGTCCACGCGGGAAAACCGCAGCTTCCCTTGGCGTTGCGCCTGATCCGGAACACGGGGGTGCGAAAGCGCCACATCGTTCAGCCCATCGAGAAGACCCTCCTCCACCCGGGTCTGACGGAACGCAACCGCATCTACGAGCTCGAATCGAAGAAGCGGTGCCCCCCGGTCATCGAACAGGCCCTGGCGAACGCCGAGGTGACGGTACGGGACATCGACGCCATCATCTATGTGTCGTGCACCGGGTTCCTGATGCCGTCGCTGACCGCGTGGCTGATCAACCGCATGGGATTCCGGTCGGACACCCGGCAGATACCCATCGCCCAGCTCGGGTGCGCGGCGGGCGGGGCGGCGATCAATCGAGCCCATGACTTCTGTGTGGCGCACCCCGGGAGCAACGTCCTGATCGTCTCGTGCGAGCTGTGCTCCCTGTGCTATCAGCCCGACGAGGACGACATCGGTTCGTTGTTGTCCGACGGGCTGTTCGGTGACGCGGTGGCCGCCGCCGTGGTGCGGGGCAACGGTGGAACGGGTATCGAACTGGAGCGCAACTCCTCCTATCTCATCCCGGACACCGAGGACTGGATCTCCTACGCCGTCCGAGACACCGGCTTCCACTTCCAGCTCGACCGCCGGGTGCCGGGGACGATGGAACCGCTGGCCCCCGTGCTGCGCGCGTTCGCCGCCGATCACGGCTGGGACGCCGGCAACCTCGACTTCTACATCGTCCACGCCGGCGGTCCCCGGATCCTGAACGATCTCGCCAAATTCCTCGACGTCGACCGCAAGGTGTTCCGGCACAGCTGGGCGACCCTGACCGAATACGGCAACATCGCCAGCGCCGTCGTACTCGACGCGGCGATGAGGCTGTTCGAGGAAGAGACCCCGATGCCCGGCGCGACCGGTCTGATCGCGGGTTTCGGTCCGGGCATCACCGCCGAGATGGCACTGGGCAGATGGGGCGGCGCCACACCGGGGAACCTCGGTTGAGGCCCACCGGGCGCAGTGCGCACCCCCTGAGTCGGCTCTCGTACGGACAAAGGAAACGCATCACATGACCGGCCTCATCCTTCCGCCCGGCCAGGGGCGAAAGCTGATCACCAAGGCACAGGAAGTGACCTTCAAGGCCACCGCCGCGCAGGGCTCCTCCGTATCGGTCTTCGAAGTGGTCGTGCCGCCCGGCTTCGACGTCGGGGCGCATGTGCACAGCCATTCCGAGGAGTTCTTCTACGTACTGGAGGGCGAGCTCGATCTTCTGGCGTTCGAGCCGACCACGCGCACCCGGGAGAGCTGGCACGACTGGGAGTCCCCCGGCGGAGACCGCGTGGTCCGGGCGGGCGAGGGCGCCTGCATGTTCGTACCCCCGGGGACGCCGCACGCGTTCCGGAACGCGACGGACAAGCCGGCCCGGATGCTGTTCCACAGCTCCCCGTCGCCCGATCACGAGCTCTACTTCGAGGAGATAGCGGAGATCTGGTCGGCCGGCACCTCGGTGGACCCGGAGGCCGTCGAGCGGATGCGCCGGCGCTACGACGTCAGCCAGATCACGCCGCTGATCTACGCGCCGCCCACCCTCCTCGACGCCGAGTCGACCACCGAACCCGCGGTCTGACAGGAGGTGACCACGATGGAATCGATTCCCCTGGTGCACGCGAGCCTGGGTGAGCGGGAACTGGCGGCCGTCGCCGAGGTGTTCGCCTCCGGCTGGCCCGCGGGTCAGGGTCCGCGGGGCAAGGCGCTGGAGGCCCAACTGGCCCGGCGTTACGGGGTGGACGGCGCGGTCGCGGTGAGCAACTGCGGCGCAGCCCTCCATCTGGCCCTGCTGGCGCTCGGCGTCAAGCCGGGTGACGAGGTGATCGTCGCCGACTACACGTTCCCCGCGCCCGCCCACGCGGTGCGATACGTCGACGCGGTCCCCGTCTTCGCCGACGTGCGCCCCGACACCGGCACCGTGGACCCGCAGGCGGTCGCGGACCTGGTCGGCCCGCGGACCGTGGGGGTGATCGCGGTCGACACGGTCGGCCTGCCCGCGGACTACACGCAGTTGCAGGCGATCGCCGACCGCCATGGTCTGTTCCTGATCGAGGACGCCGCCTGCGCGGTGGGCGCCACCTACCAGGGACGTGAGGCGGGCTCGCTGGCGGAGGTGGCCTGTCTGTCCTTCCACGGGCGCAAGGGCGCCACGAGCGGTGAGGGCGGGGCCCTCCTGGCCGCCGACCCGGCGATCGCGGCGGACGCGAGGCTCCGTTCGTCCTTCGGGATCGGGAGCATCTTCGACCAGTCGAAGGTCGTCGGCCTGCCGATCCCGGAGTTCACCGAGGTCGGCTACAACTTCAAGCTGTCCGACATCGCCGCGGCGATCCTCCAGGTGCAGCTCGGCCGGATCGACGAGCTGCTGGCACGCCGGAACACCGTCGCCGCGCACTACACCGGACTGCTCGCCGACGAGGAACTCCTGACCGTGCCGTTCGTACCGGAGGACCGTACCCACGCCTGGCAGTCCTACGTGGTGACGCTGGACCGGAGCGTGGACCGCGCGGCGGTCGCCGCCGAGCTGCGCGGCCAGGGCATCGGCTGCGGACACGGCACCTGGGCCACGCACGTCCAACCCGTGTTCAAGTCGGAGCACACCTGCCCGGTTTCAGCGGACCTGTTCCAACGGAATCTCGCCGTACCCATGCACGCGGAACTCACCACGAACCAGGTCGAGCGGGTCGTGGACGCTCTGCGCGGGGCGGTCCGGTCCCACTCGACCTCCACCCGGACCCTGGGAGGGGCCGCATGACGAACAACCAGCCGGCACCGGACGGGGTCCTGCGGCTGATCAACGGCTACTGGGCCACCGGCGTCATCGGCGCCGCGTCCGCCCACTCGCTGTTCACCCACCTCGAGAACGGGGCGGACACGGCCGCGAAGCTGGCCGCCCGCGCCGAGATCTCCGAGCGGGGCACGCAGACCCTTCTCGACGGGCTCGTCGGTGTGGGCCTGGTCCAGCTGCACGAGGGCCGGTACCGCAACGGTCCCGAGGCGTCCGCCTACCTGGTGGAGGGCAAGCCCGCCTCCCTGACCAGTTTCGCCCAGCTCAAGCTGAAGCACATGGGCGGCCTGGTCGCCCTGCCGGACGTGGTCCGGGCCGGCGGACCGGTGACGGACCCGACGACCGAGGTGGCCGACAACCCGCACTGGGAGGAGGTCGTCCCGGCGATCGCCGCACAGTCGGTCCCCGCCGCGACGCTCGCCGCCGAGGTGCTCGGTCTGGCCGGCGCGGGGCCGATCTCCATCCTCGACGTGGGAGGCGGTTCGGGCATCTACTCGGCCGTCTGGCTGGAGGCCAACCCGCAGGCCCGCGCCACCCAGCTGGACTGGGCGCCGATCAACGCGATCGCCCGCCGACTGTTGGTGGAGCGGGGCGTGGCCGACCGGTTCACCAGCGTCGACGGGGACTTCCACACCACCGACTTCGGCACCGCGCAGTACGACGTCGCGCTGTACTCGCACATCGCCCACCAGGAAGGGCCGGAGAACAACATCGCGGTCCTCGCCCGGCTCCGGCAGGCGCTCAGGCCCGGTGGGGCTCTGGTGATCTGCGACTACGTCGTCGACGACGACCGCGGTGGTCCGGCCTTCCCGCTGATCTTCGCCGCGGAGATGCTGCTCAAGAGCAAGCAGGGCGGCACCTGGCGGCGGTGCGACTACCACGACTGGCTCCTCAAGGCCGGCTTCGAGGACGTCTCCTTCCACTCCGCCCCTCCTGCCACGCTCGTCGTCGCCCGGTAGGGGAAGCCGCTCGTCGGCCGTCGATCCGTTCACAGGCGATCCGTCGATCCGTCGATCCGTCGGCCGCCGTCGCAGCGGCACCGCGGTGGGACCAGGCGGGCCGTCCGCACGGTGCCGGCCCGTCCCCGGCGCCGGCGACGCCGTGGCCCTGGTGCGGCGAAGCCCCGTAGACACCCGGCAAGGAGAACCCTCGTGAACATCGCACTGTGGATCGTGGCGGCGGTGCTGGGCGTGATCTGCCTGGGCGGCGGCGTCAAGATCCTGATCCAGCCCATGGAGAAGCTGGCCGCCTCGGGCTTCGACTGGGTGGAGGACTTCGACTCCGGCGCCGTCAGAACCTTCGGCGCCGTGCAGGCGCTGGCCGGGCTGGGCCTGATCCTGCCGGCGGTGCTGGACATCGCCCCGGTCCTGGTGCCGTCGGCCGCCACGGCACTGGTGCTGACGATGTCCGGCGCGGCCGCCATGCACCTCCGCCGTCACGAGACACGGGCCGCGGCGGGGGCCGTGGTCGTGGCCGTGACGGCGGGCGCCTTGGCATGGGGACGCTTCGGCCCGTACTCCTTCTGACCCGGCGCGACGCACCCGCGTCGACGGCCCCGGCCGACGCCGACCGGCGAGTCCTCTCGTGCCCGCACCCGCGACGGCACCATGTCCCTCGACACCCCAAAGGAGACAGCCCGATGAAGGGCTCCACGGTCTACCAATCGATACAGAAACGCGGTCTCCACATCGGCTTGCTGCCGGAGATGGCCGCAGCCGTCAACGGGTCGACGCCGCTCATGCTCGATCACGACCTGGACGTCCTCCCCGAGATGGGAAGGCGCCTGACGGTGACCCGGTACGCCGAGGCCGTGGCCGACCTGGCGGCCCGGTTGTGGGCGGCCGGCGTACGGCCCGACGAGCACATCGTGGTCCACAAGACCGCCAACGCCGACATCTGGATGCTCGCCGCCGCGGCGTCCCGCATCGGAGCGGTCCCCGTGCTGCTGTCGCCCGCCCTGGACGCCGCGACCGTGGGCGCCCTGATCGAGCGGGTGGACCAGCCGAACCTGCTCACCGACGAGCGCAAGCTCGACGGACTGGCCGAGGTGCCGCTCGCGGACCTCACCAAGCGGGTGATCATCGTGGCCGGCGAGCGGCCGGGGGCGCGGTCGCTCGCCGCGCTCGCCGGGGCACCCCGGGTCAAGCCGGTGGTCCGGCCGATCGACGAGGCCGCCGTGATCACCCACACCTCCGGCACCACCGGAATCCCCAAACTCGTCGTGCACACGCCCCGCACCCAGGGAATCCGCCTCGTACCGCAGTGGCGGCTCCTCTCCCTGATGCGGAAGAAGGAGACCATCGCGATCCACATCCCCTTCGTGCACTCGCGGATGGTCGCGGCGATGACCCTGGCACTGATCAAGGAGATGCCGACCCTGCTCCTCAACGAGTCGGATCCCGAGGCTGTCGCCGAGCAGTTCCTGGAGCACCGGCCGGGATTCGTCGAGGCGCTTCCCAACTCGCTGATGGAGTGGGAGAAGCTCACCGAGGATCCGCGCCGGCCGTTCTCCTCGGTGAGGATCTTCAGCAGTACGTTCGACGCGATCCACCCGAGGACGATGAGCCAGTTGCTCAAGTCGTCTCGCCGGCGCGGTGCCTTCTTCTTCCAGATCTACGGACAGAGCGAAGTCGGCCCGGCTGTCGGCCGCGCCTACTTCCGGGACTCCGCCCACAAGGCGAACGGACGCTGCGTCGGCTGGGCGATGCCGATGGGAGCCGCCAAGGTCCGCGTGGTGAGCAGGGACGGTGAGAGGCCGTCCGAGAAGAACCCGGGTTTCATCGAGGTCGCGTGGGACGGCCTGGCGAAGACCTACTTCGCCGAGGGGGAGCGGTACGCCACCAACCGGCACGGCGACTGGTGGCGTACCGGCGACGTCGGCTACCGCACCCGGTTCGGCTGCCTGCACATGCTCGACCGTGAGGTCGACATGATTCCCGGGGTGCGCAGTTCCCTGGAGGTCGAGGACACCGTGCTGAGCCGGCTGGACGAGCTCAGCGAGCTGGTCGTGGTGCAGGGCCCCGACTCCGAGCCGATCCCGGTGATCTGCACCCACGACGACCAGCCGCTGGACCGGGACCGCTGGCGCGCGGCCGTGGCCGACTTCCCCCAGCTCGCCGACCCGATCCAGATCCCGCAGGCCGAACTGCCCCGGACCGCCACGCTGAAGGTTCAGCGCAACGAACTGTCCCACCGGTTCAAGGACCGGCGCGGACAGCGGTCCTGACCCACCGCTCACCGCTCACTGCTCACTGCTCACCGCCGGGGGCCCGTCGCGGCCTCCCGCCTGCCCGAAGCTCCCGGCAGGTACCGGCTGCGACGCGTCGCACCCGACCCGACCAGTCCACCGCCCGGCCCACGTCCCCTCGCGCACCAGGTCGTGCGCGGGCGTGGCGCAACCTGGAAAGGAATCACTGAAATGACGTCAGACGCCGTACTCGCGCGGTTCCGCGAATACATGGTGGGGCCATCGAGGTTCATGAGCCTGCTGTCCGTCTTCGAACTCGGCATCGTCGACAGGCTGCGGGACACCCCGGGTCTGACCGCGGCCGACCTCGGCGATGCCGTCGGCGCCAAGCCGGACGCCGTGGAGCAGCTCCTCTTCCTGATGGTCAAGGAGAGCTTCATCGCCTACGACGAGGAGTCCGGGGGCTACTCCCTCGACGCGCTCGCGGACGTCGCCGAGAGCGACCTGCGGCGGGCACTCGCCTATATGAACCTGATCAAGGTCACGGCGCTCCGGCAGCTCTTCCATCTCACCGAGAGCGCGCGGACCGGCACGGTCGTCGGCCTGAAGGAGCTCTACGGGGCCGAAGGCACCCTGTACGACGCCGTCGCCGAGCACAGGGACCTGCGCGAGGCCTGGTCGACGCTGATGGACCGGGTCACCGCGAACATCGACCCCTGGTTCTTCGGCAACATCGACATCCCGTCCGGCGCCCGGGTGCTCGACCTCGCCGGCAACACGGGTCTCGGGGCGATCCACACCTACGAGCACAAGGCCTCCCCCGGGCTTCGGGTGACCACCTTCGACCTGCCGGAGAAGGAGAACGAGGCACTGGAGAACTTCCGGTCCCACGGCCTGGAAGAGCACCTCTCCTTCATCGGCGGCAACGTCTTCGACGAGATACCCAAGGGCTACGACGTCGTGCTGATCAAGCACTTCCTGGACATGTTCGACAAGGACGACGTGTTCCGGATCCTCGAAGGCGTCAACCAGACGCTGGAGACGGGCGGGCAGGTCAACATCCTGGTGCCGGTGTACCCCGAGGACATCAAGGACACCGACAACTACAACGTCGACTTCTTCCCGGCCTTCTTCATCGGCGCCACCATGGGGCAGGGCGGGCCGCAGAAGCTGTCCACCTACCAGCGCTGGCTGGAGGAGAACGGGTTCAAGGTGACGAAGGCCATCACCAAGGCCCCCGCCGACATCCCGCCGGACGTCATCCCCGTCCAGGCCATCCTGTGCGCGACGAAGGTCGCCTGACCGCTGCGTCGATCGCTTCGGGCCCGGACGAAACCCACCCACGACCGTTCCGGAGTGTCATGTCCCGCCGCCTGTTCACCTCGGAATCCGCGACCGAGGGGGCGACCTCCACGCAGAAGCGACAAGGGGAGTTGAGCGCGTTGACCTTACCGACCTCGGCGGAGGGCGGATCGGAGAACCACCGGGCTCGTACGGTCGGGATCGGCGCCGCCCACGCGAAAGCCATTCTGCTGGGGGAGCACGCCGTGGTGTACGGGGCTCCGGCGCTCGCTCTCCCCGTTCCGCGACTCAAGGCCGTGGCAAGAGCCAAGTGGGCTGCCCACGCCACCGAAGACCGGTGCGGCGTCGCCTTCACGACGACCGGTTCCGCACCGGGGCCCACGGTGGCGGCCTCAGACGGTATGCGCCGACTGGCCGTCGCGTGCAGGGCGGCCATGGGGATGCCCGACGCCCCGTACCTCGACGTGATCATCCGGTGCGCGATCCCGCCCGGCCGAGGGCTCGGCTCCAGTGCGGCATGTGCGCGCGCGATGGTCCTCGCCCTCGCCGATCTCTTCGGCCGCGCGGTGACGGAGAGCACGGTGTTCGACTTGGTGCAGACGGCCGAGAACGTGGTCCACGGCAGGGCCAGCGGTGTCGACGCCCGGACCGTCGCCGCTTCGGCCCCGCTGCTGTTCCAGCAGGGGGAGGCGCGCGAACTGCCCATCGGCTGCGACGGTTCGTTCGTCATCGCCGACAGCGGAGAGACGGGCAGGACCAAGGACGCGGTGGAACTCCTGCGCGCGGCACTCGGGAGGAGATCCGGGGCGCGGGAGGCATTCGTCAGCCGTGCCTCGAAGATGACCGACGAGGCCAGGCACGCCCTCGCCGAGGGCGAACCGGAGGAACTCGGCGCCCGCCTGACGGACTACCACGAACTGCTGCGCGCGGCCGGCCTCAGCACCGACCGGATCGAGACCCTGGTCGAGGCCGCGCTCGCGGCAGGCAGCCTCGGAGCCAAGATCACCGGAGGTGGCCTGGGCGGCTGTGTGATCGCGTTGACCCGGGCCGAGCAGGCGAAGGTGGTCACCCGGCAGCTGCACGAGGCCGGCGCCGTGCAGACATGGGTCGTACCACTGAAGGAGCCCGCCGGCCATGCGCGCTGAACACCGGAACACGCCGACCGGTCTCCGGGAGCCGGCCACCGCGGGGACCGCCACCGCCGTCGCGCACCCGAACATCGCGCTGATCAAGTACTGGGGCAAGCGCGACGAGCGGCTCGTCCTGCCGCGGACCGACAGCCTCTCGATGACCCTGGACATCTTCCCGACGACCACCCGCGTCCGGCTCGCCCCCGACAGGGAGCATGACGCGGTGACGCTCGACGGCGTGCCCCTCCGGGGCGAGGCGCGGCGACGCGTCACCGCCTTCCTGGACCTGGTGCGGCAGCGGGCCGGGCTCGCCCGACGAGCCGTCGTCGACACCGAGAACACCGTCCCCACCGGGGCGGGCCTGGCGTCCTCCGCGAGTGGGTTCGCCGCGCTCGCCGTCGCCGCGGCGGCAGCGTACGGCCTCGGCCTCGACGCGGCCGCGCTGTCGCGTCTGGCCCGGCGCGGATCCGGGTCGGCCTCGCGCTCGGTCTTCGGCGGCTTCGCCCTGTGGCACGCGGGCCCGGACACCGGGACGGACGAGGAAGCGGACCTCGGTTCCTACGCAGAGCCGGTGCCCGTGGGAGAGCTCGACCCCGCACTGGTCATCGCCGTGGTGCACGCGGGGCCCAAGGCCGTGTCGAGTCGTGAGGCCATGCGGCGGACCGTCGACACCTCGCCGCTGTACGAGCCGTGGGCCGTCTCCAGCAAGGACGACCTGGCCGACATGCGCGTGGCGCTGCACCGGGGCGACCTCGACGCGGTGGGGGAGATCGCGGAGCGCAACGCCCTCGGGATGCACGCGACCATGCTCGCGGCGCGCCCGGCGGTGCGCTACCTGGCGCCCGCCACCCTCACGGTGCTCGACAGCGTGCTCCAGCTCAGACGGGACGGAGTGGCGGCCTACGCGACCATGGACGCCGGGCCCAACGTCAAGGTGCTCTGCCGGCGCGGGGACGCGGACCGGGTGGCCGGGGCCCTGCGTGGCGCCGTCCCGGACGGCCAGGTTCTCGTCGCGGGGCCCGGACCGGGCGCCCGCCTGCTGTGCGGGGAGCGGCGATGACCCATCGGCGAACCGTGGTCCGGCACGCGCCGGGCAAGCTGTTCATCGCGGGGGAGTACGCGGTGGTGGAGCCCGGTACCCCGGCGATCCTGGTGGCGGTCGACCGGCATGTCACCGTCACCGTGTCCGACTCCGGCCCCGGCCCCGGCTCCGGCCACGGCCACGACCCCGACTCCGGCCCCGGCCCCGGCTCCGGCCCCGGCTCCGGCTCCGGCCACGGCCACGACCCCGGCCACGGCTCCGGCCCCGGCTCCGGGGCCCTGTCCGGCGAGGGCGGCGTCGTGATCACCTCCGACCTCGCTCCGTACCGGGCGCGATGGCAGTGGCGGGGCGACCGGCTCGGTACCGGCGACGCGGATGACGGGCACCGTGCGCGCGGCGCCCTGGCCCACGTGGTGTCGGCGATCGAGATCGTGGGCCGGCTGCTGGTCGAACGCGGCCTTGCCGTGCCCTCGCTGAGTGTGTCGGTCAGCAGCCGACTGCACGAGGGCGGCACGAAGTTCGGGCTGGGTTCGAGCGGCGCGGTGACCGTGGCGACCGTCGACGCCGTGACGTCCTTCTGCGGCCTGGACCTGTCCCCCGAGGCCCGGTTCCGCCTGGCCCTGCTCGCCACGGCGGGAATCGACGCCAGAGCCTCCGGCGGTGATCTCGCCGCCAGTACGTGGGGCGGCTGGATCCGGTACCGGGCGCCCGACCGGGCCGCCGTGCTCGACCTGGCCGGACGCCGGGGCGTGGAGGCGGCGCTGCGCGAGCCCTGGCCGGGTTTCTCGGTGCGCCGACTGCCGCCGCCACAGGGCCTCGTACTGGAGGTCGGCTGGACCGGAAAGCCCGCCTCCACCGCGGCACTCGTGGCCGGCCTGGACCGGCGGCGGGCCTGGCGGGGCAGCGCGTCCCACCTGCGGTTCGTGGCGACCACCACCGACTGCGTGGACGCGTCGACCGCCGCGCTCGAGCGAGGGGACGGCCCGGACCTGCTGCGCCGGATCAGACGCGCCCGGCAGGAGTTGGCGCGGCTTGACGACGAGGTCGGTCTCGGAATCTTCACCACCGGGCTGACGGCGCTGTGCGACACCGCGGAAGCCGTCGGTGGCGCGGCCAAGCCCTCGGGGGCAGGGGGAGGCGACTGCGGTATCGCCCTGCTGGACGCCGAAGCCGCGCCGGCCATCGCCGGCTTGCGCGAACGATGGGCCGCGGCGGGCGTGCGGCACCTGCCGATCCGCCCCACGATGGAAAGGAGCGAGGAATGATCGGGCAACGCAAGGACGACCACGTCCGGCTCGCCGTTGAGCAGCAACGCGACCACAGCGGACGCAATCAGTTCGACGAGGTGTCGTTCGTCCACCACGCCCTGGCCGGCATCGACCGGCCGGACGTCTCGACGGCCACCACCTTCGCCGGCATCTCCTGGCAGGTGCCGCTGTACATCAACGCGATGACCGGCGGCAGCGCGAGGACCGGCGTCATCAACCGGGACCTGGCGGTCGCCGCCCGGGAGACCGGAGTGCCCCTCGCGTCGGGATCCATGAGTGCCTACTTCAAGGACCCGTCGTGCGCGGACACGTTCAGCGTGCTGCGTACGGAGAATCCGGACGGGTTCGTCCTGGCGAACGTCAACGCGACGGCCTCGGTGGAGCAGGCGCGGCGGGCCGTCGACCTGTTGCGGGCCGACGCCCTGCAGATCCATATCAACACGGTGCAGGAAACGGTGATGCCGGAGGGGGACCGGTCGTTCTCGTCCTGGGTCCCGCAGATCGAGAAGATCGCGGCCGGTGTCGAAGTCCCCGTGATCGTCAAGGAGGTCGGCTTCGGGATGAGCCGTGAGACCGTCCTGACGCTGCGGGACCTGGGCGTGCGGGCCGCGGATCTCGGTGGCCGGGGCGGCACGAACTTCGCCGCCATCGAGAACGGTCGTCGCGAGTTCGCCGACTATGCGTATCTCCGCGGCTGGGGACTGTCCACTCCCGCCTCTCTCTTGGACACACAGGACGCCGGTATCCCCGTACTCGCCTCCGGCGGTGTCCGTGATCCCCTCGACGTCGCCCGCGCACTGGCGCTCGGCGCCCGCGCCGTCGGAGCGTCCGGGGGCTTCCTCCGCACGCTCATGGACAGCGGTGTCCCGGGGCTGATCGAGCAGATCTCGACGTGGCTCGACCATCTGGCGGCGCTGCAGACCATGCTCGGCGCGCGTACGCCCACCGAGCTGACGCACTGCGATCTGCTGATCCACGGCGAACTTCGCGCCTTCTGCGCCGACCGGGGCATCGACACGCGGCCGTTCGCCCGGCGATCCCGCTCCGCAGAGGCCCTCCACGAGCTGACGGGAAGCACACGATGACCGACACGCACACGACGGCAGGGGTCCCGATGAAGTGGGTGGGTCCCCTTCGTATCTCGGGAAACGTCGCCACCACCGAGACCCACGTTCCGCTCGCCACCTACGAGTCGCCGCTGTGGCCCTCCGTGGGCCGCGGGGCGAAGGTCTCCATGCTGGCCGAGCACGGCATCGTCGCCACCCTCGTCGACGAGCGGATGACACGTTCCGTACTCGTCGAGGCGGTGGACGCGCGGACCGCGCACTCGGCCGCACGGACCATCGACGCGCGGATCGACGAGCTCCGCGACGTGGTGCGCAGCTGCAGCAGGTTCGCCGAACTGATCGGCGTCCGGCACGAGATCACGGCCAACCTGCTGTTCATCCGGTTCGAGTTCTCCACCGGCGACGCCTCCGGGCACAACATGGCGACCCTGGCCTCGGACGCCCTTCTGCAGCATCTGTTGAAGACCGTTCCGGGGATCTCCTACGGCTCGATCTCGGGGAACTACTGCACGGACAAGAAGGCGACCGCGATCAACGGCATCCTCGGACGCGGCAAGAACGTGGTCACCGAGCTGCTCGTGCCGCGCGCCGTGGTCGACGGCGTACTGCACACGTCGGCCGCGAAACTGGTCGAGCTGAACATACGCAAGAACCTGCTCGGCACCCTGCTCGCCGGCGGCATCCGCTCGGCGAACGCGCACTTCGCGAACATGCTGCTCGGCTTCTATCTGGCGACGGGCCAGGACGCGGCGAACATCGTCGAGGGCTCCCAGGGCGTCACCATGGCCGAGGACCGGGACGGCGACCTCTACTTCTCCTGCACGCTGCCGAACCTGATCGTCGGCACGGTGGGCAACGGCAAGGGGCTCGACTTCGTGGAGGCCAACCTGGAACGGCTCGGCTGCAGGGCCGACCGGGAACCCGGGGAGAATGCGCGCCGCCTCGCCGTCATCGCGGCGGCGACGGTGTTGTGCGGTGAACTCTCGCTCCTCGCGGCACAGACGAACCCGGGTGAACTGATGCGCGCGCACGTGCAATGGGAACGCGACGACAAGACGGCGAAGGTCGGTGTGTAGAGCATGCCCAGGGATCTCGCCGCGGGAATGCACGATCTGTCGTTCGCGACGACCGAGTTCGTCCTGCCGCACACGGTGCTCGCCGAGCACAACGGCACCGACATCGCCAAGTACCACGTGGGCATCGGGCAGCGGTCGATGAGCGTGGCCGCCGCCGACGAGGACATCGTGACCCTGGGCGCGGCAGCCGCCGCGCCCGTCATCGCCCGCCACGGCGCCGACCGGATCCGGACCGTCGTGTTCGCCACGGAGTCGTCGGTCGACCAGGCGAAGTCGGCCGGTGTGTACGTCCATTCGCTGCTCGGGCTGCCGACGGCCACCAGGGTCGTCGAACTGAAGCAGGCCTGCTACGCGGCGACGGCGGGCCTGCAGTTCGCCCTGGGCCTCGTCCACCGTGATCCCGCGCAACAGGTCCTGGTGATCGCGAGCGACATCTCGAAGTACGAGGCGGACAGTCCGGGTGAGGCGACCCAGGGCGCGGCGGCCGTGGCCATGCTGATCGGTTCGGACCCCGCGCTGATGCGCGTCGAGGAACCGTCGGGCCTGTTCACCGCCGACGTCATGGACTTCTGGCGCCCCAACTACCGTGACGCGGCACTGGTCGACGGACAGGAGTCCGTCACCGCGTATCTGCAGGCGGTGGCGGGCACCTGGAAGGACTACACGGAGCGGGGCGGCCATCCGCTGGAGGAGTTCGCGGCGTTCTGCTACCACCAGCCGTTCACGAAGATGGCCCGCAAGGCCCACCGCCACCTGCTGAACACGTGTGGGTACGACACCGACGAGGAGAGGATCACGCGTGCCGTCGGGCAGACCACGGCGTACAACGAGGTCGTCGGCAACAGCTACACCGCGTCGGTGTACCTCGCTCTCGCCGCACTGCTCGACCAGGCCGACGATCTGGGCGGCCGGTCCGTCGGCTTCCTGAGCTACGGATCCGGCAGCGTCGCCGAGTTCTTCGCCGGGACCGTCGTACCCGGCTACCGGGAGCACCTGCGCACCGGGGCGCATCGCGAGGCGGTCGACCGGCGCCGGCCGCTCGACCACGCCGCCTACCGCGCTCTGCACGCGCGGTCCTTCCCGGCCGACGGCGGCGACCACCCGACCCCGGAGCAGACCACCGGGCCCTTCCGCCTGGCGGCGCTGCGCGGGCACAAGCGCGTCTACGAAAGGCGCTGAGCGTCGACCGGCCCCGGAGCCGTCGGTCCCGTACGGAATTTCCGAGCCAAGTCGACGCCAAGTCGTTCAACAGTCCCGGTCAAGTTCCATGGAGAACAATCGACGGCATACGGAGCACACCGGCCGTTCCGGATCGACCAAACGGAGGATGAATGTCCGAGACCGCTGAGTCGGCAGAAATCTACTCGGCCATCGAGGAATCATCTCGGCTCCTGGAGGTGCCCTATTCGCGTGACAGGATCCGGTCCGTTCTGTCCGCGTACGAGGACGCACTCGCGCAGGCCGTCATCGCCTTCCGGGTGGGGACCGGGGAGCGTTACACGGGAGACATCGACTGGCGCTTCACGGTTCCCAAAGACGTTGATCCCCATGCCGTCGCCCTGGCGCACGGCCTCACCGCGGAGACCGACCATCCCGTCGGCACCCTGCTCTCGGAGATCAGGGAACGATGCCCCGTCGACAGTTACGGCGTCGACTTCGGAGCCGTCGGCGGCTTCAAGAAGATCTACGCCTTCTTCCCCCCGGACGGCATGCAGAGCCTGCCGGGCCTTCTCGACCTCCCGTCCATGCCGAGCAGCCTGTCCGAGAACCTCGATTTCTTCGCCCGTCATGGCCTGGACGGCGACAAGGTGAACGTCTTCGGAATCGATTACCGGAACAGAACGGTGAACCTGTACTTCGGTGGACTGCCTGCCGAATGCCTCGAACCGCAGACCATCGTGTCGATGCTCAAGGAAGTGGAAATGCCGGATCCGAGCGAGCGGATGCTCAAGCTCGGCCAGCAGGCATTCGGTATCTACACCACACTGAGCTGGGACTCCCCGAAGATCGAACGGTTCTGTTTCTCGGTGATGGCCCCGAACATGACGGCGCTTCCGATTCCGATCGAGCCGAAAATCGAGAAGTTCCTGAGCAGCGTCCCGTACAGCGCCGCCGACGGCCGGTTCATCTACTACGCCGGCGTCTCGTCGACCGGCGAGGAGAACTTCAAACTCCAGTCGTACTACAAGTGGCAGGATCGGATGCAGGACCAGATGCTGCTGTCCGACTCGGACGAAAGCAGGGGTAGCCGATGAACGTCTCATCCCGCGACGGCGGGCGGTGAGGTCGTGACCGCCGGACATCCCGAGGCCGTCCTGAGCACGGACGCCGTCGACGCCGCACTCCGGGCGTTCTTCGCCGATCGCCGGGCCGAGGCCGAGGTGATCGGCCGGAGTGCCGCGGACGCGGTCGCCGAGCTGGAGACCCATGTGCTGCGCGGCGGCAAACGCGTGCGACCGACCTTCGCGTGGCTCGGCTGGATCGGCGCCGGCGGCGACGAGACCGGCTCGACCGGGGAGGCGGTGCTCCGTACATGCGCCGCGCTCGAACTGCTCCATGCGTCGGCCTTGATCCATGACGACGTCATCGACGCGTCCCCGACCCGCCGTGGCTTTCCCGCCGCGCACGTGACGTTCGCCCAGCGCCACCGGGCACGGCGCTGGTCCGGTGATCCGGAGCTGTACGGCACGGGCGCCGCGATCCTGATCGGGGACCTGGCCCAGGGCTGGGCCGATGACATGATCCGGATGTCCGGGCTCCCGATGGACGCGCAGGCCCGCGTCGGACCGGTGTGGTCGGCCATGCGCACCGAGGTCCTGTGCGGTCAACTGCTCGACCTGACGGCCGAGGTCGGCCGTGACGAGGACATCGACACCGCGCTGCGCGTCGACCGGTACAAGACCGCGTCGTACACGGTGGAACGCCCGCTGCACCTCGGCGCCGCGATCGCCGGCGCGGACCCCGAGCTCGTCGCCGCGTACCGGGCGTTCGGTGTCGACATCGGCATCGCGTTCCAGTTGCGCGACGATCTGCTGGGAGTGTTCGGAGACCCGGCGGCCACGGGCAAGCCGTCGGGGGGCGATCTGCGTCAGGGCAAGCGCACCGTGCTGCTCGCGGTGGCGCTGAAGCGCGCGGACGAACGTCATCCGGACGCGGCAGACTTCCTCAGGGCGAAGATCGGCACCGATCTCACCGACGACGAACTCGACGCGATCCGTGCCGTGATCACCGACACCGGTGCGGTGGACCATGTCGAGGAGGACATCGTCCGCCGCACCGATCGGGCCGTCGCCGCGCTGGAGGCGAGCGGCGCGACCGGCTGTGCCAAGGAGCGGCTCGCCGCCATGGCCGTCAGCGCGACACAGCGGACCACGTGACCCGCGCGTTCACTCGTCCAGCGACCAGGGGCGGGTGCACTCGACCCCCTTGAGGAGGTGTTCCGGCCGGGTCCGTGTGGCCGCCGCGTGGATCCGTCGATGCAGATGGGCCCGGCGCAGCCGTCCCATGGTCTCGTAGAGCACTTCGGCGGTCAGACCGTGGGTGAAGGAGTACCAGCCCAGCCGCTGTGGGTCTTCCGTCATCAGGTCCGCCGCGACCATGGTGTCCACGGCCTCCAGGGCCTTCTCGATCTCGACCGAGGAGGCCTCGGCGACGGCGTCGATGGCGAAGCGGCGGCCGGCGACGGCGGCCGCGGACAGCAACCTGGCCGCGGGCGGCGGCAGTTCGGCGACGCGGCCCAGCACCACTTCGCGCACCGGTACGGGAACCGGTGCCGTACGGGGCCGGTCCGGACGTTCCTCGCCGTCCAACGTCTTGATCAGCTCCCGCAGGTAGAACGGGTTGCCTCCGGCGCGGGACCGGAGTTCCCCCGCCGTGGCATCACTCACCTCCCGGTGGAGCATCGCGCTCGCCAGGGCCTGGGTCTCCGTGACGTTCAGGCCGTCCAGTTTTACGCGCGTCAACTCGGCGCGGGCCAGTGCGGCCGACGTCCCGGCCAGGGCCGCCGCCTCGTCCGAGCGGTAGGACACGGCCACCAGCAAACGGCTCTCCGGCACCGACTCGGCCAGGTGGGCCAGCAGCCGCAGCGAGCTCCGGTCCGCCTGATGCAGGTGGTCGAGCACGATGATCAGCGGTCCGGCGTCGGCCGCGCCGGTCAGGTAGTCGACGATCGCCTCGAACTGCCGTAGCCGCATGGCGTCCGTGTACGCGTCGTCCACCGACCGGTGCGTCTCCCCGTCGAGCAGTTCGGACACCGGTCCTGACACCGGATGTCCCGGGCAGTGGGTGCCCGCCATCCGCAGCACCTGCCGCCAGGGCCACAGCGACGGTGTGGCGACATGTTCGGGACAGGCCCCCCAGAGCACCGGCGCATCCGCCGTCTCGGCGAAACGTCGCAGCAGGCTGGTTCTGCCGATCCCCGGCTCACCGGAGACCGTCACCACCCGCCCCCGGCCCGCCGCCGCCGCGGACGCCGCCGCGGCCAATTGCCGGAGCGCTCCCTGACGGCCGACGAAGATCTCCTCGTCCACGGCGGCCGGCTCGGACCGCGGGAGGACATTGGTACGGGCCCGCGGTGCGTGCGGCGGCCCGCTCGGCGTCGGCACGGCGCGCCCGGCCGGGGGCGGGCGCCAGTCCAGAGCGGGCGCGTGGCTCAGGATCTCACGCTCGAGATCGCGCAGCGCCGGTCTGGGATCGATGCCCAGTTCCTCTCCCAGCCGCCGCTGGTTGGCCCGCAGCACCGCCAGGGCGTCGGCTTGCCGTCCGGCCCGGTACAAGGCCCGGCTCAGCAGCTCACAGCCGTACTCGCGCAGTGGGTGGGCCTTGGTGAAGGCCTCCAACTCGGCGACCGCCACCTCGTGGGCACCGGCGGCCAGCAGCGCCGCGCAGCGTCCCTCGACCACCGACAGCCGCAGTTCCCTCAGCCGTGCCGCCTCCGCTGCCACATGGACGGCGTGGGACACCTCCGTATAGGCCTCGCCCCGCCACAACGCCAATCCGGCCTCGAACTCGCTCAGTGCCCGGTGCGGATCACTTCGGTTCCACGCCTCCCATCCGGCTCTGGCGCGTCTCTCGAAACGATGGACGTCCACGTCGACAACGTTGCCGTCGAGGAGATAGCTCCGACCGCCCGTGCGCAGCACCTTCGTCGGTGTGCGTGGGGCCCGGCCGGGTTCCAGTGCCCTGCGGAGATTGGCCACATAGGCCTGCAGCGAGGTCATCGCCGATGGCGGCGGGCCTTCCGGCCACAACACCTCCAGCATCACGTCCACCGGTACCGGCCGGCCGACTCGGCTCACCAGCAAGGTGAGCAACATACGTTGTTTGGGCGCTCCGAGCCGTACCGGCCGACCGGCGACCACTGCCTCCACCGGGCCCAACGCACGGAACTCCACCATGCTCGTTGGAATTGTAATGTCCTGTAATTCCGCCGAATATTTTTCGATTTCGGTGTCCGACGGTGCCGCGAGATGTTGTCGCAATGGATTCCCCGTTAGTTTTCTCTGGTTCTGGGTGAGCCGACGGCAGGAAAGATGTACTGGTCATTCGTGTCAGTAATCAAGATGCCGGTCCGTCGGACAGCGAGGTCAGCGACGGAGAGCAGAGATACGAGGCCGGCGGAGCGGAGTGCGGCACGCCCTCGAGCGCCGACGGATGTCACTTCACCAACATTCCCCCTTGCCGGTGTGGGGGTGGCTGCGAATCCCCCCGGTGGGCGCCACCACACACGGGAATGAGTATGTTTTTCGAACAGATGGCTTGTCAAGGCCGGTTGTGTTCTGTGGTGGTGCCGCAGATTTCATGGTGACGGTGTGTGCGGTCGACCGCGCGGAGGCGGGCACCGGAAAAGGGGCAATCCGGCTCGTCCGGATATCTACTACTTGATCGGCTCAAAGGTTGCGGGGAAATTTTGGCGTGATCTGGCTGTGCCGTCGGGTTTCTTCTCGACCCGCCGAAATTCGTTGAGCCCGCGTTTTCGGTTTCTCGAACGTCGCTCTGCCGTGCGCGCGGGCAGCCTGCGGGAATCGGAAACAAGGTGTCGCCTGCAACCAGTTCGGAACCGGCCAAACTCTCGGGCGTGAGAGCGGCGAGCGACTGGGCGGCAGCGGTGAGGGGACGGGCGGGGCGGTGGGGGCGGCGGGGCGAAGAACCCGTGCGCAGCCGGCGTCCCCGGTCACCCCGTCCGCCGAGCTCGGGCACTTCACGAGCTCGGCGGCGACCAGGGTGCGTCTCAGCGGTTCAACGCGCGTTCACGGTGTTCCGTCGGCGTCGGCGTCGGCGTCGGCATTGGCGTCGGCGTCGGCGTTGGCGTCGGCTTCGGCAGGGCGAGGCGCCCGCAGTGTCGCCTGTGGGGTCAGGCGGTGCGGCCGGCTTTGAGCGCGGCGGCGGTCTCGACGGCGCGGCGCGCCTGGTGGCGGGCCGCCTGCAGGGCCACCTCGCCGGGAGGTGTGTTGCCGCCGGCGACATGGGAGGTGCCGTAGGGGTTGCCCGACTGGAACTGGACCGGATCGGTGTAGCCGGGCGGCACGATGATGCCGCCCCAGTGGTGGAAGGTGTTCCCCAGCGCGAGGAGGGTGGACTCCTGCCCGCCGTGGGCGGTGTTGGACACGGTGAACGCCGAGTACACCTTGTCCGCGAGCTTGCCCTGGAACCACAGCGGACCGGTGGTGTCGATGAACGCCCTGAGCTGGCTGGCCGGGCTGCCGAAGCGGGTGGGCGTGCCGAACAGCACCACGTCGGCCCACTCCAGGTCCTCATGCCCGGCCACGCCCACATCGGCGGTGTCCTTCAGATGCTGGGCCCACTCCGGCCTGGCACCGATCGCCTCCGGCGGGGCCGTCTCCGCGACCTTGCGCAGCCGCACCTGCGCACCGGCCTTCTCCGCGCCCTCCACCACGGCCCGCGCCAGGGCGTGCACGTTGCCGGTGGAACTGTAGTAAATGACCGCCGCGTTCACGGACACCATGATCGATTTCCTTCTTTCGTATACGGGACACGTGTCCGGCCCGGGTGGACGGATGCCACCGCGTCAGGGCCGGGGACGACCGATGAGGGGTTCTCCCCTCGTCGGGCTTGGGTCAGGGCTGCCTGACCGCGACGACCTCGATCTCCAGCGTCACCTTCGGGCCGACCATGCCCTTGCCCCCGCTGACGGCCCAGTCGTTGCGGTTGATGGTCGTGCTGCCCGCGAAACGGACATGGGCGGAGCCCTGCGGGTCGTTCTCGGCGCCGGTCAGCTCGAAGTCCACGGTGACCGGCTTGGTCACGCCACGTATGGTCAGATCACCGGTGACCTGGAAGCCGGCCTGGTGGACCTGCCGCACCCGGGTCGACGTGAAGGTGAGGGCCGGGTGGTTGTCCACGTCAAGGAAGTCGCCGCTGCGCAGGTGGTCGTCGCGCTTCTGGTTGCGGGTCTGGATGCTCCGCGCCCGGATGGAGAACTGGGCGGTCGACTTCGACGGGTCGCCGCCGTCCAGGTGCGCGCTGCCCTCGAACTCGTCGAACTGCCCGCGCACCTTGGTGACCAACATGGCCTTGGCGACGAAGCCGACGCGCGTCCGCGCGCTGTCGAAGACGTAGTCGCCGGTCAGTTCGCCGATGGGTGTCGTGGTCGTCATGCTTGATCGCTCCTGGAGGGAAGACTGCGTGGATGCGGGCCGCCGCGGCCTGAGGCATGGTGGGTGGTCCCAGCACTCCGACGACACAGCCCCTCGAAATGTGAGGCGACCCGCCGACCTCACACTTCGGGGTGGTGTCTCGTCGTACCGGGTGAGGCAGTTGTGAGACCGAGGGAGTCGTCGAGACCGTGACCGATCCGTCCGAGCCGGGAGACGGCCGACCCGACGAGGGCATACGCGCGATCGTCAGCGAGCGGCACCAGCTCATCAATGTCGCCTACCGGCTGCTCGGCTCCCTGGCCGAAGCCGAGGACGTCGTCCAGGAGACCTACGCCCGCTGGTACGCCATGTCCGAGCAGCAGCGGGACGGCATCGCGTCCCCCGGTGGCTGGCTCACGACCGTCGCCAGTCGTATCTGTCTCGACCTGCTCGGCTCGGCACGGGCCAGGCGGGAGCGTTACGTGGGCGAGTGGATACCGGAACCCCTGCCCGACCGCGCGGAGTGGAGCAGCGGGCGGGGGGCGGGCACCACGGCCGACCCGGCGGACCGGGTCACCCTCGACGAGTCGGTCAACATGGCCTTCCTCGTCGTGCTGGAGGCGATGACCCCGGCCGAGCGTGTCGCCTTCGTCCTGCACGACGTCTTCCGCTACTCCTTCGCGGAAGTGGCCGAGATCGTCGGCCGTACGCCCGCGGCATGCCGCCAGTTGGCTTCGTCGGCCCGCCGTCGTATTCGCTCCTCGCGGCCACCCGCGAGCCCGGCGTCCGGGCGGGCCGACACCGTCAGGGCCTTCAAGCAGGCCTGGGAGGCGAAGGACATCGACGCCCTCATCGGCCTGCTGGCCCCCGACGCCACGGCGACCGGCGACGGCGGCGGATTCGTCAGCGCGCAGCTCCGCCCGATCGAAGGCGCGGAGCAGGTCGCGCGCTTCTTCGCCGACCGGGCCGACGCGGTCCGTGACATGACGATCCTGCAGTGCACGGTCAACGGCCAGCCCGGTCTGGCGGCTCAGCGGGACGGTGTCACCGTCTCGGTGCTGGCGTTCGATGTCGTGGGTGACCGGATCAAGCGCATCTGGGGGGTGCTCAACCCCGACAAGCTCCGCCTGTGGAAGGGAACTGACCCCCCGTCGGACGACTGACCGCCCACACTCCATCATGGTCGAACCCGTATTCGCTTGCTTGGAGCGCACTCCAAGGTCTTAGCGTGGAGGTCATGACGGTGATGGAGACCACGAGCACTGCCCGTACCGACAGTTGCGCCGGTCCACCGCGGCAGCCCAGGCGCCCGGACGGACAGGACCGGTACACGATCAGCGAGGTCGTCGTCCTCACCGGCCTGACGGCCCACACCCTGCGCTGGTACGAGCGGATCGGGCTGATGCCGCACATCGACCGCTCGCACACCGGCCAGCGCCGCTACCGCAACCGCGACCTCGACTGGCTCGACCTCGTCGGCAAGCTCCGGCTCACCGGCATGCCCGTCGCCGACATGGTCCGCTACGCGGAGCTGGTACGCGAGGGTGACCACACCTACAGCGAGCGCTTCGACCTGCTCAAGCAGACCAGGCAGGACGTCCTGTCCCGGATCGCCGAGCTCCAGGACACCCTGGACGTGCTCGACCGAAAGATCAGCTTCTATGCGGACGCCGGGCAGGCCCTGGCGTCGGAGAGGGCCTCATGACGGACGGCACCATCGCGAAGACACGGCTGGGGGCGGAAGGCCCCGAGGTCGGCGTACAGGGCCTCGGCTGCATGGGCATGAGCTTCGCCTACGGCCCCTCGGACGCGCGGGAGTCCCGGGCCACCCTGGAACGCGCGCTGGAGCTGGGCGTCACGCTGTACGACACGGCCCAGGCGTACGGCGCCGGCGAGAACGAGAGGTTCCTCTCGCCCTTCGTCACGGCGCACCGCGAAGACCTCGTCATCGCCACCAAGTTCGGTCTGGCCGTCGACCCGGACGACCCGACGAAGCGGATCATCCGCAACGACGAACCGCACATCCGCGAGGCCGTCGAGTCGAGCCTGCGCCACCTCGGCGTCGAGGTGATCGACCTCTACTACATGCACCGCCGTGATGTGGACGTGCCGATCGAGGAGACCGTCGGCGTCATGGCCGACCTCGTCCGCGAGGGCAAGGTCAAGCACCTGGGCCTCAGCGAGGTCACGGCCGCCGAACTGCGCGCCGCCCACGCCGTGCACCCCGTCGCCGCCCTCCAGTCCGAGTGGTCCCTCTTCAGCCGGGACATCGAGGCGAACGTCGTGCCCGCCGCCCGTGACCTCGGCGTCACCCTCGTCGCCTACTCCCCGCTCGGCCGAGGCTTCCTCACCGGCTCCTTCGCCAGGGCCGAGGACCTCACCCCGGACGACTTCCGCCGTCAGCAGCCCCGCTTCACGGGCGACAACGCGGAGGCGAACGCGGCGCTCCTGGCCCCGATCCGCCAGGTCGCCGAGGCGCACGGTGCCACCCCCGGCCAGATAGCCCTGGCCTGGGTCCACCAGCAGTCGGCGACGCACGGCCTCCCGGTCGTCCCGATCCCGGGAACCCGCAGGCCGACCAGGGTCGAGGAGAACGCGGCGGCCACGAGGATCGTCCTCCGCGAGGACGACATGGCCCTCCTCGAACCCATCGCGGCAAGGGTGGCGGGCGACCGCTACCCGGACATGCGCTTCGCTTCCGCGGGCAGGGAGTAGGACAGCGCCCCAAGGGGCCTTGGGGAACTGCGCGAGCAACCACAACGCATCCGCGGTCGGCCGGGCAGCGAGCCTCAACGGCGCTTCCGCTAAAGCTCCGCCAGGAGTTCCGCCTTCTTCACACTGAACTCCTCGTCCGTGACCAGCCCCGCCTGATGCAACTCCCCGAGATGCCGGATCCGGTCGGCGATGTCGGCCGGATCCCGCCGCGGTCCGGCGGCGACCGCCACCTCCGCGGGCCCGGCGGAGCCGGACCGCACCGCCGCCAACACGGCCGCGGCGAACGGCAACGACTCGTGCACCGGCCCGTACCCCAGCCCGAACACCACGGTCGCGGGATCCTGGTCGGGCTGCGCACGCACCTGCGTGTCGCGTCGCAGCAGCCGCAGATGTCCCTCGAAGGCCTCCGGCGACCGCCACTCGACCCCGCTCAGCGAACTCACCGGAAAACTCTGGTCCCCGGCCTTCCACTTCGCGGAGGAGGCGCCCGTCCAGGACCACCGGAACGACACGGACCGCCCGTCGAAGGACGCCTTCCCGTCGTACGCCTTGAACTGCAACGGCACCTCGGGAGCGTCCACCAGGAACCGCTCCGCCGGCCCGGACCCGGTCAACCGCGCCCGCAGCTCGTCGGCGTAGTACTCCGCGAGCGTCTCCCGTTCGGCCGGCAGCACCAGCCGGTACGGGTCGGAGCTCTCCTTCAGCTGGTCCGCGGCGACCTCCATCAGTGGATCGGCGCCGGGTCTGGGCACGGCACGTAGAACGACGGTGCCCCGCTTCCCCGGCGTCAGCGTCACGTCCGCGATCGCTTCCAGGGGGATGCGCCGCTCGCCGAGCGCGGCGAAGAGTTTCGGCGTACGGATCCCCCGTTCGAAGCGGATGAGCACGGAGTCGGACTCGAACTCCCAGGCGGCATGAAATCCGGCCAGTACGTCACCCATGCGGCTCATCGTATGCGTGCGACGCGGCGAAGTCCCGACCGAGGCGAACCGCACTTTTCCGCTCCTCTACGCGCGTCAGGCCGCAGCGCTGTCGGACAGACCCGCCAGACAGGCGTCGTCCTCCCGCGCGCAGCGCACCGAGTCGTAAGCGCCGATGCCGATCTCGGCGAAGTTGTACAGGCTTTCCGTGCCCGGCTCGAAATAGCCGCTGTGCCCGTGGGCGTCGGCCGCCGAAAGGATCCGGGCCCCGAACTCCGCCGAGACCGGGTCGGTGCCGTGACCGAGCCCGCCGACCTCCAGGTAGGGCACGTCCTGGACCCAGTCGTCGGCGTCCCTCATGGCCCACACCCGGGCCGACGTACGCAGCTGTCCGACCGTGTCGGCCCGCATACCGGGGCTGCCCGCGACCGCGATGTCGGTGACCCGCGACGGCAGCGAGTGCGCGGCGACCCCGCACACCACGGAGCCGTAGCTGTGGCACACCAGCGCGACCGTGGAACTGCCGGGCAGGGCCCGCACCAGCGTGTTCAGCCGGACCGCGCCCTGTTCGGCGCGGAGCGAGGTGGCCGAGTCGAGGCCGAGCCCGTCGGGCGCGGTGTAGTCGGCCCAGGCGATCACGGCCGTACGCGTCCCGGGGCTCGCCGCGCGCTCGGCCTTGTAGAGCGCCTTGGCCATGCCGACGGGTGCGGAGTAGCGGCGGTTGGTGCGCTGGAAGTTGAGGACGTCGGTGTCGACGCCGGGGACGACGACCGAGACGCGTTCGGCCTTGTCGAGGCTGCCGAAGACCTCGGCGACCCGGCCGGTGCCCTGGGGGTCGAAGGCGAGGATCTTCCGCTGCTTCACGGCCAGCATGTCGAAGCGGTGCATCCGGCGGCCGGCCTCGTGCTGGCCGGTCCGGGAGAGCCGCTCGTCGCGCGTGCGCTCCCGTTCCTTCTCGCTCTGCTGCCGGAGCGCGATGCGGTTCGCGCGGTAGCGGAGTTCTACGGGGGCGCCGTTCATGTTGCCGACCGCGAGCGGGTAGCGGTGGGCGAGCCGGGCGCGCTGCGGTGCGGTGAGCGAGGCGAAGAAGGCGGCCAGGCGCTGCGGGGACGATGTGGCGTCCGGCAGTTCACGGCCGTCGAGATGTCCGCGCTGCCATGCGGAGAGCGACGCCTTCAGTGGCGACTCCTCTCGATGGCTGCGGATCGCGGTCCAGCCGGTGGTCGCCAGCATCACGAAAACCACGGCCAGCGCAAGCAGTGCGCGCCAGACGTTCAGTTGCGGGGAGGAGTCGAAGGAAGTCACTGAAAGGACACACTAAGAGAACGGAAGGGTCTCGCGTTAACCAAGTGAGGGGGATCACGTTTCGATCACGCCCGTTCCGTGCAATGCGCAGAGAAGGTCCCGTTGATGCCGTTCCCTCAGTGTTTCAGTCAGTGCGCCACTTTTCGGCCAATGACGGCCGTACGGCGTCCAGGTGTGCGGCGGTCAGATCGCGCATCGCCTCCATGCTGAGGTCGCCGCCCAGGGCCCACATGCGCTCGGTCACACGCATCACCCCGCCGAAGAGGGCGACCGCCACCCGCGGCCGGGGGTCGGTGTCCACGTCGAGCCCCTCGCGCTCGGCGATGATCCGTTCCACCTCCCGTGCCACCTCGTCCGCGCGACGCAGATGCGCGGCCAGCAGCGCGGGCGTCGACTCCACCATGCCGTACGCGCGCAGGTAGAGGTCGACGGGGATGATCCGCGCGACGGCCTCACCGAGGGCGTCCCAGCCGTCCAGGACGGCGTTGCGCAGAGCCTCCAGCGGGGCCTCGTGCGCCGGCCGGGCGCGTACGGCCGCCAGGAAGTGCTCCTGGGTGAGGCCGATGACCGCGAGGGCCGCCTCCTCCTTGCCCGCGAAGTAACGGAAGAAGGTGCGCTGCGAGACGTCGACGGCTCCGGCGATCTCGTCGACGGTCGTCGCCTCGTACCCCCGGGTCGTGAACAGCTCCAGGGCCGCGCGCAACAGCGCGTCATGGGTGCGCCGCTTCTTCCGCTCGCGCAGCCCGGGCGGTTCCTCCGCCGGTGTGACCGCCGTGGCCGCCGTTTCCATGAACCCTCGTTTCCACCCGCGCCTGCGGCGAGTGCCGTGACAGTTACCGACTTGTGAAACGGTTTGTCAACTGTCAGTGACTGACATTAGCCTCGCGGCATGACTAGTCAGACCACTGTCGACAAGACAGGACCCGGGGACAAGGCGCCAGGCGTCCCGTCGGACCCGACGACGAACCAGGGCCGGGGCCTGCGCGGCCATCCCTGGTTCACCCTCCTCACCGTGGCCGTCGGCGTCATGATGGTCGCCCTCGACGGCACCATCGTGGCGATCGCCAACCCGGCCATCGCGAAAGATCTGGGTGCCACCTGGGCCGATGTCCAGTGGATCACCAACGCGTACTTCCTCGCCCTCGCCGTCACGCTGATCACCGCGGGCAAGCTGGGCGACCGCTTCGGCCACCGGCAGACCTTCCTCATAGGCGTGGTCGGCTTCGCCGCCGCCTCCGGGGCCATCGGCCTGTCGAACTCGGTCGCCTTCGTGGTGACCTTCCGTGTCTTCCAGGGCCTGTTCGGCGCGCTGCTGATGCCGGCCGCACTCGGCCTGCTGCGCGCCACCTTCCCCGCCGAGAAGCTGAACATGGCCATCGGCATCTGGGGCATGGTCATCGGCGCCTCCACAGCGGGCGGCCCGATCCTCGGCGGCTTCCTCGTGGAGAACGTGAGCTGGCAGTCGGTGTTCTGGATCAACGTCCCGGTCGGCGTCCTCGCCGTGGCCCTGGGCGCCTGGATCCTGCTGGACCACCGCGCCGAGAACGCCCCGCGCTCCTTCGACGTCCTGGGCATCGCCCTGCTGTCCGGCGCCATGTTCTGCCTGGTGTGGGCGCTCATCAAGGCCCCGGAGTGGGGCTGGGGCGACGCCCAGACCTGGACCTTCCTGGCCGTCTCCGTCGTCGGCTTCGCCCTCTTCGCCTTCTGGGAGACGAAGGTGAAGGAGCCGCTCATCCCGCTGGGCCTCTTCCGTTCCGTACCGCTGTCGGCGGGTGTCGTGCTGATGGTCCTGATGGCCATCGCCTTCATGGGCGGCCTGTTCTTCGTGACGTTCTACCTCCAGAACGTGCACGGGATGAGCCCCATCGACGCGGGTCTGCACCTGCTCCCGCTCACCGGCATGATGATCGTCGGCTCGCCGCTCGCCGGCGCGCTGATCACCAAGGCCGGGCCGCGCATCCCGCTGGCCGGTGGCATGGCCCTCACCGCGATCGCGATGTACGGCATGTCGACGCTGGAGACGGACACCGGCAGCGCCGTGATGTCCCTCTGGTTCGCCCTCCTCGGCCTCGGCCTCGCCCCCGTGATGGTCGGCGCCACCGAGGTCATCGTCGGCAACGCGCCCCTGGAGCTGTCCGGTGTCGCCGGTGGTCTCCAGCAGGCCGCGATGCAGATCGGCGGCAGCCTCGGTACGGCCGTCCTGGGCGCCGTGATGACGTCCAAGGTGGACAGCGACTTCGCGGGCAACTGGAAGGACGCGGGACTCCCGCCGCTCGACGAGGCCCAGCTCGCCCAGGCCAAGCAGGCCGTCCAGCAGGGCGCCGCGCCGGTCGCCGAGGGCACCCCGGCGGAGATCGCCGCGAAGATCACCACGGTCGCGCACGACACGTTCCTCTCCGGTATGAGCCTGGCGTCCCTGGTCGCCGCCGGAGTGGCCGCCGTCGCCGTCCTCGTGGCGTTCCTCACCAAGCGGGGAGAGAACACGGAGGCGGGCGCCGGAGCGGCGCACATCTGACAGCCACCGCTCCGCTCCCCGCGCGGGTTTCCGCCCGCGTTCGCCTATCAGGGTGACAAGTCCGAAGACCCCTTCCGCCCGGCACGCGCCGCAGGTGACAGTGGGTCAAGTCCTCCGCAGGACATGGTGGTCCAACGCGGAGCGACTCGGGGATCTGCGGCGCGCTGCCGGAGGGGGGCAGCGCGCGCAGACAGGTCCACGACTTCCCCCGGTTTCAACCACACCGGAGGGGTACTCGCCGTTCTGTACTCGAACTGACCGCGAGGTTCAGGGAGTTGTTGACGATGGCGGGTTTCGGAACCAGTTCGCGCAGGCACCCTCGGTCACGTGGCCGGACGTGGTCACGGACCGGGCCGGATCGCGCGACCCTCGGAATCATCGGAGTCATCTGCGCGATCGCGGGCTTCTTCGTCCTGGGCATCGTCCTGGGCCCCATCGCGATCCTCTGCGGCTGGCTGGCCATGAACCGCACCTGGTCCGGCGCCCGCCCCGTCCCCGCGATCATCGCGGTCGTTCTGGGTGCCATCGACACCGTCCTGGCCATCATCTGGCTCGCGGGCACAGCCACTCCGGGGACCGGACTCTTCTGATCCGCACGGAGTGAGGGAAAAGGGCCGGGGGCCCTCGGCGGCAAGCCGAGGACCCCCTTTCCACGTACCCGAGGCGCGGAGGAGCCGGAACGCGGGGGCCGTCTCGACGGCGGCTCCAGCGCGCGGGCGCGGGCGGGCGCGTCAGCCGACGCTACGCGTCCCCGCCGGCGGCCCCCGGGTCCGCCGCGGCCACGTCGAGCAGCTGGTACCGGTCGATCGCCTGCTTCAGCACCGACCGGTCGACCTTGCCCTCACGCGCCAGCTCGGTCAGCACCGCCACCACGATCGACTCGGCGTCGATGTGGAAGAAGCGCCGGGCCGCGCCCCGCGTGTCCGCGAAGCCGAAGCCGTCCGCGCCCAGCGACTGGTACGTGCCCGGCACCCAGCGCGAGATCTGGTCCGGCACCGACCGCATCCAGTCGGAGACGGCCACGAACGGCCCCTCGGCGCCGCTCAGCTTCTTCGTCACGTACGGGACCTGCTGCTCCTCCTCGGGGTGCAGCAGGTTGTGCCGCTCCACCTCGACCGCCTCACGGCGCAGCTCGTTCCAGGAGGTGGCCGACCAGACGTCCGCCCTGACGTTCCAGTCGGCGGCCAGCATCCGCTGTGCCTCGACCGCCCACGGCACCGCCACACCGGAGGCGATGATCTGCGCCGGGACGGAGCCCGACTCACCGGCCTTGAAGCGGTAGACGCCCTTGAGGATGCCCTCGACGTCGACGTTCTCCGGCTCGGCCGGGTGCTGGATCGGCTCGTTGTAGACGGTCAGGTAGTAGAAGACGTCCTCGCCGGGTTTGCCGTCCGCGGTCTCGCCGTACATCCGGCGCAGACCGTCCTTCACGATGTGGGCGATCTCGAACCCGAACGCGGGGTCGTACGCGACACAGCCGGGGTTGGTGGACGCCAGGAGCTGAGAGTGTCCGTCCGCGTGCTGCAGCCCCTCACCGGTCAGTGTCGTACGGCCGGCGGTCGCGCCCAGGACGAAGCCGCGCGCAAGCTGGTCGGACATCTGCCAGAACTGGTCACCGGTGCGCTGGAAACCGAACATCGAGTAGAAGACGTAGACCGGGATGAGCGGTTCGCCGTGCGTCGCGTACGCCGAACCGGCCGCGATCAGCGAGGCCGTGCAGCCCGCTTCGGAGATGCCGTCGTGCAGCATCTGCCCCGTCGGCGACTCCTTGTAGGCGAGCAGCAGATCCCGGTCGACCGCCTCGTACTGCTGGCCGAGCGGGTTGTAGATCTTCGCGCTTGGGAAGAAGGAGTCCATACCGAAGGTGCGGTACTCGTCGGGCGCGATCAGCACGAACCGCTTGCCGATCTCCTTGTCCCGCATGAGGTCCTTCAGCAGTCGAACGAACGCCATGGTGGTGGCGATCGACTGCTGACCGGAGCCCTTCTTCACACTCGCGTACGTCTTCTCCTCGGGCAGCGACAGCGGCTTGGCGCGCACGACGCGTGTGGGGACGTACCCGCCGAGCCCCTTGCGGCGGTCGTGCATGTACTGGATCTCCTCGGAGTTCCGCCCGGGGTGGTAGTACGGCGGAAGCCCGTTCTCCAGCTCCTTGTCGGAGATCGGCAGATGGAGGCGGTCGCGGAAGCCCTTGAGGTCGGCGACCGTCAGCTTCTTCATCTGGTGCGTGGCGTTGCGGCCCTCGAAGTTCGGACCCAGCGTCCAGCCCTTGATCGTCTTGGCCAGGATGACCGTCGGCTGGCCCTTGTGCTCGTAGGCCGCCTTGTACGCCGCGAAGATCTTGCGGTGGTCGTGACCGCCCCGGCCCAGGTGCAGGATCTGGTCGTCGGTCATGTTCTCGACCATCGCGCGCAGCCGGTGGTCGTCGCCGAAGAAGTGGTCGCGGATGTAGGCGCCGGTCTCGGTGGCGTACGTCTGGTACTGGCCGTCGGGCGTGGTGTTCATCTTGTTGACCAGCACGCCGTCGCGGTCCTGCGCGAGCAGCGGGTCCCAGGTGCGGTCCCAGACCAGCTTGATCACGTTCCAGCCGGCGCCCCGGAAGACCGACTCCAGCTCCTGGATGACCTTGCCGTTGCCGCGCACCGGGCCGTCGAGGCGCTGCAGGTTGCAGTTGACCACGAAGGTCAGGTTGTCGAGGCCCTCACGGGCGGCGATCGTGAGCTGGCCGAGCGACTCCGGCTCGTCCATCTCGCCGTCGCCGAGGAACGCCCAGACATGGGACTTGGAGGTGTCGGCGATGCCGCGCGCCTCCATGTACCGGTTCATCCGCGCCTGGAAGATCGCGCCCAGCGGGCCGAGGCCCATGGACACGGTCGGGAACTCCCAGAAGTCCGGCATCAGCCGGGGGTGCGGGTAGCTGGACAGGCCGTACGGCGCCTTCGACTTCTCCTGGCGGAAGGCGTCGAGCTGCTGCTCGTCGAGCCGGTCGAGGAGGAACGCGCGGGCGTAGATGCCCGGGGACGCGTGCCCCTGGAAGAAGATCTGGTCGCCGCCGTCACCCCCGTCCTTGCCCCGGAAGAAGTGGTTGAAGCCCACGTCGTAGAGGGACGCGGACGACGCGAAGGTCGCGATGTGACCGCCTACGCCGATGCCGGGCCGCTGGGCGCGCGAGACCATCACGGCGGCGTTCCACCGGGTGGCGTTGAGGATCTTCCGCTCGATCTCCTCGTTGCCCGGGAAGAACGGCTCGCTCTTGGTGGGGATGGTGTTGACGTAGTCCGTGCTGCGCATCTCGGGCACGGCCACGCGCTTCTCGCGGGCCCGCTCGATGAGCCGGAGCATCAGGTAGCGCGCGCGCTCACGGCCGCGCTCGTCCACGGCGGCGTCGAGCGAGTCCAGCCACTCCTGGGTCTCCTCGGGGTCGAAGTCAGGGACCTGACTCGGGAGGCCGCCAATGATGATCGGATTGCGATCGGATCCGGAAGCCACGCTGTTCCTTAGCTGTCAGAGGGCCGCTCTTCATGGGTGTTCTACGGGTGCCTGCACCGTCCCCCATCGTGTACCTCGGGAACGCGTACGTCATCTCTACTGAGAGGTAACCCACGAGGCGCCATGCCTGGTAAAGGTGGTAAAGGTATTCGATCCTCGTACTCCCGGATGGTTGCCAAATGCACAAAGCGGGCAGAACGGTGTGGCGTGCGTCACGTGAAGCTGTGAATCCGCGCAGGGAGTTGCGGTGACACGGCCCGGATCGTCACCGTTTCGGCGGTCTGGAACGCTGGGTACTTGCGCGATCCGTCCCGCCCGTGTGGACTACGGCCAATGCTTCGCGCACGCGCGTGGCTGATTCCCCAGGGGGCGACCCCACCCGAACATGATCAGGAGGCAACCCGTGAGCGCGACCGCGGACCACGCGGAGGAGCGGACGAACCCTGCCGCGAGGCTGGGGTTCCAGCCCGAGCAGGTGGTCCAGGAGATCGGCTACGACGACGATGTCGACCAGGAGCTCCGCGAGTCCATCGAGGAAGTCGTAGGCAGTGAGCTCGTCGACGAGGACTACGACGACGTGGCCGATGCCGTCGTGCTGTGGTTCCGCGACGACGACGGCGACCTGACCGACGTGCTGGTGGACGCCACCACGTACATCGAGGAAGGTGGCTCGATCCTGCTGCTGACGCCCAAGACCGGGCGGGACGGCTATGTGGAGCCCAGCGACATTTCGGAGGCCGCGACGACTGCGGGGTTGTCCGCGTCGAAGAGTGTCAGCGTGGGCAAGGACTGGAGCGGCAGTCGTCTGGTCACGCCGAAGGCGGCGAAGTCCGGCAAGAGGTGACATGACGCTGCCGCTTTGGCTCGGCAGGTTCGCCTGAGAGCTCGGTGGGTTCTGCGCGTCGGCGACCGCGGGCCGGTCGTGGCTTGTCGCGCAGTTCCCCGCGCCCCTGGAGAGCAGCCCCTTAGGGGCCTGCCTCCAGGGGTTTCGTGTCCCCTGCGTAGGCTGGGTCACCCGAACAGTCCATGAAGGGACGCAGGAAAATCATGGCGATCCAGCTCGGCGACAAGGCCCCCGACTTCGAGCTCAGGGACAACCACGGCGCCACGGTGAGGCTGTCGGACTTCCGTGGCGAGAAGAACGTGGTGGTGCTCTTCTACCCGTTCGCGTTCACCGGGGTGTGCACGGGTGAGCTGTGCGAGCTGCGGGACAACCTGCCGAAGTTCGTCAACGACGAGGTGCAGCTGCTGGCGGTGTCGAACGACTCGATCCACACGCTGCGGGTCTTCGGCGAGCAGGAGGACCTGCCGTACCCGCTGCTGTCGGACTTCTGGCCGCACGGCGAGGTAAGCCGCGCCTACGGCGTCTTCGACGCGGACAAGGGCTGTGCGGTGCGCGGCACGTTCATCATCGACAAGGAGGGCGTCGTCCGCTGGTCGGTCGTCAACGCCCTGCCGGACGCCCGAGACCTGAACGAGTACGTCGCCGCCCTCGACACCCTGTGATTCTTCGGCTCCAGGGCCTGCGGTGAACGGGAACCCCTCACTAGGATCGACACGTTGATCCGATAGCAACGCACGACGGGGCTCCCCGCCCCTGACAACAAAGGGAGGACTCGTGGGAGTCAGCCTCAGCAAGGGCGGCAACGTATCGCTGACCAAGGAGGCACCGGGCCTGACCGCGGTCATCATCGGCCTCGGGTGGGACATCCGCACCACGACCGGCACCGACTTCGACCTCGACGCCAGCGCCCTGCTGCTGGACGCGTCGGGCAAGGTCAGCAGCGACGCCAACTTCATTTTCTTCAACAACCTGAAGAGCCCCGACGGCTCGGTCGAGCACACCGGTGACAACCTCACGGGTGAGGGCGAGGGCGACGACGAGCAGATCAAGGTCAACCTCGCGACCGTCCCGGCCGAGATCGAGAAGATCGTCTTCCCGGTCTCGATCTACGACGCCGAGAACCGTCAGCAGTCCTTCGGCCAGGTCCGCAACGCGTTCATCCGCGTGGTGAACCAGGCGGGCGAGGCGGAGATCGCCCGTTACGACCTCTCCGAGGACGCCTCCACCGAGACCGCCATGGTCTTCGGTGAGCTGTACCGGCACGGCGCCGAGTGGAAGTTCCGTGCCATCGGCCAGGGCTACGCCTCGGGCCTGCGCGGTATCGCGCAGGACTTCGGTGTGAACGTCTGAGTCACGGGGGAAGACCCACAGGACTCACCACGTCCGGCGCCGCAGTCGTCATCGACCGCGGCGCCGGACGCGCTCGTACGACGACGGCTGAACAGCCGACAACTGAACAGACGACAACTGAACAGACGACAACTGAACAGCCGAGCAACCGAAGCTCGCAATCGGGGAGGACCAGCACCATGGGCGTCACGCTCGCCAAGGGAGGCAATGTCTCCCTCTCCAAGGCCGCGCCGAACCTCACGCAGGTGATGGTCGGGCTCGGCTGGGACGTCCGGACCACCACCGGAGCCCCCTTCGACCTCGACGCCAGCGCACTGCTGTGCCAGGGCGGCCGGGTGCTGGGGGACGAGTGGTTCGTCTTCTACAACAACCTCAGGAGCCCCGACGGCTCGGTCGAGCACACCGGTGACAACCTCACCGGCGAGGGCGACGGCGACGACGAGTCGCTCATCGTCGACCTCTCCAAGGTGCCGGCCTCCGTCGACAAGATCGTCTTTCCGGTCTCCATCCATGACGCGGAGAACCGGGGCCAGGCCTTCGGCCAGGTCAGCAACGCCTTCATCCGTGTCGTCAACCAGGCGGACGGGCAGGAACTCGCCCGTTACGACCTCTCCGAGGACGCCTCGACCGAGACCGCGATGATCTTCGGCGAGGTCTACCGCTATGGCGGGGAGTGGAAGTTCCGCGCGGTGGGACAGGGGTACGCGTCCGGTCTGCGAGGCATCGCGCTCGACTTCGGAGTGAATGTCTCGTAGCGCTATATGCGCAAAAGCCGGGGCCGTGTGGGGTGCGAGGGGTACCCGACTAGACTTCGGGTTCAAAGTTTCGTAAAGCCGCGCGCGGCGCGGGGGAACCCCGTACACACACGATTGGGTAGCCAGTGGTTCTGAAAACCTTCGGCTGGTCGTTCGCGGTCACCGCGCTCGGCTTGGTCGCAGCGGTTCTCTACGGCGGATGGGCCGCGTTCGGTATCGTCGCGATCCTGTCCGTCCTGGAGATCTCGCTGTCCTTCGACAACGCGGTGGTCAACGCCGGGATCCTGAAGAAGATGAATGCCTTCTGGCAGAAGATCTTCCTCACCATCGGCATCCTCATCGCCGTGTTCGGCATGCGTCTGGTGTTCCCCGTCGTGATCGTCGCGATCAGTGCCCAGATGGGCCCGATCGAGGCCGTCGACCTCGCGCTCACCGACAAGGACCAGTACCAGCAGTACGTGACCGACGCCCACCCGTCGATCGCGGCCTTCGGCGGTATGTTCCTGCTGATGATCTTCCTCGACTTCATCTTCGAGGACCGGGACATCAAGTGGCTGGGCTGGCTGGAGCGCCCGCTGTCCAAGCTCGGCAAGATCGACATGCTGTCGGCCTGCATCGCGATGATCGTCCTGCTGATCACCTCGATGACCTTCGCGACCCACGCCCACCAGCACGGCGGCACACACGTCGACAAGGCGCAGACCGTCCTGATCTCCGGTCTCGCCGGCCTCATCACGTACCTCGTCGTCGGCGGTCTCTCCGGCTTCTTCGAGAACAAGCTCGAAGAGGAGGAGGAGCGCGAGCACGAGCAGGAGGAAGCGGCGGAGCGCGCGGGCAAGCCGCGTTCGGCCGTGGCCCTCGCGGGCAAGGCCGCCTTCTTCATGTTCCTCTACCTGGAGGTCCTGGACGCGTCCTTCTCCTTCGACGGTGTGATCGGCGCCTTCGCCATCACCAACGACATCGTCCTGATGGCGCTGGGCCTCGGTGTCGGCGCGATGTACGTCCGGTCGCTGACCGTGTACCTGGTCCGCCAGGGCACCCTCGACGACTACGTGTACCTGGAGCACGGCGCGCACTACGCGATCGGCGCCCTCGCCGCGATCCTCCTCATCACCATCCAGTACGAGATCAACGAGTTCATCACCGGTTCGATCGGTGTCATCCTGATCGGCTGGTCCTTCTGGTCCTCCGTCCGCCGCAACAAGGCGCTGGCGGCCGCGGAGGGAAAAGCTGACACCTCCAAGGAGGAGGTGTCCTCCGGGGTCTGAGCCGGCGCTCCGGGGCGGTGTGACCGGTTCCGGAGTGTGACGGCCCTCCGCGTGAGGGAACGCTCTGAGCGGGGCGGCCGACGAGGACTCGTCCTCGTCGGCCGCCCCGCTGGTGGTTGACGCGACGACACGGCAGTTGTGGGGCGGGCATGGGTTTCCTGGACAACCTCTGGCGCGGGCGGGCCTCGGAGTTCGACGCGGGCAACGCGGCGACCAACGCGATCGAACTGACCAAGCGGCACCAGAAGGTGTCGCTGTCCAAGCAGAACGCCGCGGCGGGGCATCTGCGCGTCAACCTGTCCTGGCGGATGCGGACCTCCGACATCGGCGGCATGAAGCGGCAGAGCGTGCTGCGGCACCCCTTCAAGGCCCTCCGGCCGGAGGCGGTGCAGGCGCACAGCCAGAGCATGGTGAACGTCGACCTCGACCTCGGCTGCCTCTATGAACTGGCCGACGGCACGAAGGGGGTCGTGCAGCCGCTGGGGGGCTTCCTCGGGGACATCAACGAGGCGCCGTACATGCGGCTCAGCGGCGACGACCGCTTCGGGTCGGGGTCGGGCGAGACGATGTACATCAACCTGGACCACCGGGACAACTTCAAGCGGATGCTGGTCTTCGTCTACATCTACGACCAGACCCCGGCCTTCGACCGTACGCACGCGATCGTGACGCTCTATCCGAGCAACGGACCGCGCATCGAGATAGGCCTGGACGAGAGGCACCCGCAGGCGCGGTCGTGCGCCGTGGTGATGATCGAGAACGTCAAGGGGGAGATCGTCGTCCGCCGGGAAGTGAAGTTCGTCTACGGGTTCCAGGCGGAGCTCGACCGGTTGTACGGGTGGGGATTGCAGTGGGGACGGGGCTACAAGACCAAGGCGGAGCGCTGACGCGCGGGTCCCTCAGCGGCCGATGAACTGGGGGCCCTGGGGCGGCAGGCGGAAGTCGGGGTCCAGGGCCGCCGCTGTGGGCTGCGGGTAGCCGTAGGCCGGGCCGTTGGCGGTGGCGGGGGTCGGCTGGGGGTAGCCGTAGGCCGGCTGGGCCGGATGGTGTGTCGGGGCCGCCGGGGGGTAGCCGTACGAGGGCTGCGACGGGACGCCCGTCGGGGGCTGCTCCGGGGGCAGCGGGCCCGAGATCTCCGGGGAGGGGGTCTGGGTGGTGGCGCTCTGGTCGTCGGCCGCCTCCGACTCGTCGACCGAGATGCCGTAGTTCGTGGCGAGACCCTGGAGGCCGTTGGCGTAGCCCTCGCCCAGGGCGCGGAACTTCCAGCCACCGCCCCGACGGTAGAGCTCGCCGCAGATCAGGGCCGTCTCCTCGCCCGTCTCGGGCTTGATGTCGAAGTACGCCAGCGGTTCGGCGTCGGCGACGGTGGCGTCGTACAGCAGGATGCGCAGGGAGCGCACGCGGTCGAAGGAGATGCCCTCCGCCGAAGCCACGAGGAGAATCTGGCTGATGGCGGACTCGACACCGGCCAGGTCGGTCTGGATCGTGTCGGTGAGGCCTTCGGCCACGCGCTTCTGGCCGAGCCGCCACACCTTGCCCGAGGGATGGCGCGGCTGGTTGTAGAAGACGAAGTCCTCGTCGGACCGTACGCGGCCGTCGGGGCCGAGGAGCAGCGCCGAGGCGTCGACCACCGGGGTGCCCTGTCCCGGCGCCCAGCGCAGCACGGCGCGGACCGCCGTGGCTTCGATCGGGACGTTCGACCCCTTCAGCATCGCGTGCGTCATGCGGTCATCCTGCCCTCTCGGTCCTGATCACGACAACGCGGGGGGCGGCAACCGTCGGTTGGAAGCGTCCGCCACCCGACACGGCCGGGTTACCAGAACTTCACGCCCGGTGGGAACTGGTGTCACATATTCGTACGTACTATTACCGGCCACGATCGTGACCGGACGCCCAGCAGCCACGGGGGAACCATATGCGTCATTTCGGGCACATCGCCCCTGAGGAGCGCCAGCGCCTCTTCTTCCGGCAGCCGGGTGTCTTCGACGCCGACTCCCCGGCCCGGGTGCTGGCCGCCGCGCTCGGCGCCACGCTCTACAGTCCGGCCACCCGGGAGCGGCTGGCCGACGACATCGTCAAGCAGGCCGGGCGTGGCGTGGTCTCCATGGTGCTCTGCCTGGAGGATTCGATCGACGACGCGGAGGTCGTGGGCGCCGAGGAGAACCTGGTCCGGCAGTTCGCCGACCTCGTCGGACGGGCGGACGTCGAGCTTCCGCTGCTGTTCATCCGGGTCCGCTTCCCCGAGCAGATACCGGACCTCGTGAGCCGTTTCGGACCGGCCGTGCGGCTGCTGTCCGGATTCGTGTTCCCGAAGTTCACCGAGGAGCGCGGCGTCGGCTTCCTGGAGGCGCTGACCGCCGCCGAGGCCGCGAGCGGGCGGCGGCTGTTCGGGATGCCGGTGCTGGAGTCGCCCGAGCTGATGTACCGGGAGACGCGGGTGGAGGCGCTCCAGGGCATCGCCCACACCGTCGACAAGTACCGCGACCGCGTCCTCGCGCTGCGTCTCGGCGTCACCGACTTCTGCTCCTCCTACGCGCTGCGCCGGGCGCCCGACATGACCGCCTACGACGTCCAGATCGTCGCCTCCGTGATCGCTGACGTGGTGAACGTGCTGGGGCGCGCCGACGGCACCGGGTTCACGGTGACCGGGCCCGTGTGGGAGTACTTCCGGGTTCAGGAACGCATGTTCAAGCCGCAACTGCGTACCAGTCCCTTCCTGGCGAACCGGGCGGTGGACCTGCGGGAGTCGCTGATCGAGCACGCGCTGGACGGGCTGCTCCGGGAGATCTCCCTCGACCACGCCAACGGGCTGCTCGGCAAGACCTGCATCCATCCCTCGCACGTCCTGCCGGTGCACGCGCTGTCGGTGGTCAGCCATGAGGAGTTCGGCGACGCGCAGGACATCCTGCGGCCGGACCGCAACGGAGGCGTTCTGCGCTCCGCCTCCCGGAACAAGATGAACGAGGTCAAGCCGCATCGCGCCTGGGCAGAAAGGGTTCTGCAGCGGGCCGAGGTGTTCGGTGTGGCCAACGAGGACATCGGGTTCGTGGATCTGCTGGCGGCCGGGTTGCCCGACTGAGCCGCTGCCCTCGTCTCCACAGCGACGTCCATGTTCATCTCGTAGTACTAAGGAATTGATGATTAACGCAGCGAACGACACGACCGGGGCCGACGGCGGCATGGTCTGGTCCGGGGACTGGGTCGCCCGGCGGCTCGGGGTCGAACTGGTCGGGGACGAGCGGCTGAGCGGTCTGCTGGGGCTCGCGCTGCGGCGCAACCCCAAGCGGGCGCATCTGCTGGTCTCGAACGTCCTGGGCAAGCATGTGCCGCAGTCACCGGCCGTCGTGCACGGGTACGGGTTCGCGCTCGGCCGTCGGGTACGGGAGCTGCTGGGCGCGGACGGGGTGCGGACCGCGGTCGTCCTCGGGTACGCCGAGACGGCCACCGGGCTCGGCCACTCCGTCGCGGACGGGGTGGGCGAGGCGCCCTACCTCCACTCCACCCGGCGCCCCGTCGAAGGAGTCGACCAGGCCGGCGGTTTCGAGGAGTCCCACTCCCACGCGACGTCGCACCTGCTGCTGCCCGAGGACCCGGCACTGCTCGCGGGGCGGGGGCCGCTGGTGCTCGTCGACGACGAGTTCTCCACCGGGAACACCGTCCTCAACACCATCCGCGCGCTGCACGAGCGGTATCCGCGGCAGCGGTACGTCGTCGTGGCGCTGGTCGACATGCGCTCGCCGTCGGACCAGGGGCGGCTGTCCGAGTTCGCCCGGGAGATCGGGGCGCGGGTGGATCTCGTGACCGCGGCGAAGGGGACCGTGCGGCTGCCGGAGGGCGTGCTGGAGAAGGGGCAGGCACTGGTCGCCGAGCACGAGGGGGCCGCGGTGCCCGCCACCGCGGCCGTGCCTCCGGCGGGCCGGGTCACCCGGGTCGAGCTGGGCTGGCCGGAGGGGCTGCCCGACGGGGGGCGGCACGGGTTCACCCCGGCGCACCGTGAGCGGCTGGAGGGCGCGCTGCCCGGTATGGCCACGCGTATCGCCGACGCCCTGCCACCGGGGGCCCGCCGGGTGCTCGTGCTCGGCTTCGAGGAGCTGATGTACGCGCCGCTGGCCCTCGCGCGGGAGCTGGAGCGGCTTGCGGACGGGGCGGTGGAGATACGGTTCTCCACCACCACCCGGTCACCCGTCCTCGCCGTCGACGACCCCGGCTACGCGATACGCAGCCGCATCGTCTTCCCCGCGCACGACGAGCCCGCGGACGGGCCGGGGGAGCGGTACGCCTACAACGTGGCCGGCGGCGACTTCGACGCGGTGGTGGCCGTCGTCGACTCGGCAGCCGACACGCCCGCCCTGCACGCCGACGACGGCCTGCTCGCCACCCTCGCCGCCCACACGCCGACCGTGCTCCTCGCGGTGGTGCCGTCGTACGTCCCGCCGACCGGGCACCACCGGAACACACCGTGTGGACCGAGCGCCGCCGCGGCGCAGGAAGCCCGCGCCGAACCGTCCGCGCCGACATCCGAGAGCCCGCACTCGCCCGAAAGGTCATCCATGCTCCCCGAGCCCCTACGCGGCCCCGACTTCTCCTCCTACGCGGCCGACGAGGTGGGGTGGCTGTTGCAGGACCTGTCGGAGGTGACGCTGGAGGCGCCCACTGAGGAGCGGGAGGAGGCCATCCAGAGCGGGGGCGCGCACTACGCGGAGTCGCTGCCGGTCGAGTACCAGCCCAGTGAGCAGTACCAGGCGCTCTTCCACAGCGCTCTGGAGGCGTCGGCCGAGCGGATCGCGTCGGCCGTGGGGGTCGTCACCGAGACCGTGCTGGCGGAGCGGTCGTCGCGGCCCGTCATCGTGTCGCTGGCACGGGCCGGGACGCCCGTCGGCGTGCTGATGCGGCGCTGGGCGCGGCACCGGCACGGGATCGAGGTGCCGCACTACGCCGTGTCCATCGTGCGGGGACGGGGCATCGACGCCAACGCGCTGCGGTGGCTGGCGGCCCGTCACGACCCCGCCGACGTCGTGTTCGTCGACGGCTGGACCGGCAAGGGCGCCATCACCCGCGAACTCGCCGCCGCACTCGTGGAGTTCGAGGAGTCCGACGGGATCACCGGCTTCGACCCGGAGATCGCCGTGCTAGCCGACCCCGGGTCATGCGTGCGGACGTACGGCACGCGGGAGGACTTCCTCATCCCGTCCGCCTGCCTCAACTCCACCGTCTCCGGACTGATATCGCGGACCGTGCTGCGCTCGGACCTGGTTGGACCCGATGACTTCCACGGGGCGAAGTTCTACCGGGAACTGGCCGGCGTGGATGTCTCGGTGGCGTTCCTGGACGCCGTCTCCGAGCGGTTCGGTGCTGTCGCGGACGCCGTCGACGCCCGTACGAAGGAGCTGCTCGGCGCCGATCGCACACCGAGCTGGGAGGGGTGGGCGGCCGTCGAGCGGATCAGCGAGGAGTACGGGATCCACGACGTCAACCTGGTCAAGCCGGGTGTCGGGGAGACCACTCGGGTTCTGTTGCGCCGGGTACCGTGGAAGATCCTCGCGCGGGCTGGGGCGGGCGCGGACCTCGACCACGTACGCCTGCTCGCCGAACAGAGAGGGGTACCGGTGGAAGAGGTGGCCGAACTGCCCTACACATGCGTGGGGTTGATCCACCCGAAGTACACGCGGGGCGCGACCGGCGCCGACGGCAAGGCGGTGGCGGTCTGATGCCGGGGCCTCGGGTTCTCGTCGCGAGCGATCTGGACCGTACGCTCATCTACTCGTCCGCCGCGCTCGCGCTGACCATGCCGGACGCGCGGGCGCCCCGGCTGCTCACCGTCGAGGTGCACGAGAGCAGACCGCTGTCGTACATGACCGAGACGGCCTCGCGGCTGCTGGCCGAGCTGGGGGACGCGGCGGTGTTCGTGCCGACGACGACCCGTACGCGCAAGCAGTACCAGCGGATCAACCTCCCGGGGCCGGAGCCCGCGTACGCGATCTGTGCCAACGGCGGGCATCTGCTGGTCGACGGTGTCACGGACACCGCCTGGCACCAGCGGGTCACGGCCCGCCTCGCGGACGAGTGCGCGCCGCTCGCCGAGGTGCGCGAGCACATGGCGGCCACCACGGATCCCGCGTGGGTGCGCAAGCACCGGGTGGCGGAGGATCTGTTCGTCTACCTCGTCGTCGAGCGTGAGCTGCTGCCCGAGGAGTGGGTGAAGGAACTCGCGGTGTGGGCCGAGAACAGGGGGTGGACCGTCTCCCTGCAGGGGCGCAAGCTGTACGCCGTGCCGAAGCCGTTGACCAAGAGCGCGGCGATGAGGGAAGTGGCCCGCAGGACCGGGGTCGAGCTGACGCTCGCCGCGGGTGACTCCCTGCTCGACGCGGATCTGTTGCTCGCGGCGGATCGGGCCTGGCGGCCGGGGCACGGGGAGTTGGCCGACGCGGGGTGGTCGGGGCCGACGGTCACCGCGCTGCCGGAGCGGGGTGTGCTGGCCGGGGAGCGCATTCTGCGGGAGTTCCTGCGGGCCGTGCGGGAACGTTGAGCGGGGTTCGGGGGCCGGTCAGGGGGTGGGGGTGCTGTGCGTTTCGGGCTGCGGGTTCGTCGTGGCTTGTCGCGCCCCGCGGCGGAGCCGCATATCGACACGGCCCCGCGCCCCTGCGGAGCTCCCCCTTCTCAGGAAGCGGGCCAGGATGAACGCCAGGACCGCCAGCGCCGCCCCCGCCAGGACGATCTTCGAGTACGTCGAGACGATCGCCGTCACCTCCGTCCAGTTGGCGCCCAGGAAGTAGCCGGCCAGGACGAAGGCCGTGTTCCACAGGGCGCTGCCCAGGGTGGTGAGGAGGGTGAAGACGGGCAGGGGCATGCGTTCCACGCCGGCCGGTACGGAGATCAGGCTGCGGAAGACGGGGATCATCCGGCCGAAGAAGATCGCCTTGGTGCCGTGCCGGAGGAACCAGGCCTCCGTCTTCTCGATGTCCGAGACCTTGACGAGGGGCAGCCGGGCGGCGATGGCGACCGTGCGTTCGCGGCCGAGGAGGGCTCCGACGCCGTAGAGGGCGAGGGCGCCCACCACGGAGCCGACGGTGGTCCACACCAGGGCGGCCAGGAGGTTCATCTGGCCGGTGCTCGCGGCGAAGCCGGCGAGGGGGAGGATGACCTCGCTGGGGATCGGCGGGAAGAGGTTCTCCAGCGCGACGGCGAGACCCGCGCCCGGCGCTCCCAGCAGATCCATCAGACTGATGATCCACAGGGGCGCGCCGCTCGTCGACTCCGCTTGCATGGCTGTCATGGCGGCAGGCTAGGCCGTCGAACCTGAAGGGAGCCTGAGACGGTGGTGAACACTCACCTCGGGCCGGGGAGGGGGCTGAACGCTCACGGTCCCGGGGCCGTTGAACGAAGTGTGATCAACCGCAGCAGCCGCCACCGCAGCATCCGCCCCCGCCGCCGCCGGCCCGGGGCGCGGGCGCGGACGCGGCGGACGAGCCGCCGACCGCGACCGTCGACAGCAGTTTGACCGTGTCGGAGTGGCCCACGGGGCAGTCCGCGGGGGCCGAGGAGTCGGCCATCGGCCGGCTCAGTTCGAAGGTGTCGCCGCAGGTCCGGCAGCGGTACTCATAGCGAGGCATGGGCACAGGCTAACCGGCGTCCGAGCGGTGTCAGGAGGCCTCGGGGCAGGCCGGTCGGCCCGTGTGGCGAAAATTTCACGCTGCCGACTGAAGTGTTTGTGAAAGTGACTGATAATTTGTGGTCGCTGTGTGGAGGCCGAAAGGCCGGGGGAAGAGGGGGCTCGCAGCCGCGGGTGTTGCGGCTGTGGCTGTCCACACGGGCGATGCCAAGTGGGGAGGGGGGACAGGCGTGACTGCTGTCCTTGGGCGAGCGGGAGGCACGTGTCCCGGTCGGATAGTCGCCGTGCGTGGGCGAAAGGTTGCCGCGCACTGCAGAATCGTTGCCGCGCGGCGCCCGGACCGGCGATGTCAGGGAGGCCGCCGTGACTAGCCCGGAGGGCGTGACCGGCTCCGAGGGTGAAGGTCGCACACGACGCCGACGGGCGGCCGAGGGGCGGCAGGAGGAGTCCAGGGGCGAGCCCAGGGAGGAGCCCAGGGAGTCCGACCTCACCATGCAACTCAAGCTTCCCGTCCCGCCGGCCGACGAGACCATGCAGCTACGGGTGCTGGAGCCGGGTGCCTTCGGCGACGTGAAGGAGGAGCCGCAACCGGGGAAGCGGGGTCGGCGCAAGGCGCCGAAAGCGTCTGTTCCGGCCAGGTTCTCCGCCGTCGCCGGCGCGCGTCTGGCCCCCTTCGCGCCTTTCGCCCGCCGTCTGCGTCCGCGGTACCCGCGCCCGGACCGTGCCGACTGGCGTCGCTGGGTGCCGTCCTGGCGGCAGTCGCTCGGTGCGGCCGGCCTCGCCGTGGGCGTCAGCGGCATGCTGCTCACCGCCGCCTACGCCGCCACGGACATACCGGACGACCTCAACACCTTCGCCACCCAGCAGGACAACGTGTACTTCTGGTCCGACGGCACCCCCATGGCCCGCACGGGCTGGGTGCGCCGCCAGGCGATGCCGCTGAAGGACGTCCCCGAGGGCGTGCGCTGGGCGGTCCTCGCGGCGGAGAACGCCAGCTTCTACTCGGACCCCGGCATCTCCGTCAGCGGCATCACCCGCGCCCTGGTGCGCACCGTCGGCGAGGGCGACACCCAGGGCGGCTCGACGATCACCCAGCAGTACGTCAAGAACGTGTACCTCACCCAGGACCGCTCGCTCGGCCGCAAGTTCGACGAGGCGATGCTCGCCCTCAAGCTCGACAACCAGATGAGCAAGGACGAGATCCTGGAGGGCTACCTCAACACCAGCTGGTTCGGCCGCGGCACCTACGGCATCCAGCGCGCCTCCCAGGCGTACTACGGCAAGGACGTCAGCGAGCTGAACGTCAGCGAGGCCGCGCTCCTCGCCTCCCTCCTCAAGGGCGCGGGCCTCTACGACCCCACCCTGAACAAGGCCAACCGCGAGCGGGCCGTGGTGCGCTGGGACTGGATCCTGGACCGGATGGTGTCCCTCGGGAAGCTCTCCGCGTCCGAGCGCGCCAAGTACACGAAGTTCCCCGAGCCGCTCAAGCAGTCCAGCCAGTACGACACCGGCAAGCAGAGCGACTATCTCGTGGAGCTGTCCGCCCAGTACGCCAAGAAGGCCGCGAACCTCACCGACCAGGAATTCGACCGGGGCGGCTACCAGATCTACACGACCTTCGACCGCGAACGGCAGACCGAGCTGACCGACGCCGTCACCGAGGCACGCAAGAAGGTGCGCGAGGAGGACCCGAAGAAGGCCAGGACCGCCCACTTCGGGGCCTCGTCCGTCGCCTCCGACGGACGGATCCTCGCCGTCTACGGAGGGCCCGACCACCGCAGACAGGGCTACAACGAGTCGAACGCGACCACCGTCCCGGCCGGTTCGGCCTTCCTGCCGTTCGTCTACGCCGCCGGTCTGGAACACGGTGTCGTCAAGGAACGCGGCGGCGCGGCTACACCTGTCAACCCGGAGACGGTCTACGACGGCAACGACGGTGTCCCGGTGACCACGCCCGAGGGGCCGTACTGGGACCGCGGCGGCAAGAAGGTCGCGGCCCACAACGACGGCAAGAGGTCCTACGGGCCGATCACCCTGCACGACGCGCTCGCCAGGTCGGTGAACACACCGTTCATGCAGCTGGGCATGGACACCGGCCTGGAGAAGGTGCGGAAGACCGCCGAGGCGGCCGGACTGCTCGCGTCCAGCTTCGGGGCGCAGGTGCCCGCGATGTCCGTGGGCAGCGCCACCCCCAGCGCCATCCGCATGGCCAGCGGCTACAGCACCTTCGCCGCCCTGGGCCGGCACACCGAGCCGTACTCGGTGCGGAAGATGACCCACAACGGGTCCAAGGTCGCCTTGAACACCCCGAAGCCGAAGCGCGCGGTGGGCGTCAAGGTGGCCGCCCAGGTCACCTCGGCGCTCACGGACGCCTTCCGCGCCGACCACCCCACCGCCTCCGGCGCCGCCTCCTACGAGGTGGCCGGAAAGGGCGGCACCACTCAGGACGACAAGGCCGCCTGGTACGTCGGAACGGCCGAGAAGGTCTCGACCGCCGTCGTCGTCTACCGCCTCGACCTCACCAAGAGCCTGGAGCCGCTGCGGCTCGCCGGGATCGCCGGAACACCCAACTCCGGGATCCCCTACGACATCTGGTCCCGTGCGATGAGTATCGGCTGAACCCCGATGAGCCCCCGCACCCGCCACCCTCGCAGAATGAGCCGTACATGAAGCCTGGCAGCACATCGCACCGGGGTCGCCGCCGCAAGGCGCGCCCGCCGCGCCGTACCACCCGCCCGCAGTTCCTGACCGTGGCCGCACTCCTCGTTCTCGCCTCGCTGGTCGGCGGCTATCTCGTGCTGAACCGTACGGCCGACACCGCGCCGACCGCCTCGTCGGCCGGCGGCGACAGCAGATCCAAGGCCGCGGCGGAGCCCCAGTGGGACGGCAGGACCAAGGTCATCGGCGACGGCTCCACGTCCTACACCGGCCCGCAGAAGGGCCGGCTGAAGGCGGTACCGCTCAAGAAGGGCGAGAAGCCTCCGCAGTTCGTCGTCTTCTCCTGGGACGGCGCGCTGGCCGGCGACGACGAACTCTTCCAGCACTACCGGGAGATGGCGAAGAAGTACGACGCCCACATGACGTTCTTCCTCACGGGCATCTACCTGCTCCCCAAGGACAAGCGGAACCTCTACGACCCGCCGCAGCACGACAAGGGCGCCGCCGCGATCAGCTACCCCACCGACGAACACGTCCGCACCACCCTCGAACAGCTCGGCAAGGCGTGGAAGGAGGGCAACGAGATAGGCACCCACTTCAACGGCCACTTCTGCGGCGCGAAGGGCGGCGGCGACTGGAGCGTCGCGGAGTGGAAGCAGGAGATCGAGGAGTTCAACTCCTTCCTGGAGAAGTGGAAGACCAACACCGGCTACACCGACATGGACCCGCTGCCCTTCGACGTCAAGGCCGTCAAGGGCGGCCGCGCCCCCTGCCTGGAGGGCCAGGAGAACCTGCTGAAGGCCGTCAAGGACTTCGGCTACCGCTACGACGCCAGCTCCCCGGGCGCCTTCCAGGTCTGGCCGAGCAAGAAGAACGGCATCTGGGACTTCCCCCTCCAGATGCTCCCGTTCGACGACGAGTACCAGGCGCTGTCGATGGACTTCAACTTCCTCTACAACCAGTCCAACGGCCAGACCGACGGCGATCCGGCCATGCACCCGACGTGGCAGCAGCAGACCATCGACACCTACATGGCCGGCTTCAACCGCGTGTACCACGGCAGCCGGGCGCCCCTGCTCATCGGCAACCACTTCGAGCAGTGGAACGGCGGCATCTACATGAACGCCGTCGACGAGGTCATCAAGACCGTCTGCGTGAAGAAGGACGTGAAGTGCGTGTCCTTCGACGAACTGGCCGACTGGATGGACGTACAGACGCCGCAGACCCTGGCGAACCTGCGCGGACTGGACCCCGCCCAGGCCCCGGCCGATTGGGCATCGGTCGTGAAATAGCCGCACAGATACCCATGTTGCTCACTTGTTACACCCCCCGACCTCACTCCTCTTGAGGCGGTCATGTAAAGATTTGCTCCCGGGTACGACCAACTCGGGGTCAAGGAGATTCCCAGTGAGATCAAGGACGTTGAGCCTCGCAGGCTCGACCCTCGCGGCGGCCGTGGTGGCCTCCGCGCTGCTGCCCGTCGCCGCCGCGCACGCCGCGCCGACGCCCAAGGTCACCAAGGCGACCAAGGACGCGTTCGGCCGTGTCGCGGACAATGTGCTCACCGACCGCACGGCTGTCCTGCTCGGCAGCAAGGCCGCGCGCAAGTCGCTGAAGCCCACCGGTGGCGTCAGGCTGTCCTCCGCCCAGAAGAAGGCCGAGGACGCCAAGCTGTCCGCCCTGAAGGGCACCAGGTCCCGCCTCGCCGACCTCGGGGAGGCATACACCTCGGCCGACACCAAGGTCACCGTCGACAGCGCCAAGGTCAAGGGCAAGAAGGCGACGGTCCAGGTCACCGAGACCACCACCCTGAAGTACAAGAAGATACGTGGCGACGAGCCCGCCTCCACGGGCTTCGACGCGCACCACGTGCTGACCTTCGCCTTCCAGACGGACGGCACCTGGCAACTGACCGCCATGCGCTCCACCGACGGTGGCGCACCGCGCATCAACGAGCCCGTCGCCGCGCCCGCGGACGCCAAGCTCAGCCGTACGCCCATGGCCGTCATCCAGGCGCCCAAGGCGGCCACCACGCGCAACCCGGTGGCCAAGCCGAAGACGCTCACCGGCGGCGCCTACGACTACAAGGCGATGGCGACGTACACCGAGAAGTACTGGAAGAACTACAACCCGGCGTACCGCAAGTACAACGCGGCCGGCGGCGACTGCACCAACTTCCTCAGCCAGGGCCTCCTGGCGGGCGGCTGGAAGCAGATCTCCACGGTCACGCCCGAGGAGTACGACACCTGGTACTACGCCTCGAACGGCACGGCCGACGCCTGGATCGGCGTCAACGAGTGGTCCTGGTTCACCCAGACCGCCAAGCGGACCACCGCACTCGCCAACGTCTACCAGATGCACGTCGGTGACGTACTGCAGGTCGACTTCGACAAGGACGGGTCCAAGGACCACTCCATGATGACGACCTACCGCAGCTCCAGCGGCGTCCCCTACCTGACCTACCACGACGCGGACACCTACCGCCGCTCGGTCGCGAGCATCATCGCCTCGTACCCGAGCGCGAACTACTACGCGTACCGCACCTGAGCCCCGGCCGCGCCGCCCACCGCACGTGGGCGGGGCCGTCGACGCTCACCCGGCGCCCTTCCCCCCGGACTCCGCTTCGGATCCCTCGGGGAGGGCGCCGGCCCGCTTTCGCTTCGCCGTCTCCACACCGGCCTCGCGTTCCGTCTCCCGCTCGAACGCCTCCGGATGGCGGGCCCGCCAGTACGGGCTGTCGTGCGGCAGCGCCGTACCGACCCTGCCGTACATCCCGAACGTCATCAGCAGGATGCCGACGACAAAGCTGAACAGCACGTTCTCGATGTGGAACGCCAGGAAGTTGGAGTCGGTGTCCAGCAGGGCCATGTTGCCGAAGCCGCTGAGGATGAACAGGACCCCCAGCGTCATGTTCAGCGTGGAGGCGAAGTTGCCGCCGATGACCATGCCGACGAGCAGCAGCAGTCCCACGGCGATCGACAGCACGCTCAGAGTGCCGTTGGTGCTCAGCCCCACGACCTCGTCACCGGCGGTGTCGAACCAGCCCACGTTGCCGGTGAGGCCCAGGATGCCGAAGACGACCAGGAACAGACCCATCAGGCCCGCCCCGAACCGGTACACCCTGCTGAGGTGGTGGTCGACGGGAAGGTGCTCGTCGATCCTGATCCGCCGCCGGGGACCCGCGTGCCGGGCCTTCGTACGCTCGGTGTGCGTGGCGTGCGTGGCCATGTCCGCCTCCCATCGGGTGTGAGCGGAGGCCTGCATACCCTTTCAGCATCCGCCGGGGGGCTCCACCGGGCAACCCAGTGGCCCTTGGCCCGGACGCCTCAGACGGCGCCCGCGCCCCGCTCCTTGCGGATCTGGTCCACCACACGGGCCACGTTCTGCCGTACGGCCTCCGTCTCCGTCAGGAAGTGCCAGTAGTCGGGGTGGCGGCCCTCCAACGTGGCGATCGCCCGCTCCAGCCGGGCCACGGAGTCGTCCAGCGGGCGGGCGTGCCGGGGGTCGGGTGTGGAACGGCCCGCCATGGCGAGGCGCTGGGCGTCCCGGATCGCGAACCGGGTCCGGTCGATCTCCTCCGAGGAGTCCTTCTGCACGGCGTTCAGCCGCCGCAGCCGGTCACCCGCCGCGGACACCGCCTCGTCGGTGTGGTTCAGCAGCGCCCGTACGGTCGACAGCAGAGAGGTCGCGTCCGGCCAGCGCTGGGCGTCCCGGGCGGCCCGCGCCTCGCGCAGCTTCTGCTGGGCCTGCTCCACGTCCCGCGCCGCCTGGTCCGGCACCTGCTGCAGATCCTGCCAGCAGGCCGCCACGAACCGTCGTCGCAGCTCGCTCAGCACCTGCGGCACCTGCTCCGCCCGGGTGCCCAGCGCCTCCGCGCGCGTCCGCAGCGACACCAGCCGGTGGTCTATCTCGGCGGCCTTCTCCGGCAGCCGCTCGGCCTCCGCGCGTACCACCTCCGCCTCCCGCACGACCCGGTCGGCCCGCTCCAGCGTCTCCCGCACGCCGTGCTGCCCCGCCCCCTGGTTCAGCTTGGTCAGCTCGGGCGCGAGGGCCGCCAGCCGGGCGGCGAGGTCGTCGGCCTTCAACCCCGAACCCCGTACGGCGTCCAGGGCGTTGGAGGCGGCGAGCAGACCCTGTCGGGCGCGCTCCACCGCGGGGACCAGCCGGGCGAGCTGGGTCTCCGCCGTACCGAGCAGCGGCCCGAGCCCCTGGGCGAAACGGTCCAGCTCCTGCTTGACCCGGCCCAGCTCGTCCTTGGCTTTCGTCAGCTCGGTCCGGGCCCGGGAGGCCGCGGCGGCCTCCAGGTCGTCCCGGTCAAGGTCGTGGGCGTCGACGGCGTCGATGTACTGGTGGCTGACCTCGTCGATCCGCCGTCCCAGCGCCTCGAAGGCGGAGACCGCCTGGCGGGCGGCGGGGGACTCGTCCACCGCGGTGATCGTCTCTATCGAGATCCGCAGATCCCGCTGGGCGGTGTCCAGCTCGTAGAACGCGGCCGCCGCCGCGTCCTTCGCCGCCTGCGCCTCCGCCCGCTGACTCTCCGCCCGACCGCCGAACCACCGCCGCGTGCCGCCCCCGGCGAAGGCGACGGGCAGCACCAGGGCGGTGAGGAGGGGGACCGCCAGGAGAACGGCCAGGTCGCGTCCGGCCGAGCGGTGGGAACGCCGGGTGCGGGGAACGGTGGGCCGGTGCGGGGCACGGGCGTCGGCCGGTTGGCGTGGTGCACGGCTGTGGGGTTGCTGTGCGCTCGCTTGGGGTTGTCGTGCGCTCGGCACCATCGGCGTGTACGGCTCTGCAGGTGTCGCCGTCACATCCCTCTCCCGTGCTGTCATCCACCCTGACCGGTGCCATTCTCCCACCGGTGGAGGACGAAAACACGGGGCTGATCGGTTCGCCGTTCCCGCGCGGCTCTCAGCCCATGTTCCGTACGGTGACCGACCCGTCCTGGGTGTGGGCGCTCACCAGGTGCGAGCTGCCCTCGTCACGCGCCACGGACACGTCCACGGAACCGTCGTCACTGTCGGCCTTCACCCGGTACGACGTGTCACGCGGCAGCCCGATGGTGATCGAGCCGTCGTCGCTGCGGGACTCCACCAGGTCCGGCACGACACCGAGTTCGAGCTTGACCGAGCCGTCCTTGGTGCTCGCCTTGACGTTTCGCGACTCCACACCGAGCGCGCGCACCGAACCGTCGTCGCTGTGCAGCTCCAGCGGCCCGGTGGAGTCGCTGACCCGCACCGAACCGTCGGCGGTCCGGATCCTCAGCCGCTCGGCGAAGCCCTTCGCGTGCACGCTGCCGTCCCCGTCCTCCACGGTGACCGCGACCCCGCGCGGCACCTCGATACGGTGCTTGGCCGAGCAGTCGGCGACGAAGCCGGAGCACTTCAGCCGCAGCTTCAGCCGGTCGTCCTTCATCTCCCAGGTCACCCGTGGGTTCCCGCCGACCACGACCCGTCCCTCGAACCACCGGGTCACCTCGACCTCGTCCACGTCCGCCGAGACCAGTTCGAGCGCGGAGTCGTCCGAGTCGACGGTGAGCGTACGGCCCGCCAGGGCGAAGCTCCGCCGTTCCGGGTCCCGGTCCTCCCCGGCGTCCGCCCCGCACGCGGCGACGGACGCCGTGAGCGCGAGGGCGAGGCCGGCCACGGCCACCGCTCCCGTGCGGGACCTGTGAGCGGTGCGCCGAGCGGTACGCGCTGCCGTACGAGGCGCACGAGCCGTACGAGCTGTGCGTGTCATGACGATCTCCCCCTGGGGCCGGTCTTCCGTCGTCCCGGACTGTTGTCGCCGTCCAGCGCCGCCCGGCGCTGTGCCTCGACCGTACGGAGCGGGAGCGCTCGGGGGGATCCGGGCCACTCCCGGATCGAGGGTGGGGATAACCCCCGGTCACCGGTTTGCCGGGCATGCCCTGGGGCAATGTAGGCTGTCGGCTCGTACTCGGGTGCGTAGCTCAGGGGTAGAGCGCCTGCCTTACAAGCAGGATGTCGGCGGTTCGAAACCGTCCGCGCCCACCGAGGACGACGAAGACCCCCGGCCGATCGCGGCCGGGGGTCTTCGTCATCGGCCTGTCAGGCGTCGTGGGCGTGCTTCAGCCGGGTCCGGGCCTCGACCCTCTCCTCGGTGGCGACCTCGCCCCAGAACCGGTGGCAGCTCACGAACACCGCCAGCTCGCGCTCGCGCTGCCGCAGTTTCTCCACCTCGGCCTGCTCGTCGGGCGTCCAGCCCGGTGACGCGGGGCGCTCGACCTTCCGCCAGCCGTTGTCGTCGCTGAAACCGTCCAGGGGCTCGACCGACCAGGGCAGCCGCTTGAGCAGCGCCAGGAGCTCGGCCCGGACCTGATGCAGCTCCTCCTGACCGGCGAGGAGGTCACTGGGGAAGTCATAGGTCTTAGCCACACGACAATGCTACGCCTGTTCGATTTTGTGTTGCGAGTTTCTTCTGTCACGTCGAGGGCGGCTTCATCCGGACGGATGGAGGCGCGAGACTGGGGGCATGTGCCGCAGTATCAAGACTCTTCGACCGCCCGTCCTTCCCGAAGAGGCCACGGAGGACGACATCCGGGCCGCCGCGCTTCAGTACGTGCGCAAGGTCTCCGGTTTCCGCGCGCCCGCCGCTCACAATCGCGAGGTCTTCGACCGGGCGGTGGACGCGGTCGCCGAGGCCACGGCGGAGTTGCTGGCGGGGCTGGAGGTGCGGGGGGCCGCCGCCGGCCGCCGGGCCGGATAGTTTCCCGCCCCCGCCGCCCCTGCCCGTCCCATCCCAGGGGCTGCGCCCCTTGCTTTCCTCGGGCCGTCAGGCGCCGGCGCCTGCGGAGGGGACCGGGCGGCGCATGAAGTACGCCGCTGCCGCTCCCGCGCCGAAGAGTGCCGCCAGGGAGACGGCCGTCGCGAGCCACGTCGGGCCGAGCCACTGGGCACCGAGGTAGCCGAGGGCGACGCTGTACGTGGCCCAGGCCAGGCCCGCGAGCGCTGACCAGGGGAGGAAGTCGCGGGCGCGGTGACGGGCGGCGCCCGCGCCGAGGGAGACCACGGAACGGCCGGCCGGGGCGAAGCGCGCGACGACGACCAGCAGCCCACCGCCCCGCGCGAGCGCCGCGCCGAGACGTTCCTGCGCGGTCCTCAGACGCCGCGAGCGGGCGATGACACGGTCGAGGCGGGCGCTGCCCCGCCAGGCCAGCCGGTACGCCACCAGATCACCGAGCACGGACGCGGTCGCCGCGGAGAGCATCAGCACCAGGATGTCGGGGACCTCACGGGGCATCGCGCCCGCCGCGGTCTCGGCCGCGGCGGCCGTGGCCACCGCGACGACCAGGACCCCGCTCGGCAGGACCGGCAGGAACACGTCCAGCACGATGGACACGCCCACGACCGCGTAGATCCATGGGCCGGCGGCCAGCCAACCCAGACTCTCCAGCACCGAGCACTCTCCTGTTGTCCCCCGACGACACGGCGACCCGTGACAGCCGAACAGCGTACGCCCCGGGTAAGACAGACCGCCGACAGGGGCACACGTGGCTGTCGGACGCTGCTTCATGGTCAGACGCCGTTCACGGGTCACGAGTTGATCGTCGTGCCGGGTCGGTCTGATTCTCGGATCGTGACCGGGGGCGCGGAAGGGCCGCCGACGCGAAAGGGCTGCCGACGCGGAAGGGCCGCCGGGGCGAGCGAAACCCCGGCGGCCCTTCGCGCGGTCGGTCGGTTCACGCCGCCACGGGCGCCTTCTTCGTCGCGGACCTGCCGGCGGACGCGGCCTGACGCTTGGTGAAGAGCTGGTCGAGGCCGAGCGCGCCGGAGCCGGTGAAGATCAGCAGTAACATGGCCCAGCAGAAGAAGGCCGCGGCCTCGCCGCCGTTCTGGACCGGCCACAGGGCCTCCGGCTGGTGGACCTTGAAGTAGGCGTAGGCCATGGAGCCCGAGGCGACGAACGCCGCGAAGCGGGTGCCGAGACCGAGCAGTACCAGGGTGCCGCCGACGAGTTGGATGACAGCCGCGTACCCGCCGGGCCAGGTGCCGGCGGGGACGGTGCCGCCCTGTCCGTCCGCGCCGCCCAGGACACCGAAGAGGGTCTGGGCGCCGTGGCAGGCGAAGAGCAGGCCGACGACGATGCGGAAGAGACCGAGGGCGTATGGCTGGGCGCTGTTGAGGCGTCCGGTCATGTGGGGACTCCTTCGGTAGTGACCCGGCCCTCGTGGGACCGGTGGGGACGGTTATTACCGGTGAGTCATCCACGTTAGGCAGCCCTAATTGATGCTTGCAAGTTCAACATCTGGCCAGCTCTTTGTCTGCTTTTGGGGAGTCTTTGCGCAGGTCGTCGCGCGAAGAACGGCTCGCGCCACGGCGTCCGCGTCGGCGAGTGTGACCGAATCCACCCCTGGCCTGGCACCGGCGGCGGTCACCCAGTGCACGCCCTCCGTCGGCACTCCGAAGGCGAACCGCCTTGAATGCGCCGTACCCTGACGGTCAATCAGGTGGTATGGGCGAGGCGTCACGTCCAGTCCGCCTGTCTCGTATCCGTCCACTCGGTGCGGGCGGCACCCTCCCGTCCTCAGCAGGCCGGCGAGCAGGTCGTCGGCCGTCCTGCGCAAATCCGGCTCCGGGAGGCGGGCCTCGATGACCGTCGTCACCCGGACCGCCGACCCCGGTACCTCCGGCGAGTGCGCCGTCCACGCCCCGTCCTGCGGCCGTACGTCCAGACCGGGGCCGAGCACCGTCAGTACGCCCGCCTCGATCAGCGCGGACATCTCCTCGATACGGCTGCGGGGCGGGCCGATGGACAGGAACGCGTTCAGCGGGGTGTACCAGCGGTCCAGATGCTCCCGGCGTGACGCGCCCGCCAGCCCGCGGTGGTCCACGATGAGCCGCAACTCGTTCCGCAGATCCCGCAGTACGTCCAGCGCCGCCTTCAGCGGCCCCTCGACGTTCCCGAGCGCGGCCTGCGCGGCGTCCTCCCGCAGATACCCCAGCAGCCAGCCCCGCCACTCCTCCGGGTCCGCGAACGTGCGCCCCGCGTACGGCCGCGAAACGCGGTCCCACGACCACCGGTCGGCCTCCGCCACCCCGAACTCGTCGAGTACGGCGGCCTCTTGGCGCGAACGGTGGGGCACGGCGAGGAAGCGGTCACGGAAGCGGCCGCCCGTCGACGAGTTGCCGGGGGCGTCGCCGAAACGATCGTGGGAGGCGCCGCCGAAGAGGTCGCACGACGGGATGGGCGAGACGGGGACGGATGGGGAAGCCGCTGAAGCCCCGGAAGCCCCTGACACCTCTGGCGTCCTTGGTGTCCCCGCCGTTCCCGCCGTCCCCGCCGTTTTTGTCGCTCCCGTGACCCCCAGCAGCCTTTCGTAGTAGACCGTCTCGACTTCCTTCGCCACCAACGGCCATATCTCCGTCAGGAAGTCGGGGGCCTCCCCGGAGTCCGCGCGTTTGCGGAAGCCGGAGATGACCTCGGGGGTCAGGACGAGCGGGGTGTGGCGGCCGTAGGGGCCCTTGGCGTTGTCGCCGCGCGCCTGGTAGGGGACGCCGCGTCGGGAGCCCGCGTACAGGCGGGGCTCGCGACCGGAAGGGACGTACCGCAGCCGCCGCCCGCCCCCGGAGGGGTCGTCCCGGTCGGGGTCGTCCCGGTCGTCGTCGTGGACGAAGCGGCCGCCCCGGCCCGTCGTCAGCAGGGCCATGTGGTCGAAGAAGTTGAGGCCGAGGCCGCGCAGGAGGACCGGTTCGCCGGGGGCGACTGGGGAGAGGTCGAGGTCGGCCGGATTGGCGGGCGGGAAGTGGCGCAGGCCGTGGCGGGCGGCGCGGGCGGTGAGGTCCCGTTCCGTCCGGTCGGGGAGGGTGGGGAGGTGGCCCTGGGTCAGGACCACGGCGGAGAGACCGGTGAGGACGTGGCCGGTGGCGAGGGTGAGCCGCTGGCTGCCGTCGGGCGCGTCGTCGAGGCGGACGGCGCGGGTGCCGTGCACCTCGACCCGGATCCGGGGCGGCGCGCCCCGTACCACCTCGGCGAAGACCCACTCCAGGTAGCGCCCGTACTGGGCCCGCGTCGGATAGTCGTCGGGCCCCAGCCCGATCGGCCCGCCCGAGGAGCCAGGACCTCCCGTCGCCCACTCGTACAGGCTGGGCCCCGGCCGTACCGGTCCCGAACAGTCGACGCTCTCGTCGGTGAAGAGAGTGACCTGTGAGGCCACGGTGTTCATCAGGAGGTGGGGCGACTGGCTGGTGCGCCACACCTGGCCCGGGCCCGGCGGCGCGGGGTCGATGACGTGGACGGTCAGGTGGGTGCCGGGGCCGAGGAGTTCGGGGGCGGAGGCGCAGAGGCGCTCCAAGACGCTGGTGCCGCGAGGGCCGGCGCCCACGAGAGCGATGCCGATGCCATTGATCCCTGGGAAATCAGACAAAGGGGTAACTCCCGTGCGTGTGGGGCGCATGGTGGGGCGCGGTGCGGCGGACCGCCCGCCGACGAGCGGACGGTCCGCCTCATCATGCCGTCGTACTGCACGGGAACGGAGTCCTGGGCCCCTTCGGGCACACCAGGTGTGGGATGCCTCACGAGCATCTCGGACAACAGGGGCAACAACCGTGCGCAATGGGCGTATTACGGGGTGAGTACCGACTCGGTCGCCGTTTCCAGTCGCGCCTTCCCATCGCGTCGCATTCGCGCGCGGTCGAGCCGCAACCGTGCGGAACGGCCGTGCAGGGTGAGCGTCATGAGGTGGTTGCCGAACCAGGGGCCGTCCGTTCGGCGCCAGTCGATCGAGGGCCGCGCGCCATGCCCGTGCCGCCCGAACCACCGGCCGAGCACCCGGCCCGTCCTGCTCCAGCCGAAGCGGAAGCCGAGCTTTATCGACAGCGGGATGGAGTTGTGCACGGGGGAGCAGGTGAGTTGGAGGACGCGGGCGTCCGGCTTGCCCGGGGCGCCGGCCGGGGAGCCGTCCGAACCGGCCGCGGATCGGTCCGGGCGGTCATCCGGCCACGACGGTTCGGCGATGTAGGCGTGGTGCACGTCGCCCGAGAGCACGAGGACGGACGCCGGGGCCTCGGCCCCCGAGCCCGCCTCGGCGATCAGGCGGGTCAGGGACTCGAAGGACGAGGGGAAGGCAGCCCAGTGCTCCAGGTCGGCACCCCGGCGCAGCTTCTCCCCGAACCGCGCCCAGCGGTCCCCGCGCTCGCCCCGGCACAGGGCGGCGCTCCAGGACTCGGCGTCGTGCACGAGATGGGGCAGGAGCCAGGGCAGGGAGGTGCCGATGAGGAGGTGGTCGTACGAGCCGGGAGTGTCCAGTGACTGGGTGCGCAGCCACTCCGCCTCGCCGGGATCCAGCATCGAACGGTTCTGCTCGTCCAGGACGCGTGCGGCCCGGGAGTCGAGCATCAGGACCCGTACCCGCCCGAAGTCCCGCCGGTAGCTCCAGCTCACCGATGCGGCGTCCTGTTCGGCGCGGGCGGCGTGGGCGCGCAGCGCGTCCGTACCGTCCGGGGTGGCGCGTACGGCGGTGTGCACGGGGTCTGCGGCCAGCTCGGTGGGGGAGAGGTTGCCGAGGTGCTGGTAGACCCAGTACGACATCAGGCCGCTGAGGATCCGCTCGCGCCACCACGGGGTGGCCCGCATGTCGGCGACCCAGGACTCGCTGGTGTTCCAGTCGTCGATCACGTCGTGGTCGTCGAAGATCATGCAACTGGGCACGGTGGACAGCAGCCAGCGGATCTCGGGGTCGAGCCAGGACTCGTAGTAGAGGTGGGTGTACTCCTCGTAGTCCGCCACCTGGGCGCCCGGCGGGTCCGACAGGTTCCGGCGGGCGGCGAGCCACTGGCGGGTGGCCTTGGAGGTCTCGTCCGCGTAGACCTGGTCGCCGAGCAGCAGGAGGACGTCGGGGCGCTCGGCCCCCGGTTCGGCGGCCAGGCGGTCCGCGAGGGTGTCCAGGGCGTCGGGGCCCACCGGATCGGGTTCGCCGGACGGTGGCGAGGCCCAGCGGCAGGAGCCGAACGCGATCCGGACGGTGTCGCCCTCGGCCGGGGTGCGGATCTCGGAGGGCGGGAAGACCGAGTCGGGCTCGGGCCACACGGGCGTGCCGTCCAGCAGCACCTCGTACGCCGAGGCCGTGCCCGGCGTGAGTCCCGTCACCGTGACCAGCGCGTAGTGGTGGCCGGCGATCTGGAAGGTGCGGGCCTCGCCGCCCCCGCCGCCGGCGCACCGCACCTCGGCTACACAGGGGCGGCTCGCCTCGACCCAGACGGTCGCGGACGAGCCGTCCACATATCTCAGCAGTGGTCCCAGGCGCAGTCCCGGCATGGCGATCACCCTCCTCCGTCGCCCCGTACGGTACGGAACGACGGAGCACAATGGGGAGGTTCGGGCCACTTGATTCCGCTGGTGTCGGCTCGACGCGAGCGGCGCCGGTCCGCTTCGTCCGGGGGGCGGCTCGATCCGTCAGGTGTCAGCAGCTCGCCAGGTAGCGGGTGAGGGCGCTCTTCTCGGCGGAGTCGACGGAGAGGTCGTAGTGGTACTTCACCTGGACCCAGGCGCGGACGTAGGTGCAGCGGTAGGCCGTGCGCGACGGCATCCAGGTGGCGGGGTCCTGGTCGCCCTTCGCCTGGTTCACGTTGTCCGTGACGGCGATGAGCTGCGGGCGGGTGAGGTCGTTGGCGAAGGCTTGGCGGGTGGCGCTGCTCCAGTTGTCGGCGCCGGAGTCCCAGGCCTCGGCCAGCGGGACCAGGTGGTCGATGTCCAGGTCGGAGGCGGCGGTCCAGGTGGCGCCGTCGTACGGGGAGTACCAACTGCCGCTGGTGGCGGCACAGGCGGAGCTGGTGACGACGTTCGTACCGTCGCGCTTGAGGACCGTCTCGCGGGTGTTGCAGGTGCCGCTGATGGTGATCCAGTGGTTGAACAGGTCCCGGTTGTAGCCGGTGCGGTCCTCGGTCGCCACGGTCAGGGTGGCGAGGTAGGAGCGTGCGGTGGCGGCGCTGACCGGGGTGGGGAGAGCGGCGGAGGCGGTGGGGGCGGTGAAGAGCGTTACGGAAGCTGTCAATCCGCTGAGCGCCGCGAGTATGCTGACTCGTCGACGCGCGTAGAACCTGCGCATGTGAACTCCTTGGGGCCAGGGGGCTTTGGGGGGCGGGCGATTGAAGGGTCGCGGCGTGGTGTTACCGGCGGATGTGCGTCGGGTGAGAAGTTAATGACGTGCGCATGACACGACAAGGGGTGCGGGCGTGATTGATGCCGGGCGCCTGTGGAGTGGGGGGAGTGGGGTGCCTGGGCTGGGTCGGCGGGTGCGGGTGGTTGGTGGTTGCTCGCGCAGCTCCCCCCGCGTCTGGAGGACCAGGTCCCTGCGTCCGTGGAGGACCAGGTCCCCGCGCCGCTGAGAAGGACGGGGCGCAGCCCTGCTTTGAGGCTTTTCCAGGGGCGCGGGGAACTGCGCGAGAAGCCCCACCGGGCCGGCAGCCGACAGCGCACCCCGCCCCCGAGCTGCGACGCGCCCGGCGTACCATGGACCCCGCAGAAGGGGAGTAGCTCTTCGCCGGACCGTCGACATACTGCTCAGCTCGTCTGAGCCGGCGCCCGGAGGCGGGTCCCGAGGACCGGGACCGCGCCAGCGAGACCTTCGGCAAGCAGTGCACCGTCCGTGCCGCCCGGCACGGACCGAACGTGTGCTGCCGTGCCGAGGTGTCGCGTCAGCGGATGATTTCTCTCGGCGGGGCGGCCCGACCGATTGAGGAACATTGATCAGCTTCAGTGTCACGGCGCTCGTCTTCGGCGTCGTCTTTCTCGCCGAACTCCCCGACAAGACCGCTCTCGCCGGCCTCGTCCTCGGTACGCGCTACCGCGCCTCGTACGTCTTCGCCGGAGTCGCCGCCGCCTTCGCCGTGCACGTCACCCTCGCGGTGGCGGCGGGCAGCGTGCTCACACTGCTGCCGCAGCAGATCGTGCACGCGCTGACGGGTGTGCTCTTCCTGGGCGGGGCGGCGATGCTGCTGCTGACCAAGGGCGGGGCCGAGGACGACGCGGAGATCCGCAAGCCCGAGAACCAGAGCTTCTGGAAGGTGTCGGGGGCGGGCTTCATGCTCATCCTCGTCGCCGAGTTCGGGGATCTGACGCAGATCATGACGGCGAACCTCGCGGCCCGCTACGACGACCCGCTCTCCGTCGGGCTCGGCGCGGTCCTCGCTCTGTGGGCCGTGGCCGGGCTCGGCATCCTCGGCGGAAAGGCGCTGATGAAGCGGGTGCCTCTGAAGCTCATCACCCGGATCGCCGCCGTCCTGATGCTGGGGCTCGGTGTGTGGAGTCTGTGGGAAGCCGTGACGGGATGAGCGAGGGGGTGGCGGGGGCCGGGTTTGTTTTGTACCGTGGAGGAACAAAGTGGCTCCCGCCCGCATTCCCTGACCGGTGGGCGGGGCCGCCTTGTCTCTTCCTTGCCTCTTCTCCTTTGTCTCTTCCGGGGCACTCCTGCCCTTTTCTCGCCCGCTCCGTGCCCACGGAGCCTGTTCGTCCCCCGCGGGGCCGCCTGGTCGGGTTCCGCCGCTCGCGGCCCCTCCCCGCGCCTTGGAGCTGCTGATGACGGCCACGACCGTTCTGACCGCCCGCGCCCTCCTGCTCGACATGGACGGCACCCTCGTCAACTCGGACGCCGCCGTCGAACGTGTCTGGCGGCGCTGGGCCGAGCGGCACGGACTGGACGGCGCCGAGATCATGAAGGTGGCGCACGGGCGCCAGGGCTACGCCACGATGGCCGTCCTGCTGCCCGACAGGCCCATGGAGCAGAACCTCGCCGACAACGCCCAACTGCTGGCCGAGGAGACCGCCGACGTGGACGGCGTCGTCCCGATATCCGGTGCGCCCGAGTTCCTCGCGTCCCTCGTCACCGGCGGTGTGCCGCACGCCCTGGTGACCTCGGCGGATGTCCCGCTGTCCACGGCGCGGATGGCCGCGGCCGGGCTGGCGCTGCCGGAGGTACGGGTCACCGCCGAGTCGGTCGGCGCCAGCAAGCCGGACCCCGAGGGCTTTCTGAAGGGGGCCGCCGAGTTGGGCGTCGCGCCCGAGGAGTGCGTCGTCTTCGAGGACTCCGGGGCGGGGATCGAGGCAGGGCGGGCCGCGGGGATGCGGGTCGTGGGAGTCGGAGAGCGGGCGCGGTCCCATGGGCCGGACGTGGTGGTGCCGGATCTGACGGCGGTACGGGTGGAGACGGCCGGGGGTGGGTTCATCCGGCTGCGGGTGGGCTGATTCCGCCGCTTCCGCCGCTTCCGCCGGTTTCGCCGATTCCACCGATCTGCTGATTCCGTCGATTCCGCCACTTCAGCGGGGGATGTGGATCGCTCCGGCCGCCGGCGCTTGGCAGTCCGGGTGGCGGGTGCGGCGGCGTGGTGTCCTAGCGGCGGCCGAGGACCTCGGCCAGCCTGGTGAAACCGTCGGCGCCGTGGCCCAGACCGATGGCTCGGCGGGCCACGCCCTCGGCGGAGCGCATGACGCTCGCGTCGATGCCGTGGGACTCGGAGACCTCGACGATGTGGGCCATGGACGACACCCCCGAGGTCAGCGGGTTGCCCTCGCCGGAGTGCCGGCCGCTGTCGGTCTCCTCCGCGCCCTCCTCGAAGAGCGGCGGGAGGATCGCGGCGATCCCCTGGGCGAACGGGGTCAGCTCCCGCGCCGTGACGCCCTCCGCCCGGGCCAGCGCCAGGGCGTGGGTGTAGCCGGCGATCGCGGTCCAGAAGAGGTCCAGTAGGGCGATGTCGTACGTCGCCGCCCGGCCGATCTCCTCGCCGAGGTGGGTGTGGGCCCCGTTCAGCGCGTCCAGTACGGGGCGGTGGGCCTGATAGAGGGCCTCGGGGCCGCTGTAGATGAACACGCCGTCCGGGGTGCCGATGACCGGCGTCGGCGTCATGATCGCCCCGTCGAGGTAGTCGATGCCGTGCTCGGCCGCCCAGGCGGCGGTGTCCCGGGCCCGGCCGGGGGTGTCGGCGGTCAGGTTGACCACCGTGCGGCCCTTGAGCGCGTCGGTGACGGCCGGGCTGCGCAGCACGGCGTCCGAGGCGTCGTAGTTCACCACGCATACGACGGTCAGCGCGCTCGCGGTCACCGCCTCCTCCGCGGACCCGGCGCTGAGCGCGCCCCGCGCGATCAACTCCTCGTCGCGGCCCGGCGTGCGGTTCCAGACCGTGGTCCGCAGGCCCGCGTCCAGGAAGGCGCCGGCGAGGGCTCGGCCCATCGGGCCCAGGCCGAGTACGGTGACGGTGGGAGTGGCTGTGGTCGCGGCCGTTCCGTGGTGCGGGGCGGGCTGCTCGATGTGTGCGGGCATGACTCAGTGACTCCTGTTGCGATCGGTGATTCGGTGATTCGGTGATGCGTTGCGAAGGGGGCGAGGGTGAGGCGCAGTCGCGCTCAGGATCCGAACGTCTGCGGGGTGACCGCGGCGATCTCCGTGATCGAGGGGAAGTGGAAGACGTCGCTGCTCTGGCTGCTGGAGTCCGGTCCGCACCGGCCGGCTGAGCTGCGGCGGTCGCTGCCGGGTCTCAGCGAGAAGGTGCTGACGCAGGCGCTCCGTGAGATGGAGACCGATGGGCTCGTGCACCGCGAGGTGTACGACGTGCTGCCGCTGAAAACCGTGTACTCCCTGACCCCGTTCGGCCGCGAACTCTCCGATTCGCTGGGGCCGTTGGCGGACTGGGGCTATCGACGGCTGGAGAAGCTCGCCGGTGCCGGTGCCGGTGCCGGTGCCGGTGCGAGTGCGAGTGCCGGTGCCGCCGGGGCCGAGGTCTCGGCTGGGAGTGAGGCGGCGGTCCGGTCCGCCTCCTGATCCGTATCCGTCACGTCATCGTTCTCGTCTTCCGTCCCTGCTCGATGCCTCGCGACCCTTCGGTCGCGCCGTCACCACAAGGATCACCCGAGGGCTGCCCGACGCCAAGTACCCACAAAAAGGTGGGTACTTACGGGGCCGGAGACCGGTCGGTGGCGCCGAGTACCGATGCGCCCCCGTCCGGCGGTGGTTGCGTGGCCTCGGGCGGGGGCGATGACGTGCTCGGGGTGGTCGGTTGGTGTCAGGCCTCGGTCTTCGGGCCCGTCTGCTGGAGGACCTCGAAGGTCCAGACGGTCGAGTCGGAGGCGGCCGGCTTGGGGCGTTCGCCGCCGCCGCCCTGGTGGGCCTGCTTCATGGGGCCCTCCATCCACGCCTGGAAGGCGTCCTCGTCGCGCCAGCGGGTGTAGACGAGGTAGTTGTCGGTGCCGTCGACGGGACGCAGCAGCTCGAACCACTCGAAGCCGTCGGAGCTCTCGACCACCCCGGCACGGGAAGCGAACCGCTTCTCCAGCACCTCGCGCTGCTCGGCTGGGACAGTGAGGACATTGATCTTGACAACACTAGGCACATGACACCTCTGAGCAAGAGGGCGCCGGACTGGCGCCCCGATCTGGACGACGTGTGAGCAGTCTGCTATATCCGCCGAGGCAAGCGACGCGAGGCCGAGAACAGGGCGAGTTCCCGAAGCCCAGCGCGGCCCGCTCCAGCACGCCGCCTTGTTCCGGCGGGGTGTCCGACAAGGTGACGCGACGGCTCAGCAGTGCGGACAGCCGCGTATCCAGGCGAGGGTTGCCGACGGGAAGGGCGGTTCCGTCCGGGCAGTTGTACGGTGATCGTCCGGTCGGCGGCCATGGTGCTGCGGCAGGTGAGCAGCGGGCTCCACTTGCGGGGGTGTTTGGCGCTGCCTGGACTTCACCGGGTACCGGTGCAGGGCCGTCACGGTTCCCATGGGGCGTCTGTGTTCTTCTCGTCTTGCCGGTGCGTCCGGCGGCGTGTCAGGGTCGGATCACGACGACGGGGTCCCCGACGTCGATGGTGCCCGGCGCGGTCACGGTGCCCAGTGCGTCCAGACGCATGGCGTGCGTCCGGGCGATGGTCTTCAGCACGAGCGGGGAGTGCGGCAGACCCTGCTGGGACTCGTTGACCATGAGGCAGCGCTCGCTGGAGCGTACGAACGTGACGCGCACCGTGGTGCCGATGCGGACCTCGGAGCCGAGCCACTGGTCCTCCACGAACGTGGGTGTGCCCGGTGGCGTGCGGATGAGGAGGTTGGGCCGGAACCGGCGCTCGTCCACCGGAATGCCTGCAAGGGCGGTGCGCATCCAGTCGAGGGTGGCGGTGCTCAGCACGCTCAGCGGAAGCTGGTCGAAGTGCGAGACGGCCCCCTCACGGGCAACCTCGACGTCGTGGCGCCGCAGGTAGTGGCGCAGGTAGGCGGCGGCATCGGCCACCGGCACTCCATCGGGGTCGAGTAGCTCGGGCTCGGCCAGGCGTTCCGCTTCCGGGTAACGGGAGCTCAGCCGCAGCAGGCCGGGCATCTTTCGGAACCGTCGGGTGTTCTTGCCCGAGCCGAACCTGCCCTCGGCGTCCCGCACCGCATACAGCCGGTCACCCATCAGACCCCGCTCGTCCACGTCGGCCGACTCCAGCCGTTCTCCTCCCATGGACTTGATCGGGTATCGCCAGATCCGCTCGATGCTGCCCAGTCTCATCCCACCCCCATTCGGCTGACGGCCGGCTCGGCATGTCCTGAACACTCAGTTGTGTTCCGCGGCCACGCGCAGGCCGAAAACTGGCACTCACCGCATTCGGTATCTGTGTGGCAGTCGAGGGTCGGTGGGCCGAGGCGGGTGGTCCCGCCGTCCGTCCCCCGCCGCTGTCACGGTTCCTTCGTCTCGGATTCCAGGAGTTCGCGGGTCACCGGACCGTAGACGCCGGGCTCGTCCTGTTCCTTTCCGATGCCGCAGCTGTTCTGGTAGGTGAGGACGGCCTGTTCGACCTGGCTGTCGTAACTCTGGTCGATGTCGCCGGTGTATATGCCCAACTGGCGCAGTCGGAGCTGGAGTTCGGTGACCTCGGGGTCGTCGTCGCCGGGGCGCAGCGTCTTGGGTGCCACGAGTCGACTGTCGTCCGCGTTCTCCGCGCCGGCGGCCGACGAGCCGCCGGAGATGCTCGCGCTGGGCGCGCTCTGCGTCGGAGTGGCCGAGGGGGACGGGGACGGTGAGCCGGACGACGGTGAGGGTGAAGGGGACGGGGACGTGCTCCGCGTGGGGGCCGGCGGCGGCGCGTTGCCCGGCGGCGCGGGTGCGGGGGCGCCGCCCCCGCCGTCCCCGGGCGGCTCCACCGGCGAGGCGTCCCCGTCGGGCGACGTGTCCGGGGCGCTCGCCCGCAGGTCGTCCGGCAGCGCGCGATCCCGCTTCGGCGCGTCGTACGAGAACAGCCCGCTCGCGATGCCGGCGGCGGCCATCACCCCTGCGGCGGCGGTCCCCGCGAGGGTCACGATGACACCCGTACGCCGCCGGCGACGCCCGGGGCGGCGCGCCGAGGCCGAGGTGGCCGGGTGGGCCGACTGGGACGGACGGACGGCCGACCGGTCCGCTGGGGGCGACGGAGCCGACAGGGACGACGGGGACGATGACTCTGACGCCGATGGGCCTGCTTGGGTCGACCAGGCGGACGAGTCCGACGGGTTCGACGGGTTCGATGGGGCTGATGGGGCTGATGGGGCTGTTCGGGCCGAAGATGCAGAGGAGGCAGAGGAGGCAGAGGAGGCAGAGGAGGCCGACGGATGCGACGGGGGCGTCGGCGGTACCCGGGGCGAGGGTGATGTCGAGAACAAGCCATGCCCCGACGAGGCGTTCGAAGCGCGCGCCGCGCTGCTCGGCTCGCCGTACTGTCGGTCGAACAGTCGTACGTCCGCCGCGTCAGGCATGGGCGCCGCCGTGGTCACCGGCATGGCAATCGTCGGAGTGTGATCGGGCCAGGACGGGTCCGGTCCCGCCGCCCCGCTCGTCCCCGGGGTGACCCACTCCTGCTGCGTCGTTAAGGCTTCATCGTTCCTGGCGTTCCCGAAACCCTCGTCGGCCTCGTCCTCCAGTTCCACATACGGCCGAATGCGCAGGGGGTCGAAATCCTCCGCGGCCGCTGCTTCGGCCGTTCGGGTCTGCAGCAGGGCCTCGGACGCGCGGCGGCCGCATGCGCAGAACGGTGTGCCGTCCGGGGCCCGGGGGATGGAGCACTCCGGGCATATGTGGCTGTTGGCTTCACTCACGTGTCGTTCCTCCCCGCGAAGTCTCCAGAGTTTAAGCAAACGGTCGCCACGGAATCTCCCGGACGCCCAAGGAATCAGGGGTTCCGGAACTACTCGACAGGCCATAACCGGTCACACCGATCACGATGGACTGGATGGCTCGGATGGGCTCGCAATGGCTCGCAATGGATCAGATGGCTCGGATGGATTGAAGAGCGGATGAAGGGGAAAACGAGGGGCGCTGTACGAGACCCTCGGGCCCACGGGAGGTCTACATGCCCGACGACAGCGCCGGAAGCCCCGCCGACGGCACGACTGACAGCACGACCGGCGACACGACTGACAGCACCACCGGAGGCGCCACCGAAAGCGGCGCCGCCCCGCCCGGCGGCACACCCCCGCCTGGCGGAACACCCCCGCCCGGCCGCCCCCGTGGGCGCGCCACGCCCGTCGCCGAGGGTGTGTCCGGGGGAGTGCTGGTCTCCATCGGGGCCCTGCTGCTGGGGATGCTGCTTGCGGCGCTCGACCAGACGATCGTGTCGACGGCGCTGCCGACGATCGTGAGCGAGCTCGGCGGCCTGGAGCACCTCTCGTGGGTGGTCACGGCGTACATGCTGGCCGCGACGGCGGCGACCCCGCTGTGGGGGAAGCTGGGTGACCAGTACGGCCGGAAGAGGCTGTTCCAGACGGCGATCGTGATCTTTCTCATCGGGTCGGCGCTCTGCGGCATGGCGCAGAACATGCCGCAGCTGATCGGTTTCCGGGCACTTCAGGGGCTCGGCGGCGGCGGACTGATGGTGCTGTCGATGGCGATCGTCGGCGATCTCGTACCGCCCCGTGAACGCGGCCGCTACCAAGGGCTGTTCGGCGCGGTCTTCGGCGCGACGAGCGTGCTCGGACCGCTGCTGGGCGGGCTGTTCACCGAGCATCTGAGCTGGCGCTGGGTGTTCTACGTCAACCTGCCCGTCGGCGCCGTGGCGTTGGTCGTCATCGCCGCCGTACTGCGCGTCCCGCGCCGGGCCGAGCGGCATGTCATCGACTACCTCGGCACCGTCCTCATCGCCTCCGTGGCCACCTGTCTGGTCCTGGTGGCCTCTCTCGGCGGCGTCACCTGGGCCTGGGACTCGCCGCGGATCATCGGCCTCGCCGTACTGGCCGTGCTGCTCACCGTCGTCTTCGTGGCCGTCGAGCGCCGGGCAGCCGAACCCGTTCTCCCCCTCAAGCTGTTCCGCGTCCGCACCTTCACCCTCTCCGCGGTGATCAGTTTCGTCGTCGGCTTCGCGATGTTCGGCGCGATGACGTACCTGCCTACGTTTCTGCAGGTGGTGCGCGGTGTGTCGCCGACCATGTCCGGTGTGCACATGCTGCCGATGGTGTTCGGGCTGCTGCTGGCCTCGACGGTCTCCGGGCAGCTCGTCAGCCGCACGGGCCGCTGGAAGGTCTTCCCCGTCGCCGGTACGGCCGTCACCACCCTCGGGCTGCTGCTCCTGCACCAGCTCGACGCCGACAGCGGCGACGGGGAGCTGAGCGCCTACCTCTTCGTCTTCGGCCTCGGGCTCGGCCTCGTCATGCAGGTCCTCGTCCTCATCGTGCAGAACGCCGTTTCCTACGGGGACCTGGGCGTCGCCACCTCCGGCGCGACCTTCTTCCGGTCCATCGGCGCCTCGTTCGGGGTGGCCGTCTTCGGTACGGTCTTCGCCGGGCACCTCGGCGAGAAGCTCACCGACGCGCTCGACGGAGTACGTCTCCCGCCGGGCGTGAGCGTCGACGGGTTGCAGGCCGACCCGCGTGAGATCGCCGAACTCCCGGCCGCGCTGCGTCCCTCCGTCCTCGACGCCTACTCCTCCGCCATCACCGACGTCTTCCTCTACGCGGCCCCCGTCGCCCTCCTCGGCTTCGTCCTCGCCTGGTTCCTGCGCGAGGACCGGCTGCGGGCGTCCGTGACGGCGCCCGACGCGACCGAGACGCTGGCCAGCAACCCGGTCGAGCGGTCGTCGTACGACGAGGTGTGCCGGGCGCTGTCTGCGCTCGGGTCACGGGAGGGCCGACGCGAGGTCTACCGGAAGATCACCGAACGGGCGGGCTACGACCTGTTGCCCGCCGCCAGTTGGCTGCTGCTGCGGATCAGGAAGTACGGCTGGGTCGAACCCGCCGTGCTCGCCGAGCGCAGCGCCGTCCCGCTCGATGTGATCATGGCCGCGACCCGGCAGGTCGAGGAGCGCCGCCTCGCCCGCCGGGAGGGCCTCGACCTCGTCCTCACCGACACCGGTCACGAGGCGGCCACGAGGCTCGCCGAGGCCCGCGAGGACTCCCTCGCCGAACTCCTCGGCGACTGGTGGGGCCCCGACCGTTCCACCGACCTCATCCGCCTCGTGAAGGAACTGAACGCCGAACTCTGCGGCTCGGACGCGGAACGCCCGCACGACGAAGGGGCGATCGACCGACGGCCGATGGCCACGACGCGGATGTACGGTTCCGGTACGCCCCCCAAGCCCCCGCCCCCGTCTCCGCCCCCGCCCTCTACGCCAGTGTCTTCGTGAACCAGTGCTCCGCGTAGGCGTGGTCGTTGTGCGGGGCGCTCTCCTCGTAACCGAGCCGGGCGTACAGGGCGCGGGCCTCGACCAGATCGCCCCGGGTGTCGAGAACGATCCGGCCGGCGCCGAGCGTACGGGCCGCGTCCTCGGCCGCCGTCACGAGCAGCGCGGCACCGCCCCTGCCACGCGCCTCCGCCAGCAGGAACACCCGCTTCAGCTCGGCCGTGGCGGAGCCGGAGCCGTGGGGAGGGTGAGGGTCGGAGGCGGGGCCCATCAGCCGTACTCCCGCCGTGCCGACCGGCGCCCCTTCGTACCGAGCCACCAGCAACACCCCGTTCGGCGGCGCGAGGTAGTCGCCGGTGTCGGCCGCGACCTCGCGCTCCAGTTCGTCCGGGTCCGTGACGTGCCCCTCGTGCAGCAGGTACCAGCGGTCGCTGACCTCCGTGTAGTACGCGCGCCAGAGGGCGGCGGCGACGGGCGAGTCGTAGGGCTCGGGGGCCACGGACCAGGCGGTCCCAGCGGTTCGGACGACGGGGTGCGTGGGGGGTGTGGGAGCCAAGGGGGTGGTGGAGGTCATGACGGTCATTGTCGGGAGCGGGTGCGGGTGGCCCGCAAGCGATTTACGGCTTCGGTCCCCGAACCGCCCCGCCCGCGAACAGTCGCTACGTGCTTGCCGTTTGAACGAAGGGGTTCGGGCAACCCGGTGCGAAACGGCCCGTTGGGGCGAGACACCCGGGCCGAGGACTCTGGAAGGCATTCATGTCCACAGGCTTGATCATCGCTTTGATCGTGATTGTGGCGGCCGTGGTCGTCGTGGCGGCCGTCCTGACCCAGCGCGCCCGTGCGGGTGCGGGAGGCGGAGGATCGCTGAAGCGGCGTTTCGGACCGGAGTACGACCGGACCGTGACCCGCCATGACGGCGACGAGCGGGCCGCCGCCCGGGAGCTCGCGGAGCGGGTGAAGCGGCACGGTTCGCTGGAGAAGCGGCCGCTGTCCGGCGCGGAGCGCGAACAGTACGAGTCCCGCTGGGCCGCGGCCCAGGAACGCTTCGTCGACTCTCCCCGTGAGGCGGTCGCCGACGCGGACCGGCTGCTGGCCGAGGTGGCCGGGGCTCGCGGTTTCCCGAGCGGCGACCGCTACGAGACCCAGTTGGAGGCGCTCTCCGTCCACCACGCCCACCATGTGCACGGTTACCGCCGGGTGCATCTCGCGGCGCACAGCGACGGCGACTCCGCCGGCCCTGGCACCGTCCCCGGCACCGGCACCGGCACCGTCCCCGTCTCCGGTACTGAGGAGATGCGTGAGGCCATGATCGAGGCCCGCGCCCTCTTCGAGGACCTGGTGGTGCCCGACCGCCGGGACACACGGGCGGACCGTCACGGCACCGCCGGGCGCGAGGGCCTGGCCCACCGTGACGGCAGGGCACGGCGCGACCAGCGCGACGGTACGGCCGCAGACGGCCGTCACCGGTCCCATCAGCCATGGGCGCTCACCAGGCGCCACGCGAAGGGGAGTTGAGGGGGATGAAGGACGACTTGACCAGGAGCGAGGGCACCCGCGAACGCGGTCCGCGCGAGGCGCGGGAGACCGACCCGAGGCGTGACGGCGCGAGGGGAGGCGCGATGACCTCCGGCACCCGTACGACGGACACCGCCGGCGCCGCGGGCACGATCGACACGCACACGTCTGCCGGCGCGCCCGGCACGCACACGGCCACCGGCGCGCCCGGTACCCACGCGGCCGTGGCGGCGGGCCACGACACGGCGCCCGGCCGCACGCCCGGCCCCGCGGACGGCCACGCCGAGGGCCGTGCCGACGGCAGGGCACCGGGGCTCGGCGGAGGCCGGGGCCGCGGGGAGCACGGCAAGGCCCCCACCGGCGGCACCACGGCCGGGGCGTCCCTGCTGCCCCATGACGAGTGCGACAAACTGTCGCTGCGGCTGCACGACGCGGTCGGCGGGTTCGTCGACGAGCCGCGGTCCGCCGTGGAGGAGGCCGACCATGTCCTGGAGGACGTGGCCGCCCGCTTCGCCGAGGCGGTGACCCAGCGGCGCCGCACCCTGCGCGCCTCCTGGCACACCACCGCCGACGACCGCGCCGCCTCCACCGACACCGAACAACTGCGCCTGGCTCTGCGCGACTACCGGGAACTCACCGAACGGCTGCTCCGGCTGTAACACCGCGAGCAGCACCCCGACGAGGCCGCGCCCCGATTCGTGCACCGGGGCGCGGTCTCACGCATGGGGGGCGTATGGGGGCGCCGGTCGGACGGCGCCGGTCGGACGGCCTCCGCCTCGTCGGCCGCCACCGGCCGCTCGGGCGCCACAGGCAGCCGCTCGGCCGCCACCGGCCGCTCGGGCGGGCCGGGTCGGCTCCCTCGGATGCCATGCGGCAGGCGCCCGGCTCACCCCTCCCGGCGCTCCCGCCACTGCCGTACGACCTCTTCCACGTCGTACGGCTTCAGGCCCAGCGGAGGGCCCGGTGGCGGCTTGAACATCATGTCGCGGATCTTGGCGTTGATCTCGGTGACGATCGTGCGGACGACGCGCTCGGACGGGGCCTGCGCGGCGGACGCGAGCGCGTCCTCGGCCTCCTTGCGCAGCGCCAGGGTGGGCGGCAGGACGGACATGCCCTCGCGGGCCATCTTCTGCTTGATCCACCAGAGTTCGTCGTAGGTCGTGTCGTCGCCCTGGAGGGGGCGCCCCGCCCCGGGAAGGGCCGCGAAGTCGCCGCGCGCCTCCGCGTCGCGGATCTGTTTGTCGACGAAGGACTCGAAGCTGACACCGGGTGGCTTGCGCTCGGTCATGCCTCCATTGTGCCGGAGCCCGCACAACAGGACGATCCGGCGATTTATCATGCGGCGGCGGCGCTGCAAACGCGCCGTGCGCAGCGACAATCGGAGTTTGACCGTTAGGAGCGGTACGTGCTCGAACTCACCATGGCCTCGGTCTCCGAGGCGGACGCCGGGGCGACGGCCGGTATGCAGATGGCCGACGCGCCCAGCGAGCCGGGGGCCGTGCTCCGGGTGGGACGCGATCGGGCGGTGTGCCGGCTCGCGACACCGGACGACTGGCTCTTCGTGTCCCGTGTGCACCTGGAGTTCCTGTGCGGCCCCGACGAGACCTGGCAGGTCACGTGGCTGCGCGGCTCGCACGCCGACCCCTCGTCCGAGGTGCGGCTGATCCTGCTCGGCCAGCCGCCCCAGCCGCTTCCCTACGGCGGCACGGCGAAGCTCCCGGCCGGTGGTTCCGGCGAACTCGTCATCCTCGACCGTACGGCTCCGCGCAGCGTCAACGTGGGCTTCTACCACGAGCCCTGACGGGCAGGGGGCTGGGCCCCCGGCCCTCAGTCCACCACCCGGGCGAGCGCGAACCCGTCGTACCCCTTGCTGCCCACCGTCTGGATCGCCGTGCCGCTCAACTTGGGGTGGGCGGCGATGAGTTCGATGGCGGCCCGGGTGCCGCGGACGTCCGGCTCGGTGCTGTCGGCGTCGGTGACCCGGCCGCCCCGGACGACGTTGTCGACGACGATGAGGCTGCCGGCGCGGGTGAGTCTGAGGGCCCACTCCACGTAGTGCGGGTTGTTGACCTTGTCCGCGTCGATGAAGACCAGGTCGAACGGCTCCGGGTTCTCGTCGGTCAGCTTGGGCAGCGACTCCAGGGCCGGGCCCACGCGCACCTCGACGAGAGCGTCGAGCCCGGCGCGCGCGATGTTGCGGCAGGCGACCTCGGCGTGCCGGGCGCTGTACTCCAGGGAGATCAGCCGCCCGTCGGCGGGCAGCGCGCGGGCCAGCCAGATGGTGCTGTAGCCGCCGAGGGTGCCGATCTCCAGGATGCGGCGGGCGCCCTGGATCTGGGCGAGGAGCTGCAGCAGTTTGCCCTGGTTGGCGGCGACGTCGATGGCGGGGAGTCCGGCCGCCTCGTTGTCGCGCAGGGCCGCCGTCAGGGCCTCGTCGTTCGGGGCGAGGTGGGTGGTGAAATAGTCGTCGACGTCGTCCCACGTCCGCGACTCGCTCATCGGTGCTCTCCTTTGTGGATACTCCCGGCTTCAGCCGGGGGAGGAAACGAAGCTCCTGCGGAGCAGGGCAGGGAAAGCCGGTCCGCCGCCGCGGCGGACCCGGCGTTCACCCGTAACTATCGGCAGCCTGTCACAAACTGATGGCCTAGCATGTGAACCGTGAAGACCGCCCACGTGAAGCGGGCGTTCAAGTACCGCTTCTATCCGACCGATGCGCAGGCAGCCGAGCTGTCTCGCACGTTCGGCTGCGTGCGGAAGGTCTACAACCTGGCTCTTGCTGCGCGCACGCAAGCGTGGACGCGGCAGGAGCGGGTGAACTACAACCAGACGTCGGCGATGCTGACGGCCTGGAAGAAGACCGAGGAACTCGCCTACCTCAACGAGGTCTCCTCCGTCCCGCTCCAACAGGCCCTGCGTCACCTGCAGTCGGCGTTCACCGGCTTCTTCGGCAAGCGGGCGAAGTACCCGCGTTTCAAGTCGCGGAAGAAGTCGCGGAAGTCGGCGGAGTACACCACCAGCGCGTTCCGGTTCCGGGACGGCAGGCTGACGCTGGCGAAGATGGCGGAGCCGCTGGACATCGTGTGGTCCCGTCCGCTCCCGGAGGGTGCCTCGCCCTCGACGGTGACGGTGTCGCAGGATACGGCCGGACGCTGGTTTGTGTCCCTGCTGGTCGAGGACCCGTCCGTCCAGCCGCTCCCGGCCACAAGTGCGGCCGTCGGTGTCGATGTCGGGCTCGACCACCTGCTGACCCTCTCCACCGGGGAGAAGGTCGCCAACCCCCGCCATGAGCGGCGTGACCGCGCCCGTCTGGCCAAAGCCCAGCGGCAGCTTGCCCGCAAGGCCAAGGGTGACGGAGCGAACCGGGCCAAGGCGCGCCGGGAGGTGGCCAAGGTCTATGCCCGGATCGCCGACCGCAGGCGCGACCTGCTGCACAAGCTCACCACTCGGCTCGTTCGTGAGAACCAAACGATCGTGATCGAGGACCTCGCCGTCGGGAACATGGTGAAGAACGGCAGCCTGGCCCGCGCCATCAGCGATGCGGCATGGGCCGAGTTCCGGAGCATGCTGGAGTACAAGGCCCAGTGGTACGGGCGCGAAGTGATCGCGGTCGACCGCTGGTTTCCCTCCTCCAAGCTGTGCTCCACCTGCGGCAGCTTGCAGGACAAGATGCCGCTGAACGTCCGTGAGTGGGCGTGCGACTGCGGGACGACCCATGACCGGGACGTGAACACGGCGAAGAACATCCTGGCCGTCGGGCTGACGGCGTCTGTCTGTGGAGCTGGTGTAAGACCTCAACGGAGTACTCCGGGCGGGCAGTCGGCGATGAAGCAGAAACCCCTACAGCGCGAGCCGTAGGAATCCCCTCCTTCAGGAGGGGGAGGAAGTCAAGAAGCTGTGCCTCCCGCGCGCGCCTTCCATCTGGGTACTTACTTAGATCGGCTAAGTAGGTGTCCTAATGAATATAGGCGCGGGCAGGCCCCTCTGTCAGCGGATTTCCGGTGTGTCTCAGTCGTTCGGGGCGGGCTTCGGTTCGGCCGGCGACGTGGGCGCGTCCGGCGCGTACGTGTCCAGGGGTACGGGCGCGCCCTGCGGGTACGCCCCCGGCGCGCCGGGTGGCATCGGCGCTCCCGGCGGCACCGGGGCTCCGGGCGGCACCGGTCCCCCCGGCTGGTAGGCGCCCGGTGGCATGAACACCGCTCCCGCCGGCGGCATCGGCGGCTGCTTGCGGGCGTTGCGTCGCAGGACGATCGCGACGGCCACCGCCTTGACGGCGAGCACCGCGATGCCGATGCCGAAGGACAGCAGCCAGCCGGGGATGCCCCACACGGTCCACATCTCGTCCACGTGGATGACCTTTCGATAGGTGTCGTCGGCCGCGGCCCGCCGCAGTGTGTGATCGCCGGAGATCCGCTCCGGCTGCGGGAAGCTCTGCTCGACGGCGGTGAGGAAGTCCGTACCGCCCTCGGTGAGATCGCCGAGTGTGCCGACGGAACCGCCGAGGCGTCCGGCGAACGTCACCTCCGGCTCGGCCCCGCCGATCGCGGAGCTGGGCTCCATACGGTGCTCGGCGAGGACGTACAGGTCGAGGGCCTGCGGGGTGTCGGCCAGGCGGGACAGACGCATCGGGTAGACCGGCTCGTCGCTGGCGAAGGTGAGGTGGAGCGGGTCGAGGGTGCCGGAGAGGGGCATGCCCGTGTTGGAGCCGTTGGAGCCGTTGGAGCCGTTGGAGCCGTTGGAGCCGTTGGAGCCGTTGGAGCCGTTGGAGCCGTCGGAGCCGTCGGAGCCGTCGGAGCCGTCGGAGCCGTCGGAGCCGTCAGGGGTCTCGGCGTCCTCGGTCGCCGGTGCCAGGCGGATCGCCACGTACTCCCACTCCTGCTGGACGTACGGCTCCAGCGCCGCGTCCAGTGCGTCCGGGAGCTCGAAGCCGTTCTCGTCGAGCCAGTCACCGAGGGCGCCGGAGTCGGTGGCGGTCAGCCGGGCCACGTCGAACGGACCGAGGCGTTCCCGGCCGACGACGTCCACCGAGGACCGGGGGTCCTGGGGCGCGGCGGCGCCCGTCTGGCCGTCGCTCTCGAACACGTCGAACGGCCAGTCGTGCGAGCGTGGCCAGAAGTACTCACGCCGTTGGTACTCGGGCGCGGTCTCCTCGCCGAGCTGGTCGAAGAGGGCCGCGTCATCGAGCCGCACCGTCGCCCTGTTCGGCACCGGCATGATCCAGGCGGCCGTACGGGCGTCACCGCCGACCGTCAGGCTCATCACGATCTGTTCCTCACGGCCGTCCCAGCGCACGACGGACGTCTCGCGGTTCACATATACGCTCCGCTCGCCGTCCGGCACCATCGCCCCGCAGCCGCAGGCGTACGCCGGTGCCACCAGGGAGGCCAACTGGAAGCCCAGCAGAGCCAGCACGACCACCCAGAGCCGTCCGCGCCTCCCGCGCGCCCACCCCGCCGGACGCGCGCGCCCCCGTACGAAACCGCTCATCCCCCGTGCCCCTCCTGCTGCGCCCGCGTGTCCGTGTGTCCGTGTCCGCGTCCTGTGTTTCTTCGTGCCGGCGGCCATGTTTCCAGGTGAATGTCAGTGACCTGTCACAACCCCACCCGTGGTGCGCATCCGTGATCCGCCGCGCTCCGCGTCGCGCCCTTGAGGGCATGGGCCACCATCCGCGCACTATCGTCATCCGGACAAAGCATGGGCGACTCTCAGGTGAAGTGGGGGGTGCCCGCGTCTCACGACGAAGGCAGTGCGAGCCTTCTCGTCGGGACACCGACGGGGTGGGAGGGCAGCGGGGCGTGGCGACGGAGCAGAGCAGACCGGGCGGTGTCGTGGGTACGAACTCGACGGCGGCGAGACTGGGAACCATTCGAGCCCTGCTGTGGCTGTTCGCCGGGATCCTCGCGGTGCGGCAGATCGCGGTCGTGCTGCACACGCCCAAGGGCGAGCGGCTGACGGACCTGGAGACCTGGGTCGGACCCAGCGGCGTGCTGCAGGTGAACGGCTCGCTGTACGACTCCACGCGGTTCACCGGCACGCCCTTCGGCGGCCTCGTCCTCAAGCCCCTCACCCGTACGGCCGAACAGGCGCTCGGCTGGGGCTGGACCTTCGGCACCCTGTTGCTGGTGGTCGCCCTCGGCCTGGTCGCCGCCCGCGCCCTCCCCCAACCCGTCACCCGTCGTACGGCCCTGCTGGCCGCGCCGGTCGCCGTCACCCTGCTGATGCTGTCGCTGCCGGTGCGCAACACGCTGTATCTGGGCCAGACCAGCATCCTCCCCGTCCTGCTCGTTCTCGCGGGCTGCTTCGCGGTCCGGGGCGAGCGCTGGAGCGGGGTCTGCGTCGGGCTCGCCGCGGCCTTCCAGCCGACCGTCCTGCTGTTCGTTCCGCTGCTGTGGTTCACCGGCCGCAAGCGGGCCGCCGCGAGCACCGGGAGCACGTTCGCCGGGGCCACCGCGCTGGCCTGGGCCGTGATGCCGCACGACTCGTTCACCTACTGGGTGCACCACCTCGCGGGCGTCGGCCTCGGCGGCCCGGCGGACGACCTCGCCAATCAGTCACTGCACGGCGCGCTGCTCCGGCTCGGCCTGGAGGGCCCGCTGGAGATCGTCGTCTTCCTCGCGCTGGGCGCCGCCGTCGCCGTCCTCGGCATGCAGCGCGCCATCCGCTACGCCCGCGACGGACAACTGCTCCTCGCCGTCGCCCTCACCGGCTGTGTCGTGGTCGCCGTCTCACCGACCTCCTGGAAGCACCAACTGCTGTGGGTGCTGCTCGCGGTGGTCGGCCGGGTCGGCAAGAAGGCCTCGTCGCGGTACGTGTGGCCGATCGCCGTCGTCCTGGTGATGACGTTGCCGGCGAAGATGATGGTGCCGAACATGGGCGCCCTGCACCCGCTGCGTGACAACGTCGTCCTGCTGGCCGCGCTTGCCGCCGCCCTGGCCGTCCCGTTCCTCTCCCGTACCTCGGAGTACTACCGGGCGCCGATCCCCACCGAGTACGCCCAGAAGGCCGAGACCCGCTTCCGCTGGGCCCCCCTGCTGCGCCGGGTCGCCACCCGTCCGAACCTGCTGCTCGAACTGCTGCTGATCCGCGTCACCTACGCGGCCTACCAGCGCACCCGCCTGGAGGCCACCGGCAGCAGGGCCACCGCCGAGGAACACGCCCGGCAGATCCTCTCCGTGGAGAAGGCCCTGTTCCTCGACATCGAGCACTGGTTCAACCACGCGGTGGTCGGTGTCGGCTGGCTGCGGAGCTTCTTCGACTTCTACTACACGTCGTTCCACTTCGTCGTGCCCCTGACCGTCCTCGGCGTCCTCTACTGGCGCCGCCCCGCCGACTACCGCTGGGCCCGCACGACCATCGGCTTCACCACGGTCGTCGCCCTCATCGGCTTCTTCTTCTACCCGCTGGCGCCGCCGCGCCTGATGCCCGGCCACGGCATCATCGACACCATCTACGGCGTCCAGGACTTCTCCCAGCCGGACTACGGCAAGCTCACCGAACTCACCAACCAGTACGCGGCGATGCCGTCCCTGCACTTCGGCTGGTCCCTGTGGTGCGGCCTGACGATCGCGTTGGTCGCCCCCAAGGTGTGGATGAAGGTGCTGGGCCTGCTGCACCCCTTCATCACGGTTCTGGCGATCGTGGCGACCGGCAACCACTGGGTCCTGGACGCGGTGGGGGGCGCGGCGGTGGTGGGCGCGGGCTTCGCCTTGACCTACCTCCTGACCGGACCCCGCACCACGGCGCCCCGCAACGGGCGCGGGGAACCGCGCGAGGAACCAGGGACGACGGACAGACTCGCGACGGCCGTCCAGCGCAACGGCGGAGGAGACGACGGAGGCCGGGGCGCGGTGTAGGAGGGGGTGCCCCGGCCTCCGAGAACGGGCCGACGGCGCCGGGAGGCCGTCGGCCCGAGTGTGTGGGGGGCGTCAGGTGGTGGTCACCTGGAGGTGTTTGACGCCGTTGATCCAGGCCGAGCGCAGTCGGCTCGGGTCGCCGGCGAGTCTGAGGCCGGGCATCGCGTCGGCTATGGCGTTGAAGATCAGGTCGATCTCCAGGACCGCCAACGACTTGCCGAGGCAGAAGTGGGGCCCTCCGCCGCCGAAGCCGAGATGGGGGTTGGGGTCGCGGGTGATGTCGAAGGTGTCGGGGTCGGTGAAGACCTCCGGGTCGTGGTTGGCGGAGGCGTAGAAGACGCCGACCCGGTCGCCCTTCTTGATCAGCTTGCCGCCGAGTTCGACGTCCTGGGTGGCGGTGCGCTGGAAGGCGTTGACCGGGGCGGCCCAGCGGACGATCTCCTCGGCCGCCGTCGCGGGGCGTTCGCGCTTGTAGAGGTCCCACTGGTCGGGGTGGGTGAGGAAGGCGTGCATGCCGTGGGTGATGGCGTTGCGGGTCGTCTCGTTGCCCGCGACCGCCAGCATCAGCACGAAGAAGCCGAACTCGTCGGAGGTGAGGTTGCCCTCGTCCTCGGCGGCCACCAGCGTGGTGACGATGTCCTTGGCCGGGCACTGCTTGCGGTCGGCGGCCATGTTCATGGCGTAGGCGATGAGTTCCATCGCCGACTGCTGGCCGACCTCCTCGGTGATGGCGTACTCCGGATCGTCATAGGAGATCATCCGGTTCGACCACTCGAAGATCCGGATGCGGTCCTCCTGCGGGATGCCGATCAGTTCGGCGATCGCCTGGAGGGGGAGTTCGCAGGCGACCTCGGTGACGAAGTCGAAGGGGCCGGCGTGGGCGCCGGCCTGACGGGCGATGGTGAGGGCGCGGTGGCGCAGGTTGTCCTCCAGGGCGCGGATCGCCCTCGGGGTGAAGACGCGCTGCACGATCTGGCGGACCCGGGTGTGTTCCGGCGGGTCCATGTTCAGCAGGATCAGGCGTTGGGCGTCGATGGCATCGCGCTCGATGTGTTCGTTGAAGCGGATGATCGCCGTGTTGACCGTCGAGGAGAACAACTCCGGGTGCGTGGAGACGTACTTGACGTCCGCGTGCCGGGTGACGGCCCAGTAGCCCTGGTCCGCGAAGCCCGCGATGCCCGGCGCCTGAGGGATCCAGTGGACCGGTTCCGTACGGCGCAGTTCGGCGAACTCCGGGAGGGGGACACGGTGGTGCAGCAGGTCGGGGTCGGTGAAGTCGAACCCGTCGGGCAGCGCTGGACAGGGCATCGGCAACTCCTGACGGAGCATCAGATACGGGGAATTGCGGTGACCGTAGTAACGGGTTCTAGAACTAGCAAGGGGTAGGGGCCTTTCAGTTGCCGCACACCTCTTGCGGTCGTGCGGTCACGCTCAGCAGACTGCTGGAGAGAACTAGAACGCGTACTAGTTCTGCGTGGCGGGCCGGGCCGGGACGCCCCGCGCCGCGCGGGTAACCGTTGAGAGGATCCCCCATGGCCGCGGAACCCGTGATCGTCGAAGCCGTACGCACCCCCATCGGCAAGCGCGGTGGCGCGCTCGCCAACCTGCACCCCGCCTACCTCCTGGGCGAGACCTACCGGGAACTCCTCGGCCGCACCGGCATCCCCGCCGACTGCGTCGAGCAGATCGTCGGCGGCACGGTGACCCACGCCGGCGAACAGTCCATGAACCCCGCCCGCACGGCATGGCTGACCATGGGCCTGCCGTACGAGACGGCGGCGACGACCGTCGACTGTCAGTGCGGCTCCTCGCAGCAGGCGTCGCACATGGTGGCCAACATGGTCGCGGCGGGCGTCATCGACGTCGGGATCTCGTGCGGGGTCGAGGCGATGTCCCGGGTGCCGCTCGGGTCGGGGTCCAAGCACGGGCCCGGGAAGCCGTTCCCGGAGGAGTGGAACGTCGATCTGCCGAACCAGTTCGAGGCGGCGGAGCGGATCGCCCGGCACCGCGGGCTGACGCGGGAGAACACGGACGCGCTGGGGCTGGCCTCCCAGGAGCGGGCCGCCGTGGCCTGGGCCGAGGAGCGGTTCAAGAGGGAGACGTTCGCCGTCCAGGTGCCGACGACCGAGGCGGAGCAGGCGGCCGGGCAGGGCATGTGGCGGCTCGTCGACCATGACGAGGGGCTGCGGGACACCTCCCTGGAGGCGCTGGCCCGGCTGAAGCCGATCATGCCGACGGCGGTGCACACGGCGGGCAACTCGTCGCAGATCAGCGACGGGGCGGCGGCGATCATGTGGGCGTCCAAGCGGATGGCGCGGGCGCTGAAGCTGCGGCCGAGGGCACGGATCGTCGCCCAGGCCCTGGTCGGCTCCGACCCGCACTTCCACCTCGACGGGCCTATCGACGCGACCAAGGCCGTGCTGGGCAAGGCCGGGATGTCGCTCAAGGACATCGACCTCGTCGAGATCAACGAGGCGTTCGCGTCGGTCGTGCTGAGCTGGGCGCGGGTCTTCGACCAGGATCTGGCGAAGGTCAACGTCAACGGCGGGGCGATCGCCCTCGGTCACCCCGTCGGTGCGACGGGAGCGCGGCTGATTACGACTGCGTTGCACGAACTGGAGCGGGGGGACAAGGAGTTCGCGCTGGTGACGATGTGTGCGGGTGGGGGGTTGGCGACGGGGACGATCATTCAGCGGTTGTAGGACGGGTGCGGTGTGCGGTGTGCCGTTGAGCGCCTAGTGGCTCGGGGGTGACTGTGATTGGGCGACTGCGGGTGGTTCGTGGTTGGTCGCGCAGTTCCCCGCGCCCCTAAGGGTGCGGGTCGCCGGCCGGCGGCCGTGGTCGGTGGCCGTCGGCCGGCGCTGTGTGGCCCTGTTGGTCGTCCTGGGGCCAGCAGGGCCTTTCCCCGTAGCGGCAAGTCCCCCGTGCCGCTCTGTTCCCCCGGTGGGCGGCAAGTCCCCCGTGGCCGTGCCGCCCGTCCCCCGTCGTGTGCGGACCCCCGTGCCGCCCACAGCACTGATTTCACCGGGTCGGGCATTGTTAGGCAGGGGAGTTGAGCCTGCCAAACAATGGCCGGACGCCATCTCTCCGCTTAAGTGGCCGAATGCGTACGGTGGCTGTCCGAGACGGTGTGGGTGTGGTGGGAGGGGAACAGCGCGGTGGCGGGTCGTCGTGAGGTGCCGGTCGATCCGGGGGCCGGGCCGGTGCAACGGTTCGCGTTCGAATTGCGGAAGCTGCGGACCGAGGCGGGCGGGCTCACCTACCGGGCGATGGCCGCGCAGGCCGGTTATTCGATCACCACGCTGTCCCAGGCGGCGGGCGGCGAGCAGTTGCCGACGCTCCCGGTGGCACTGGCCTTCGTACGGGCCTGCGGGGGCGATCCCGCCGAGTGGGAGATCCGTTGGCATCAGGCGGTCGAGGAGGCCGCAGCCTTCGGCACGGACGACGAGGGAGCGGGCGCGGAGCCGCCGTACCGAGGGCTGGCCCGGTTCGAGATCGACGACAGCGGCCTCTTCTTCGGCCGGGGCCGGCTCACCGCCGACCTCGTGGACCTCATGCGCCGCCGCCGGTTCGCGGCGGTCTTCGGCCCCTCCGGCATCGGCAAGTCCTCGCTGCTGCGCGCCGGTCTGATCCCGGTCCTGCGGGAGTCCGAGGAACCGGGTCTGCGGCCCTCCGCGATCCGGATCCTCACACCGGGCGATCAGCTGGCCCGTACGTACGACCTCCTCGCCGAGGTGAGCGGTCCCCGTGCGGGGGAGGGCGAAAAGGACAAAGGCGATGGCGGTAGCACGGAAACCAGCACCAGCACCGGCACCGGCACCGGAACCGGAACCGGAACCGGCACCGGAACCGGGAGCGGTGCCGGGGACCGGCTCGTGGTCGTCGACCAGTTCGAAGAGGTCTTCACGCTCTGCCACGACGCGGCCGAGCGCGCCCGGTTCATCGATCTGCTGCTGACCGCGCGCGATCCGGCGAACCGGCTGCGCGTACTGATCGCCGTGCGCGCGGACTTCTACGGCCGGTGTGCCGAGCACCGGGAGCTGGCCGAGGCGCTGGGGGACGCCAATCTGCTGGCCGGGCCGATGAGCGCGACGGAGCTGCGGGAGGTCGTCGTCAAGCCGGCCGCGGCCGCCGGGCTGACCGTCGAGCGGGCGCTGACCACCCGGCTGGTCGAGGAGATCACCGACGCGCCCGGAGGCCTGCCGCTGCTGTCGCACGTCCTGCTGGAGACCTGGCGTCGCCGCCGGGGCAAGACGCTGACCCTGGCCGGGTATGAGGCGGCCGGCGGACTGGACGGGGCCATCGCGCAGACCGCCGAGGACGTCTACAGCGGGTTCACAGACGGCGAGGCGGCCACGGCCCGCCGGGTGCTGCTGCGGCTGATCTCCCCGGGTGACGGCACCCCCGACACCCGGCGTCCCGCCGAGCGGGCCGAGTTGGAGACCACCGGCACCGGCCGGGAGGAGGTCGCCCAGGTTCTGGAGGCGCTCACCCGGGCCCGTCTCCTCACCCTCGACGGCCCGACCGTCGAGGTCGCCCACGAGGCGCTCATCACCGCCTGGCCCCGGCTGCGCGGCTGGATCGAGGAGGACCGCGACCGGCTGCGCGCCCATCGGCAGATGACCGAGGCGGCCCGCTCCTGGGAGGAGCTGGGCCGTGACGCGGGGGCGCTGTACCGGGGGAGCCGGCTCGTCACGGCGCGGGAGTACTTCGCCGGCCCGCGCCACACCGACGACCTGACCGACCTGGAAGCCGCCTTCCTCACCGAGAGTCTCGCCGCCCTCGACCAGGAGGAACGCGCCCGCGCCCGCACCACCCGCCGACTGCGTGTCCTCGTCACCTCCCTGGCCTGCCTCCTCGCCCTCGCCCTGACCGCCACCGCGGTCGCCTACTGGCAGCGCCAGACCGCCCTCGACGCACAACGCGACGGCCTCTCCCGGCAGTTGGCCGCCCAGTCCGCCGCCCTGCTGGACACCGACACCGACCTCGCCTCGCTCCTGGCCATCAAGGCGTACCGGACCAGCCCCACCCGCGAGGCCACCCGGAGCCTGTACGCCGCCGCGGCCGTCCCGCTCGAACGCAAGCTGACCGGCCACACCGGCACCGTGTCATCCCTGGCCCACAGCCCCGACGGGAAGACCCTCGCCACCGGCAGCTTCGACGGCACGGTACGGCTGTGGGACACGGCGACCGGCCGTACCCGGAAGGTGCTCAGCGGCCGTAAGGACAAGGACGACCCCGACCTCGTGCGCACCGTGGCCTTCAGTCCGGACGGCAGGACCCTCGCCACCAGCCACGGCGACGACGCACGGCTGTGGGACCTGGACACCGGACGCGTAACGGCCACGGTCGCCCTCCGCGATCCCGACGACGACAACATGGCCGCGGTGGGCTTCGACCGCGACGGCCGGGCGCTGGCCGTCGCCGAGGGCGGGCAGTTGCTGGACGTGGCCACCGGACGCGAGGTGACCACGCTCAAGGGCCCCACGGGCCTGGAGATGGCCGTGGCGTTCAGCCCCGACGGTCGCACCCTCGCCACCAGTACCCGGGACCACACCGCTCAGCTGTGGGACCTGGACACCGGCCGCGTGCTGTCCACCCTCAAGAGCGGTACCGGCGTGGTCAGTTCACTGGCCTTCGCCGCCGACGGGAAGACCCTGGCCACGGGCACCGAGGACGGCACCGTACATCTGTGGAACGTGGCCGACGGCAAGCAGCGGACCACCTTCACCAGCGCCAGCAGCCGGGTCGAGGCCATGGCGTTCGCCCCGAACGGCAAGACCATGGCCGCCGGCAGCTACGACGGCACGGTACGGCTCTGGGACCTCGCCACCGGACGTGCCGACACCACCCTCACCGGACACAACCACCCCGTGATGACGGTGGCGTTCAGCCCCGACGGGAAGGACCTGGCGACCAGCAACGAGGCCGACGCCTTCGGGGGCGGCGACGTCAGTGTCCGGCTGTGGAACGTGACCGCGAACCGCCCCCGCGCCACGCTGGGCATCCCCGGCGGAGACCTGCAGTCGATGGCCTTCAGCCCCGACGGCGACACCATCGCCACCAGCAGCGTCCGGACGAACCACAAGGACTGGACCACCACCGGTGTGGTCCGGCTGTGGGACACCACCACCCGCCGTCCGAGAGGCACCCTCGACGACGGGAAGCTCGGCAGGATGAGCGGCGGAGCGCCGGTCCTGTTCAGCCCCGACGGCAAGACCCTGGCCGTCGTCGACGCGCCCGGGGCACAGCTCTGGGACGTCGCCACCCGCCGGTTGCGGACCACTCTCGCCAGCCGGTTCGTCAACGGGATGGTGTTCAGCCCCGACGGCCGGACGCTGGTGACGGTGGGCGACGGCCTTGTGCTGTGGGACGCCGCGACCGTACGTCCCCGAGTCAAGTTCCCCGAGGACGAGTCGGGTTCGGCGCTGGCGTTCAGCCCCACGGGCGAGGTCTTCGCCACCACCGGAGGCCCGGAGGGGAAGATCCGGCTGCGCGACGCCACCACCGGCCGCGTCCGGTCAACGCTCACCGAACCCGCCGCCCCCGCCACGCCCAAGGGGGCCGACGCCCGATTCCCCATGATGTTCCGGCAGGTGGACGCTCTGTCCTTCAGCCCGGACGGCCGCACCCTCGCCTCCGCCAACGCCGACGGCATGGTACGGCTGTGGGACACCGCCACGGGAGACCTCGACGCCACGCTCACCGTGAGCCTCACGGAGGGCCCCGTGGAGCTGGCGTTCAGCCCGGACGGCCGCACCCTCGCCACGATCGGCGGCGGCAAGGTACGGCTGTGGGACACCACCACGAGATTCGCTCGCGCGACCTTCCCCGGACGGGACGCCAGGAGGCTGGCGTTCAGCTCCGACGGCCGCACCCTCGCGGTCGGGGACTACCGGAGCCGCGTGAGCCTGTGGGACGCGGCCCTGCCCCTCCCGGCGCAGGCGATCACCCACCTCTGCCGCGCCGTCCACCGCGACCTCACCCAGCAGGAACGGGCCGTGTACCTCCCGGACGAGGAGTCAGGCCGAGTGTGCTGACACCGCCCAGCCGAGGAAGGCGCTGAACGCGGCGGGGCCCAGGGTGAGGTGGGGGCCCGCCGGGTTCTTGGAGTCTCGGACGGCGATGGTGGGGGAGGAGAGGGAGAGGGGTTCGGCGACCTCTACGCAATCACCGCTTTGGTCGCCGCTGTGCGACGACTTGCGCCAGGTCAGGGAGCCGAGCGGCGCGCACTCCACGCACTCGCCGCCCTGGTCGCTGCTGTAGCTCGACTTACGCCACCGGGTCCCTGTCAGGATCGCGTCGCTCTCCATAACGCTCCTCCATCACGCGTCGGATCAGCTCAGCCGAGTCCCGGAGGGAGAGGGCGGCGGCTTGAAGGTGATCGTAACGGAGCGAGCAGTCCTTGACGGTGTCCGGGTTGGCGGTCGGATGCCCGCTTCCGTAGCCCTCCGTGTAGACGATGTCCGGGTCGCGCCGAGAGCGGAAGAGGGTGAATGAGCCTGTCAATCCTGCGTGTGTCCCGGCCTCGAACGGCAGGATCTGGATGTTGATCCGGGGGTTCTTCTCGAAGGCCAACAGCTTCAGCAATTGGCCCCGCATGACGTTCGCACCGCCGATCCTCTGGTACAGCGCGGCCTCACTGATGACGGCCCACAGGACCGGCGGCTCGTCCTTGTCGAAGATGCGCTGGCGAGCGAGTCGTACGGCGGTCCGGTCGTCGAGGTCGGAGTCGTCCAGGGCGCTGAGCACGGCGCGGACGTAGTCCTCGGTCTGCAGGAGACCGTGGATCAACTGCGTCTGGAAGGAGCGGATCTCGGCAGCCCGCACCTCCAACTCCGCCACCTGCTGGAACCAGGCCGGAAGTTGATGCCTCATCACCAGCACCGCGAGCCGGGACAGCAACCCGCCTGTTTCCAGGGCCACATCCACCCGTTCGCTGAACTCCAGCGTCGGGCACTTTCTCGCCGTCTCGATCTGCCCAACCAGCGACGCGGTATAGCCGAGGATGTCCCCCAATTGCTTCTGTGTCAGGCCCGCGGCCTCGCGGCAGCGCCGCAACTCGAAGCCGTAGTAGTCCAGTGGTGAGGCGCCGGGATCGAGGGTGTGGATCTGGGTCACGTGCGGTCCCCTCTGCTGAGCTTCAACCCACTCTTCAACAGGTTGTGTCCGATCTGTAGCTGACAGTAGCCGTACCGGGTCGCCCTTGTGGGGTGAACGCACACTTTCCCCCTTTCCTCCTGGGCGCTCCGCCCGCCCAGTACCGGATCAGCCTCACTGTGGGTGAGCACTCGGCGCATCACATCCGGGGGCGTGCGGGTCAACGCTCCGGCGGGGTGATCGCCGTCAGGTCGGCCGGGAGCAGTTCGGGGTGGAAGGCCGCGAGGCCGGCGCCGCCGAGCCACCAGCCTCGGTGGACGAGGGCCCGGCACAGGGAGGGGGAGAGGCGGTCGAAGACGGTGGGGACCAGGGCGAGGTCGCGGCCGTTGTGGGTGCGGTGTTCGGGGAAGGCGGAACGCCACGCCCGTAGCGCCTGGGCCGGGTACGGGAAGTCGGTGGCGAGCTGGACCAGGATGCCCCGGCGGGCCCCGGGCGGGACTTCCCCGACGGGGCCGGACGCAGCGCCGCGCTGGAAGCGTTCGACCGTGGCGCGGGTGCGCAGGGCGGTGCTCTGGCGGTAGAGGAGCGAGTTGGCTCGCGCCAGGTCCCGGACGACCGGCATACGGCCGTACACGCCGGGCCGGAGCAGGCCCCCGGAGTTGAGGACGCACAGGAATGTGTGCCGGTAGGTGTCGCTGTCCACGGCTTCCAGGCCGGTGTTGTCGTAGGTGCCGCCGTCGAGGAGGGCGGGGCGGTGGGTGGCGCAGGGGAAGGGGGACGCGTCGAGGATCACGGGCGGGAAGGCGCCCGGGACCGCCGCCGAGGCCGAGACGGCGCGGCTCAGGCGCAGGCCCGAACCGGCTGTGGGGGCGAGGCCGATGGAGTAGTCGCCGTACACGTCGCGTTCGAAGGTGAAGCGGACGCCCGTGGTCTGGTTGGCGGCGTTGACGATCCAGCGGACCTCGGGGTCCAGGTGTTCCAGCTCGGTCCCGTCGAAGAACCAGTCGTCGAGGTGCCTGGCCAGCAGGTCCGTGCGGGTGGTGGGGCCCAGAGTGCGCCAGACGTCGCGCAGGAGCGTCCGCTTGAGGGACTGGGAGGAGACGTGCTCGACGACTGGTGCGATCACCAGTTCGTCCACCGCCTGTGGGGTGAAGTTCCCGTCGCGAAGCTTCGGCCAGGCGGTGGCCAGGCAGCCGTTGGCTATCGAACCGCCCGACACGGAGGAGGAGTAGCGCAGGTGTCGGAGCATTCCGGTGTCGGCCAGGAGGCGGATGAAGCCCAGTGAGGAGAGCGTGGCCCGGAAGCCGCCGCCGGAGAGGGCGAGGGCGACCGGGATGCCCTTGGCAGGCGGTGGTTCGGCCGGGCGGAGGGGGTCGCCGCAGGGGCGGGTGGTCAGGCCCGTGCCGACGGCGGGGGAGTCCACTGCCCAGGCCGGCCCGGCCGTGGGGGTGCCCGTGGGCCTGGTGGCCGGGCCGGCGGGGGCGCCCGGGGCCGAGGGGCCGGTGGGGGTCTCGGGGCGCGTGAACGTGTCTGTCGTACGGCGTGACTTGGTCATGGCCTGTCTCCGATCGTGATGACGAGGGTCTGGTCGGTGGGCCCTCGGACGTCGACCTCGAAGGCACGGTCCGCCCGGAGTTCCTCCAGTGCCTCCTCGGCGAAGGGGATGTGGTTGGTGAGGTGGATGACGTACTCGTCGTCGGGGTCGCGGGACTCGACGAGCCAGCGCAGGGTGTCCTCGCCGGGGTGGTGGTGGCGGACACCGTCGGCGGAGATGACGTAGTGGTCGGCCTGGATCCGTTCGAAGAAGTCGGGTTCCACGTTGCGGTCGCTGCCGTGGTGCGGGAGCTTCAGCAGGTCGAGGTGGAGCGGGGCGGGGTCGTCGAGCAGGTCGAGGGCGCGCAGTCCGGCCAGGACGTGGTCGCCCCGGGCGTCGCCGGTGAGCAGGGCGGTGCCGTCCTCGTGGCGCAGGAGCAGGACGATGCTGGAGAGGTTCTGCACCGAGTCGTCCGCGTAGGCCGCCGAGATGACCCCGGGGTCGCCGCGCTGCTTCGCCTCGCGCCACTTCTCCTCCAACTCGGCCAGCGCGCCCTCGTCCGGTGCGACCACCGTGATGTCCAGGTCGTGCAGGGTCGCCTCGGCGCCCTCGACCAGGGGGCTGCCGAACGGGGTGTTGCCGTCCAGGCGCAGGGCGGCTGCCGCGTTGCGGATGTCCCGGCCCTGGTTGTAGCTGGCGGTGACCGCCGTGTCGGTGGCGGCGGCCTGTTCGAGGAGCGGGTGGACGGAGGCGCTCAGGCCGGGGGCCCGCTGGTCGACCAGCTCCTCGACGGAGTTGAACCACAGGGCGTCCACCGCGTACGGCAGGGCCTCGCCGTCCTGCTGGGCCTGCCGCATGTCCTTGAAGAGCCGTACGAGTCCGCCGGCGTGGTCGTCGTCGACGTGGGAAAGGCACACGACGTCCAGGTGGGGCGGGGTGCCCTCGCCTCCTCCCCGGCCGGCGGGGCCTGCTCCCCGGCTTCCGTCCCGGCTTCCGTCCTGGCCGGTCAGTTGGCGCAGTCGGCCCTGGAGGGAGGCCTTGTAGACGCCGGCGGGGCCGCCGTCGACGAGCATGACGCGCTCGCCGCCGCGACTGCCGCCGCCGCGACTGCCGCCGCCGCGGCCGTCTCCGTCCGCCTCCCATCGGACGAGGAAGCAGTCGCCGTGGCGGGCGTCGAGGAAATCGAAGGTGAGCATGTCGGCCTCCTCACCGGGCCGGGCGGTGGTCGTCACACGGACTGCATGGCGCGCAGCACGTCGACGAGTCCGTGGCCCTGGAAGTCCCGTTCGCGGGCGAGGTCGGTCGCCGTCGCGCACAGGATCTGCTTCACGCGCTCGGGGCGGCCGAGCAACTCTCGGTAGCGGGCCAGCAGCATGGCCGCCGCCCCGCTGACATGCGCCGCCGCCTGGCTGGTGCCGTGCATGGCGGCGATGCCCTCGCCGGGGATCGGTCCGTCGATGTCCTCCCCGGGCGCCACCAGGTCGGGCTTGGGCCGGCCGTCGCCGGTGGGGCCACGGCTGGAGAAGTAACTGACGCCGTGGCGGTGCGGATTGCTGCGGTGGGTGGAGCCGACGGTGATGACCGACTCCGCGTTGCCGGGATCGGAGATGCTGATGTCGTGGTAGCCGGTGCCCAGGGTGCGTACGGCCCCGGTGAACCCGGCGTTCCCGGCCGCCGTCACGACCACCACCCCCGAGCGGGTCAGCCGGTCGCACTCGACGCACACCGGGGTCCAGCCGGTGGAGTGGGTGGCGACGTCGTGGGGCACGGACAGGCTGAGGTTGACCCCGGCGATCACGAACCGGCCGGCCTGCTCGTTGATGTGCCGGATCGCCTGGAGCGCGGTGACGATGGAGAACTCGTCGCCCTCCCCCTCGTCGTTGAGGACCCGGAAGTCGTACAGCCGGATGCGCGGGCAGATGCCCCGGAACTCCAGCTCCGGCCACCACCCGCCGATGATCCCGGCGATGTGCGTGCCGTGCTGGTCGCCGGGCGGTACGTACGGATCCGGCTGTCCGGGAGGGGGTGGGGCGGGGGCCGGGCCGTTCTCGACGGAGGGCAGGGCGGCCGTCCAGTTCACCAGCCCGTTGACCAGCGCGTCGTCGGGCAGTCTCGCCCGTACGCAGGTGAAGTCGAAGGAGCGGGCGATACGCGACTCCAGCCGGCGCGGCGGCGAGAGGGTGGTGTCCCACTCGTGGAACGCCGAGTGCCGCGCATCGAGGCCGCTGTCGACCACGGCCCAGCCGATCGAGGCGCTGTCCACCGAGAACACCTGCTCGGCGGCGTCCGCCTTGATCGTCCGCCGTGACCGTACGACCGCGCGGGTCGCCCGGCGGTTCGTGGTCACGGACACGACGGGGTACTTCTGCCGCCGGTCGACAACGGGGCCGACGGGGGTGTGCGCGCTGCGTACGGGGGTGGTGTCGGGGACGACGGAGGCGAGAGTGCGGACGAGCCGGTCGGTCACGTCGGTCGTGCAGGTCACGTCGGTCGGGGGCATATCGGTCGCGTCGGTCGCGTCGGTCATGTCCCGGTCGTGCCGGTGGGCGTCCGCCATGACCCGCCGCAGCAGGTTCAGGAACCAGGTGAGCTGACGGCCGCGCTCCTGGCGGCGTTGCATGTTGTCGTGGATCTCGCTGGTCGCCGGGGCCCGGACGTGTCCGTCGAGCGCGGCCTCGATGCCCTCTGCGCCGCTGGTGACGGCGAGTTCGTGGGCGACCCGGACGACCCCGGCGAGACTGGTCAGCGGCAGCAGGGCCGTGACCAGCTCCTCCAGGGTCATCTGCACCACTACGAAACTGCCGGCCGCCACGGGCCGGCACGCCTCCGTCAGCCCGAGCCGCTGCAACCGGTCGAGGGCCCGCTCGACGCCGTACTCCTCACGGACGGCCAGGATCAGATCCTGCCGGTACGACGAGACCGGCGGCCGGGGTGGCGGGGACGACGGGGGCGGTGGGGGCGGCGGGCCGGACCGAGCCGGTGAGTGCGGCTGAGTCGGTGGCGGTGGCGGTGGCGGTGGCTCGGAGAAGGCCAGCCACACGTCGAAGTGCACCGGGCAGTCGGTGGCCCACAGGACGGGGACGTGCCCCTCCCCGTAGAACACCGCCAGGAGTTCGGCACGGTCCATCAGGGCTCCCGATGCACGCGGCGTGGGAGGGTCTGCCTCCTTCATTCTCCGCCCCGGTAAGGAGCCCCGCATCTGGGAGACGGGTCGTCAGCTCAGGGCGGTGATCGCCGAAATGGCGAAGGCGGCGGCCCCGGGGATCGGGGGCCGCCGCCTTCAGCGGGTGGGGCGCGTCAGTACCAGTTGTTGGCCTGCCAGAAGTTCCACGCGCCGCAGGGGCTGCCGTAACGGTCCTTCATGTAGTCCAGGCCCCACTCGATCTGTGTGGCGGCGTTGGTCTTCCAGTCGGAGCCGGCGGAGGCCATCTTCGAACCGGGGAGCGCCTGGACCAGCCCGTAGGCGCCGGAGGACGCGTTCGTGGCCTTGATGTCCCAGTCGCTCTCGTGGTCGACGATGTGGGAGAAGCACGAGTACTGGGCCGAGTTCCCGATCATCTTCTTCGCGACCGCCTGAGCCTGAGAGGCCTCCGACGCGGCCTGGGCGGGCGCGGCGGCGAACAGGGCACCGGTCGCGGCAGCGGCCAGGGTGGCACCGGCGAGGGCCTTCTTCGGGGAGGCGATGCGGCGGAGAACAGAGAGGGTCACAGGGAGCCTTTTCTTCGGGGACGTGGCCGTCGCGGGCATGCCTCCACCACGTGGTGTGCGCGGGGGTGCGGTGGGGGCGTGCGTCGGCGCCGAGGCCCATGCGGGCTCGTCGGCGCCGTGCGACTCATCCAGAGAAACAGCCGTATCGAATGCCCGCAATGACCCCTTTTGCTAGTTGCGGCCGTATGCGGGCCCGAGCTCCCTTCTGTGACGTGGCTCTCAAAGCCCAGGTCGGCGGCCGTAATGGCGGGGCCATGCCAGGGGATTCGATCTACGGTCCCGGTTCGTATGTGACCTGGGTCCCGTGGGGTGGTTCACGGCTCTTGTGGCGGGCCGTGGGTGGGTCGTGACCTATCGCTCATGGTGGGGGGTGGGCTGAACGTGACCGCGCTCTCGAAGGCCGCCCTGCGGGTGGCCCGGCGCAACGCCTTCAGGAGCGGGGCGCCGAGCGTGCACGTCAGCACGACGGTGACGACCGCGCGGCCGAGGTCCCAGCCGAGGGATGTGGCCAGGCAGTACGCGACGAAGCGGGCGAGGTTCGTGGCCGGGTCGGCGTTCTCGTCGAAGGCGATGTCCGAGGCGAGGGTGTCGATGAAGGGCCAGCCGTAGAGGTTCATGACCGTGCCGTACGCGAAGGCCGCGACGAAGCCGTAGACGGCGAGCAGGGCGAGTTCGGCACGACCGCGCAGGCGGTGCCCGCCCGGCAGCAGTCCCGCGCCCATCGCGAACCACCCCATCGACAGCATCTGGAACGGCATCCACGGGCCCACACCTCCCGTGAGCAGCGCCGAGGAGAACATCGTCACCGCGCCGAGCGTGAAGCCGAAGCCGGGGCCGAGGACGCGTCCGCTCAGCACCATCAGGAAGAACATCGGCTCGATCCCGGCGGTACCGGCGCCGATGGGGCGCAGTGCCGCGCCGGTCGCCGCGAGGACACCCAGCATCGCCACCGCCTTCGCCCCCAGCCCCGCCTCGGAGATCGTCGCGCCGACCACACCCACCAGCAGCACGAGAAGGCCGGCGAACAGCCACGGGGCGTCCTGCGCGTGCGCGGTCACCTGTGAACCCGGGTCCGCGAAGAAGGGCCAGGTGAAGGCGGCGGCGCCGACGAGGCTGACGAGGAGGAGGGCGGCGACGGTGCGGAGGGGGAGGGGGACGGGGGTCGGGCGGCTCACGGTCGCCCCTCGGGGCCGTCGTTCGGCCCGGCCGCCCGCAGGGCACGTCGTACCTGGGCCGTGGTCAGCCACTTCTGCGGGGCGAGGATCTTCGTGACCTGCGGGGCGAAGGACGGGGAGCCGACGACGATCTCGGGGGTCGGACCGTCGGCCACGACCTCGCCGTCGGCGAGGATGACGACGCGGTGGGCGAGGTCGGCGGCGAGTTCGACGTCATGGGTGGCCAGGACGATGGCGTGACCGTCGGCGGCGAGGGCGCGCAGGGTCGTGACCAGGCGGGACTTGGCGGCGTAGTCGAGGCCCCGGGTCGGCTCGTCGAGGAGGAGCAGGGGCGGGCGGGCCGTGAGGACGACCGCGAGGGCGAGGGCCAGCCGTTGGCCCTCCGACAGGTCACGGGGGTGGGTGTCGTCCGCGATCCCGGGCAGCAGGTCGGAGGTGAGCGCCCGGCAGGTGCCCGGCTCGACGCCGGCGTCCCGGTCGGCCGCCGCGCACTCCGCCGCGACCGTGTCCGTGTACAGCAGGTCGCGGGGCTCCTGCGGTACGAGGCCCACGCGGCGTACGAGATCCCTGGGGGCCGTGCGGTGGGGGACCGCGTCGCCTACGCGCACGGAACCGGCCGACGGCTCCACCAGGCCGACCAGTGCGGAGAGGAGGGTGGACTTGCCGGCGCCGTTGCGGCCCATGACGGCGATGGTCTCGCCGGGGGTGACGGTGAGGGTGACGTGGTGGAGGGCGCGGACGTGGCCTCGACGGACGGAGAGGGACTCGGCCTTCGCTGGGGTGGCCGCGGGTGAGGGGCCGACACGGGCGGGCTGTCTGCGGAAGAGACGTGGGAGGAGTGGGCGTGGGGGTGTGGGAGCCGAGGAGAGCTCGGGGGTGTCTGAGCTCTGCGGGGGGCGAGTGGTTTGTGGTTGATCGCGCAGTTCCCCGCGCCCCTTCAGGGCGTGGGTGGTGTCCGGGGTCTGTGGGGTGGAGCGTTCCCGGGGCTGCCCGTGCGGGCGCAGGGCGTGGGTGGTGTCCGGGGTTTGTGGGGTGGAGCGTTCCCGGGGCTGCCCGTGCGGGCGCAGGGCGTGGGTGGTGTCCGAGGTTTGTGTGGTGAGGCGTTGCCGTAGGGGTTCTGCTTGGCGGCGGGCGTCCCGGACGGTCAGGGGGAGGGGGGACCAGCCGGCCAGGCGGCCGAGGTCGACGACCGGGGGGTAGACGGGGGAGACGGCCATCATGGCGGCCGGGGTGCCCAGGACGGGTGGGGTGCCGGGGGACGGGAGGAGGGCGATCCGGTCGGCGTACTGGACGACGCGTTCCAGGCGGTGTTCGGCCATGAAAACCGTCGTGCCCAGGTCGTGGACCAGTCGTTGGAGCACCGCCAGAACCTCCTCCGCGGCGGCCGGATCCAGCGCCGACGTCGGCTCGTCGAGGACCAGGACGCGCGGGTGCGGCGTGAGGACGGACCCGATGGCGACCCTCTGCCGCTGGCCACCGGAGAGCGTGGCGATCGGACGGTCCCGGAGCCCGGCGAGCCCCAGCAGATCGAGCGTCTCCTCCACCCGGCGCCGCATGACATCCGGAGCGATCCCCAACGACTCCATCCCGTAGGCGAGTTCGTCCTCGACCGTGTCAGTGACGAAGTGCGCCAGCGGGTCCTGCCCCACCGTGCCCACCACATCGGCGAGTTCGCGCGGCTTGTGCGTACGGGTGTCCCGACCGGCCACCGTGACCCGCCCGCGCAGGGTGCCCCCGGTGAAGTGCGGCACCAGCCCGCTCACCGCCCCGAGCAGGGTGGACTTGCCAACACCCGACGGGCCGACCAGGAGCACCAGTTCACCTTCCGGGACCTCGAAGTCCACCCCATGGACGGTGGGTTCGGCCGCTCCGTCGTACGTCACGGAGACATCCTCGAAGCGGATCACGGGGTTTCCTTCTCAGGTGCGGCGGTGGTCGGCGCCGGTACGGCGAACGCCGGGAGCAGGCCCAGCAGGAGCGCGGCGGCGGGGCCGAGGGGGAGATCGGGGGCGGTGAGGGGGATGACGGTGGGGTGCAGGGCGGTGGCGTCGTACGCGGCAGCACAGACGACCATCAGCATGGCGACGGCCACCCCGGACCCGGCCACCAGCCACGCCCGTACGCCCCACACGTCCGGCCGGTAGCGGGTGCGCGGCGAGCGCCGGCCGCCCAGCCGCAGACCCGCCAGTGCGGCGGCGAGCCCGGTTGACAGTACGGGGAGGCCGTAGGAGCCGCCCTCGGCGGTCAGTACGCCGTACGTTCCGGCGCAGACGCCGAGCAGGCCGCCGAGGGTGAGCGCGGCGGTCGTACGGCGGACGGGGGCCGGGACCTCGGCGGTACGGCCGTATCCGCGCGCGTCCATCGAGGCGGCCAGCGCGACCGACCGCTCCAACGCGCCCTCCAGCACCGGAAGTCCGACGTGCAACAACCCCCGGATGCCCCGGTCCGGCCGTCCGCGCAGCCGTCGCGCGGCCCGCAACCGCTGTACGTCCGCGACCAGATGCGGTGCGAACGTCATCGCCACCACCACCGCCACGCCCGCCTCGTACAGGGCGCCGGGGAGGGACTTCAGGAGGCGGGCCGGGTTGGCCAGCGCGTTCGCCGCGCCGACGCAGATCAGCAGGGTCGCCAGCCGCAGTCCGTCGTACAGCGCGAACAGAAAACCCTCCGCCGTCACCCGGCCCCCGAGCCGTACTCCCTGCGCCCAGGCCGGGAGCGGCACCTCGGGCAGCGTGAACAGCGTGTGCGTTCCGGGGACGGGCGAGCCCAGCACGACGGCGAAGGCCAGCCGGACGATGAGCACGGCCAGGCCGAGCTTCACGAACGCGGTGTAGGACCGGGCCCAGGGGGCGTCGGTCCGATGGGTGGCCACGACATATCCGGCCACCGCGATGAGCAGGGCGAGGAGGAGGGGGTTGGTGGTACGGGACGCGGCCGTCGCCAACCCGAGGGCCCAGAGCCACCAGGCCAGGGGGTGGCACGAAGGTCCGTACCCGGGGGTGTTCGACCGCCCGCGACCGGGCGTGGTCGGCCGCCCGCGCCTGGACAGCGCGGACCGCCCGTCCTCAGGCGTGGTCGGCCGCCCGTCCTCAGGCGTGGTCGACCGCCCGTCCCCAGGCGTCGACCGTCCGTGCCTAGGCATGGTCGCGGCGCCGGGCCCGCCACACCGCTGCCGCGCCGAGCACGGCGACCACTCCCGCGCCGACGAACAACCCGACGGACGGGCCCCCTTCGTCGCCCGAGGCGGACCCGGGCGGCGCGCTCGACGCGTTCGAGGTCGGCTCGGCACCGGCGGTCCGGTCCGCGTCGACCGCCTCCCCGCACCCCTTCCCCGGATAGTCCGCGATGGCGCAGAGCAGCGCGTTCGTGTCGTACCGCAGCGGCTTCGCGACGGACGCCAACGCCTCGGCCGTCGTCGCGTCGTTCGGCACCCGCGCGCAGGCCGTACGCGGGGCCGGCGGTGTCTCCCCGGCCGGCGCGTCCGCCGCCGTGCCGAAGTCGATGACCAGCGCGACCCGCTTCTCCCCGTCCCGCGCGGCCGTGCCCCCGCAGACGACGTCGAAGTCGGCTGCCCCACGCGGCTTCGCCGCATCGGCCGAGTCCCGGCTGACAGCGAACCGGAACCCCTGTACGTCCCCGTCGGAGGGCCGCGCGGTGGAGGGCCCTTGGGTGGCGTACGCCCACGCCGAACCGTTCCGCTCCCAGAACGACCAGTAGCGGTAGGCGGCGGCCTCCGCCCGCGCCCCGCTCCCGAGCACGCAGGCGAGGACGAGCAGCGTGCCGCCCAGCAGGAGCGACACGGTCCTCGGTCGAGAGGGCTTCCGGTGGAAGATCATGTCTGCCGCCGCTTCCTGACGGCCCTCACCAGCTCGAACCCGACGAGAACGGCCACGGCGACGAGCCCGAGCCCGATCCCCCACCAGACGCCCGTGTCGAGGCCGTCGCCGCTGTCCTCTCCGGCGGCCGTGTCCTCGTTCGGTACGGAGGAGTAGTCGTCCACGTCGCGTGCGGGGCCGGTGTCCTTCAGGTGGGCGACCAGGTCGGCGCCGCCGAAGTCGCGGGGGTTCTCGCCGGAGGCGTGCGTGGCGAAGATGAGCTGGGCGTAGGCGGCGGGGCCGGACTTGGCCGCCCAAACGCCGTAGTTCTTCTCCAGCCAGGCGAGCGGCTTCCCGACCGCGTTCGTGTCCCCGGCGGCGGCGAGTGCGACGACCGCGTCGGCCGTGTTGCCGTGGTCGGGCTGATCCTCGGCGCCCGCGAGCGCGGACTTCAGGTATCCGTCGGAGGTCATGGCGCGGGAGAGATGGACGGCACCGTTGTGGGCGAGGTCCTTCGGGGCGTCACCCGCGACGCACTTCCCGAGGGACTCCGTGTCGGCGCCGCTGTCGTTGTCCGTCTTGGTCCCGCTGTCGGGTGCGAATCCCTCGCCCAGGCTGCCGAGCACGGCCGCGGCCGTGGCGTCGGCGTTCGCGGCGAGGCCGCCCTTCTTGTCCGGCTGATAGGCGAAGGCGCCACCGTCCTTCTCCCCGTCGTCGTCGCCGTCGTCGTCGCCGTCCCCGCAGGGGATGGCGAGGGCACGGAGCGCGTCGTAGGGCGACTTGCCGCTCTTCTCCTGCTTCTCGGGTGCGTCGCCCACGGCCGTCAGAGCGCCGATCACGACGGCCGTCGAATTCGCGTCGCTGGGCCCGCCGGGGGTGTAACCCCAGCCCCCGTCCTTGTTCTGGTTGTCCTTCAACCACCGCACCGCCCGCCCGGCCTCGGCATCACGCCCGCCGACGGCGGCGAGCGCCTGTGCCGCCGCGGCCGTGCTGTTCGTGTCGAGGGCCGTCTTGGCGTCGCACTCCGCCGTCGTGTCCGCCCGGTACGCCGCGAACGCCCCGCTCCCACACTGCTGGCCGACGAGCCAGTCCACGGCCCCGGCACCGGGCTTCTCCCCGACCGTGTCCAGCGCGAGCAGGGCGAGGGACTGCCGCCAGACACCGTCGTACGTGGGGTCGTTGGAGCCGTACAGGCCGGTGGGTATCGCCCGCGACGGCGAGACGGAGGGCGCGGTGGAGGACGCGTCGTCGACGGAGGTTGCGTCATCGGCGGAGGTCGCGTCGTCAGCGAAGGCGACCGGCGCGGAACCCGTACCGGGTCCCGTGCCCAGCCCGGCTGCGACGGCCAGTACGGCGACCAGCGGGGCACTGCGGCGGACATGCATGATCGGCGGCTGCCTCTCCCTGAGCGGGAGCCGGGCGGCACGGCGAAGCGCCGGGCGGCTCGGCTCCGTATTCCTCGACGGTGCCGTACACCGGCGGGCCGCCGGTGACGCGAGCCGGTCACGATGCGCACGGGGCAGTCCGACTCGCCGCCCCCTCACCGGGGTCGGCTCACGGTTGCGGGTCAGCGCCGGATTTGCACCGGCTTCCCCCCGTACGGGTGTGATGACGACCCGGCCACTCTACCTGCCGGTAGCCGAACGCCCGAGGGCCCGTCTGCGCGCCGGGATAGGTTCGGGCCATGCGTACGGGAAGACTGCTGGGGTCAGGGCGCACGGCCGACGTCTACGAACTCCACGACGACGAAGCCGAGTCCGGAACGGACGGGCGCGCCACCCTGGGCGTCGCCGCCCTACCCGAGGGCCCCGAGGGGCCCCTCGCCCGTGACGAATCCGACAGACCGGCCGGGCCTACCGTCCGCGACGAGGCCGACAGGCCTGGCGACTTGGGCGGTCGTAGAGACGCCGACGTGCCGGCCGGGCCGGCCGGGTCGGCGGGGTCGGCGGGGTCGGCCGGGTCGGCCGGTCATGGAGATCCTGGCGGGGCCGCAGGGTCGGCCGATCGTGACGAAGTCGGCAGGTCCGCCAGGTCCGTTGACCGTGGTGCGTCCGGCGGGTCCCGTGCGTCCGGCGGGTCCCGTGGGTCCGGCGGTCCCGTCCGCCGGGAGGGCGCCGACGAGTTCGGGCGACCCGCCGGTCCGGACGGTGTCGGCGGCGCATCCGGGGTCTGGGTGTTGCGGCGGTACCGGGACGGTTGGGGGGACGCGGCTGCCGAGGCCGAGGTCATGGAGTACGTGCGAGGCCATGGTTACCCGGTCCCGTGCGTACGGTCGGCGACCCGTGCGGAGATGGTGCTGGAGCGGCTGTCCGGCCCCACCATGCTGGAGGCCATCGCCACGGGCCGGCTCGACCCCGCGCGGTCCGGCGTAGTACTGGCCCGCCTCCTGCGCGACCTCCACGCCCTCCCGCCCCGCACGCACCGCGCGGCCTCACTCCCGCCCCCGGGTCCGGCACACCGCTCCCCTGCGCCCCGCATCCTCCACCTGGACCTGCACCCGGAGAACGTCATCCTCACGCCCGACGGCCCCCGGGTCATCGACTGGAGCAACAGCGAGGAGGGCCCACCCGGCCTGGACTGGGGTATCTCCGCGATGATCCTCGCCCAGGTCGCCGTCGACACCGCCGACCCCCGTGCGGACATGGCCCACGCCATCCTCGCCTCCCTCCTCACCCACCAGTCCGACGGCCCCTCCGCACTGACGGACGAGGGCCTCGTGGAAGCGAGGAAACGCCGGGCGGCTGATGCGACGATGAGCGCACGGGAGAGCGAACTCGTCGGAGCCGCGGAGCGGTTGGTCCGCTCACTCGGCGACGTGAGTTCGTCGACTGACTGAAGGTCCTCACACCGCCACGTACGTCACCGGATCGCTCCCCGGTACCGCCTCCGCTCGTCCCAGCTTCACCAGGCGCCGCAGATGGGCCTCCGCCTCGGAGACGGCGATGTTGCGGGAGGAGAAAGGGATGTCGGGCCAGGGGCGGTTCCACTCCATGCGTTCGGCGAGCTGCCAGGCAGTGAGGGGCTCGGCGAGGAGCGTGAGCAGGCCGGTGAGGCGGGACTCGTGGTGTGCGAGCAACTCCCGTACGCGGGCGGCGGTGTCCGTGAACGCGTACTGGTGGGCGGGCAGGACCTCGGCCGGGGCGAGGCGGCCGACGCGTTCCAGGGAGTCGAGGTAGTCGCCCAGGGGATCGGTGACCGTGTCGTCGTCCGGATCCTCGTACAGGCCGATGTGCGGACTGATCTCGGGGAGGAGATGGTCCCCGGAGAACAGACGCCCCTGGCCCGGGAGTTGGGCCGGATGGGCCTCCTCCAGGTGGAGGCAGACATGGCCGGGGGTGTGACCGGGGGTCCAGATCGCGCGGACGCGGCGGCCGGGGAGGTCGAGGAGTTCACCGGGGACGATCTCGCGGTCGGGCAGCGCGGGGGAGAAGCCGGGCAGGGCGCGGGGGCGGCGCGGGGCGCGCAGGACGGCCAGGTGTTCCTCGGGGGCGCCCGCGGCGGTGAGCCTGTCCGTCATGTACGAGAACCAGCGGTCGGGGGCGGTGCCCCGGGTGCGCCGTATGATCGCCGTGTCCGCCGCGTGCATCGCGATCCACGCGCCCGAGGCCTCGCGTACCGCGCCCGAGAGACCGTGGTGGTCGGGGTGGTGATGGGTGATCACGACGCCGTGGATATCCGCGACGGACGTACCGCACGCCGTCAGTCCCGCCGCGAGCATGTCCCAAGAGGCCGGGTCGTCCCAGCCGGTGTCCACGAGGACCGGGCCGCGGTCGGTGTCCACGACGTACACGAGGGTGTGGCCGAGCGGGTTGTCCGGGATGGGAACCTCGATGGACCGTACGCCTCCGCCGTGCTCGGTCACGTGTGTCATGGGCTCCCCTGTCATCGACACGCCGTCGCCACGCTCGGCCCACTATAACTAGAACAAGTTTCATCGGGGGTGTGTGTGATCCGGTCACCACGGTGACCGCCCATGTCGGTGTCAGCGGATACGGCCGCCTTCCGTGACCAGCCATTCGCCGGTTTCCCAGTCGGCGGGCCCGTTCTGGAGCCGGTAGCAGAGGTCGAATCGGATCTCGAGACCCGGCCAGGGGCTGAGGATTGGTACGACGCGGAAGATCTCCGCAAGTTCTGGAAACGTCATACCTTCGGGCTCGGGAAACATCTCCTCCAGTTCTGCGCGGGTCAGGTCGGTCCAGAGCGCGAACTGCCACTGGGTCCGGGTCAGCCACTGGTCGTGGACCAGTTCGAATCTGGGCTCGCGGCCGACGACGAAGTCACTGATGCCATCGAGGAACTCGTCCGCTGTCGATGGGAGGACGAACGGCCAGTCCTCGCCCGTGGGATAGCGGTACATGGTGGTTGTCGACGCGAGTGCGGTCGTGAGGTCGCGCCACTGCTCGGGTGAGGCCGCACAGGCGGGCAGGTTCACGCCCGTGTGATCGACGCGCCGAACGTGTCCGGCGATGCGGCGGGTCAGGTCCGCCATCTCGACATGCGCCGGCAGGGCCCGCGTCTCGTGCGTGTCAGCGCCACCCCATGTACCGATGGAGTGACCTGCGCCGAGGGCGACCTCGGGCGCTCGGGCGTGTGCACGTCGGCCAGCGCGAATGTCGTCACGGGACGAGCGCCGGCGGGCTGCGGCGGGGTGAGGGTCAGGCGGTCACCCACCCTGTTGGCCTTGCCCGCGGACCCGGTGAAGTCGGCGTACGCCACCTCGGCGAACAGCGAACGCAATTCATCGAGGAAACCTCGTGCCTGCGGTGCGTCGGGCAGGAGGAACGTGATCTCGGACAGGCGATCCATGCGCCCGACCGTAGCCGAATTCGAGTGCTTTCCCGGGGCGAGTGCACCACGCGGTCACCTTGGGAGAAGACGACTCCTCTTCCATCCCACCGTGGACTCCTCCCCCTGGAACTGGTATCAGTTCCCTGTATCCCTACCTGATGCATCGTCAGAAAGCATGCCCAGCAGACCACCTGACCGGAAGGCAGTCGGCCATGACCGAACTCGTGGAACACGGACAGCTGTTCATCGGCGGGGCGCTGACCGACCCCCTGGGCACAGACGTCATCGAGGTGGTCTCGCCGCACACGGAGGAGGTCATCGGGCGCGTACCGCACGCCTCCCGCGCGGACGTCGACCGCGCCGTGGCCGCCGCGCGCCACGCCTTCGACCACGGCCCCTGGCCCCGTACGACCCTGGCCGAACGCATCGAGGTCGTCAGTCGCATCAAGGACGCCTTCGCCGTACGGCACGAGGAGTTCGCCCGCCTCATCAGCGCAGAGAACGGCACCCCGTTCACCTCCAGCGTGATGGTCCAGGCGCTCGCCTCGCTGATGGCGTGGGACGCCGCGATCACGACGGCGCGCGACTTCACGTACGAGGAGCGGCGGGACGGTGTGCTCGGAAAGATTCTGGTCCGGCGCGAGCCCGTCGGGGTCGTCGCGGCGGTCGTCCCCTGGAACGTCCCGCAGTTCACCGCCGCCGCCAAACTCGCCCCGGCACTGCTGGCCGGCTGCCCGACGATCCTGAAGGTGTCGCCCGAAACCCCCCTGGACGCCTACCTGTTGGCGGAGATCGCGGCCGAGGCCGGACTCCCCGAGGGTGTCCTCTCCATCCTTCCCGCCGACCGCGAGGTCAGCGAGTACCTGGTCGGACACCCGGGCGTCGACAAGGTCTCCTTCACCGGCTCCGTCGCCGCAGGCAAGCGGGTCATGGAGGTCGCCGCCCGCAACCTCACCCGTGTCACGCTGGAGCTGGGCGGCAAGTCGGCGGCCGTGATCCTCCCGGACGCGGACGCGCAGACCGCCGTGGGCGGCATCGCCCCCTTCGCCTGGATGATCAACGGCCAGGCCTGCGTCGCCCAGACCCGCATCCTCGTGCCCCGCTCCCGCTACGACGAGTTCGCCGAGGCCTTCGCGGCCGCCGCCTCCGCGCTCAAGGTCGGCGACCCCCTCGACCCGGCCACGGAACTCGGCCCCCTGGTCGCCCAGCGCCAGCAGCGCCGCAGCCTGGACTACATACGCATAGGTCAGGAGGAGGGTGCCAAGATCCTCACCGGCGGCGGCCGCCCGGCGGGCCTCGACCGCGGCTGGTACGTCGAGCCCACCCTCTTCGGTGACGTCGACAACTCCATGCGCATCGCCCGCGAGGAGATCTTCGGCCCGGTGATCTGCCTCCTCCCGTACGGCGACGAGGCGGAGGCCGTGAAGATCGCCAACGACTCCGAGTACGGCCTCAGCGGCAGCGTCTGGACCGCCGACGACGAGCGCGGCATCGACATCGCCCGCCAGGTCCGCACCGGCACATACTCCGTCAACACCTTCAGCCTCGACATGCTCGGCCCCTTCGGCGGCTACAAGAACTCGGGCCTGGGCCGGGAGTTCGGCCCCGAGGGCTACGGCGAGTACCTGGAACACAAGATGATCCACCTGCCGGCCGGATACGAGCCGCCCACCGAGGTCACCGTCACCGCCGGGAAGGGCGTCGGGTGATGGGCGACCGCTGGCACGTGGAGGTCGACCGCGGCCTCTGCATCGGCTCCGCCCAGTGCACGCACCTCGCCCCGGACGCCTTCCGCCTCGACTCCGCCATGCAGTCCCACCCCACCGAACCGCAGACCGACGCCCACGAACGCGTCCTGAAGGCGGCGGAGGGCTGCCCCGTGGAGGCGATCTCGATCACCCTGCTCGGGAGGGGGGAGCCGGTGTTCCCACCGGAGGAGTAGGGGCTTATGCCCTGCCGTCGCGCGCCGTACCGTCCCCGCGCCAGATCCGCTCCACCTCCGCGAACTCGGCAGCGTAGGTGCCGGGTGGCAGCGCCTTGCGGAGGTGGATGAGGTCCGAGGGGCGGAGGAGACCGAAGGCGTTGGGCGGGAGGGCGCGGAGGAACGACTGGGCGTGGGTTGTCAGCCAGTCGTCGAGGCCGAGGTCGGCGGCGAGACGGAGGAGGTCGATGACGGCTGAGGGGCGGCTCGCAGCGGCTTCCCCGGGGTCGTGTGCTGCGAGAATCTCGTTGAAGTCACGCTCCGCGACATGGTGGAATGCCTGGGAGGACCACTTCCACGTACTGCTGGAAGAGCCTGTCCACGCCAACCTGAGCAGGTCGTCCGGCTCGGACGAGCTCCACGAGTGGAGGTCGAACTCACTGCACACCCTGCTGAGGACGGCGTCCAGTGCTTCGTCCCGCCCCAGGGCTCCACTTATGCATGCGCGCAGGGACTGCCGGACCAAGGCGCTGCGGCGGGCCCATTGGTGTGTGATGAGCCGACGTAGTACAGCGGCGAGCGCCGCGTCGGACAACAGCGGGACGTCCTGAACCAGTTGACGGCAGATGAGCTCCAGGACCGGGGACATCTCGCGGTCTGACAGTTGATGGACGAAATCCAAGCACCTGAGGTAGAGCGGGTGCAGTTTCTCGCCATGGTTCCGCTTCGCGGTCATCAGGGCGATGAGCGACTGTGCCGCCGAGTGCACATGTCCGTCGCCGTCGCTCAGGAGTGTCCCCAGCGTGCTGGGAAGACTGTCGATCAGCGGATCGGCCAGGTGCAGGAGGAGTTCGGCGTCGCGGTCTCCCGTGAACATCACTTGCCACACCATGTCCAGGGCATCCTGCTTGCCGGAGGACCAGTAGCGACTCGCGGCCCCTGCCGGGTCATTCGGTGCCGACACGTAGTAACCGAGGGGCCAGCTCAGTTCATGCCGACCGAGCGGCTCGCCGTGGGCGCGGATCACCAGCTCGGGCAGGTGGTCGTCTTCGTCCGACGGCCCGGGCCGCCACCGACGGTGCGGGCCGAGGGTGGACGACAACAGCTCCCAGGAGCTCGCGGAAAGCTGCGACTGCCACAGCTTGCTGTGACGTCGCCAGGTGTCGGCCACATCATCGGTTCTCAGGAACTCGGAGGCGTGCACTTCACCGGCCGCCAACACCGCGATGAGCAGCAGGTTGATGTGGTAGACCGTGTCGCGGTACGTCCTCGTCAGGCGTGTCGGCACGTGTCCGAGGTCGGTGCGGTGCGGGGTCTCCCACGCGGCGTCCTCGAACAACTCGGCCAGCAGGTCCGGCAGGTCGTCCCGCGCCACCGGTTCCGGCCAGGCCGCCAGCATCTCCCGGAGGTTCTGCACGAGCTGCGCCCGGTCAGTGAGCGGCGCGAAGGACAGCAGGGCATACAACTCACCGTCGTCGACGGGATCTTGTCCCGAGCCGGACGACTTCACCAGCCGGTCCAGCGCTCGTGCGATCAACCGCGCGGTGAGGTGCTCGCCGAACGTCGCGTGGATGAACTCGTAGCTGCGCAGCCGTTCTTCGGTGACGACAGCCTGTGCCTCGTGCATGAAGAAGAACCGCCCGAAGAGCGTCTGGGAAGGACCGGTCTCCCGGGGCCGGTCCTGTGGCTTCTGCGGTTCCTGCGGTTTCTGGTCCCGCAACCCGTGCGCCTCTGTGTTTCTCAGGGCCGCCAGATCGCGGTCCGCCTCCTCCCCGCTGATGGCCTGTGCCCCGCGGTGGAACATGCCCACGGCGATCACCGAGAGGCGGTGGAGCTCCCGATCGACCGAGGCGCGCTGCTCGGACGGAGGACAGGGGCCGTCCTTGACGACTTGGCGCTGGACGAACTCCGTGAGCAGGCGGTCGTAGAGCTGAGTGCGGCTGATGTCCTCGTCGTCGAGCCGGTGCAGCGCGTTGTCGACCGCGTCGTGGAGCGCGAGCATGAGCAGCAGCAGTGGCTGGGCCGAGAGTTCCCGGTGATGTCGGGTCACCAGTCCGGCGGTCAGTGGGCGGAGACCGCGCTGTTTCAGGTAGGTCCCGTTCGTCCTGTTCCAGATCGAGAGCCACCGGTCGATCTCCGGCTCCGCGAACGGCTCCAGACGCAGGACCTGGCTCTCCGTGGGGATCGCGGCGCGGTCGGCGACCACCGTGCGGCTCGTCACCACCACGACCAGCGGGCGGCCCTGCTCCGCCTCACGGCGCTGGAAGCTCTCCACGTCACTCAGATACGTCCACTGACGGTGGGAGCCGAGTCGTTGGGCACCCGCTTGGAGCAGTTCGTCGAAGCCGTCCAGAAGCACGACCGGGATCGCCCCGGGCTGCGACTCGTACCACTCCGGCCAACTCCGCTTCCGGCCCGTGGCCTGCCGCAGCCCGTGCTCCAGTTGCTCCTCCAGGTCGGCCTCCGCCGGAGTGTGCCGCAGCTCCACCCGTAGGGGACGGAACTCGTCGGCCGGAAGTCTCGCGGCCAGCAGTCTGGTGAGCAGCGACTTGCCGGCGCCCGGGTGGCCGAGTACGACGAGCGGGGCCAGCAGGGCTGAGGCGCTGAGGAGATGGGCGGCGAAGAACTCCTCGACGCTGTCGTACAGCGGTTGCTCCGCCCACCACTTGTCCGAGGCGACGTGATGCTCGGTGCCGGCGACCGTGTACGCCTCGTTCAACCGGAAGCGGGGATTGACGTATCCCTCCGCCAGGCTCGGCAGCCGGGGGCCGCGCGGTTCGAGCGACGAGATGGGGCTGCTGAGCTGGGTTCGAGCCGCAGCGGGGCGTTCGTCCCGGCCCGCGAAGCCCGCGAGCATCGCTCCCAGGCCGGACAACCCGCTTCCGGGCCTGCTGTCGACGGCGTCGCCTTCGGTGACAGGGGACAGACCTGCCGTCAGTGCGAACTCGGGGCAGGCGGCGGCGAGGGGCGACGCCCGCGAGAGGTACTCGTCGAGGAGCACTTCCCGCGAGTGCGGGGGGAGGGTGTTCCCAATGCCCTCCAGCAGCCGTTGATCGGCGAGGTGAGGATCCTCCGCCGTCAGCCCACCGGCTCGCGTCGTGCCGTTGACCACTTCCTGGATCAGGGCGGACGCCGAGTACCGGCTGTTGACGGTCCCGTCCAGTGCCGGGTACTCGGCCATCGTCGCCGCCACCAGAGCAATCCGAGCCGCCTGCAGCAGCGCGCAACGCTGCACACCGTGCGCCGCCCGCACCCGCTCCGGGAAACCCTCCAGCAGGGCCTCCAGCACGCCGGGCGAACCCTGCTCCCCGTAGAGGGGCCCGATGAGCCCGTCCATGGCGTTCGCGAGGCGCGCGCGCCCTGCCGCCAGCAGGACGACTGCCTCGTCGACGCTCATCCCGACGACGTCATGCGCGGTGAGGACGAGCCCTTGATCGCATGACGGGGTCACCCCGTCGACGGGCATGCCCTCGGGAGGCGCTCCTGGGGCAGCCGCCCCTGCGGCAGGCGCCTCTGCGGCCGGCCCTCCTTCGGCAGACGTCGCCCGGCGAGCCCGCGTGCGCGCTGTCTCGACGGCCCGCTCCAACTCCCCGTACCGCCCCCGCCACCACTCCACGTCGAGCCGCATCCCCGGGGGCGGCGCCACCCCCGGCCCGTTCCGCTCGGCACACAACCGAACGATGGACCGTACGACGTCCCACTCAGGAGGCCTTCGGCGCCGTCCGCTCAGCAGCTCCGACACCGCCGCGGGACTCCTGTCGAGCGCTGTGGCGATCTCCACCTGACTCACGCGGCACACCCGCACCAGACGCCCCAGCTCCGCGCAGAAGTCCGCGACAGGACCCCCAGATGGCACGGACAACTCCTGCCTCCTTCGGCGAAGTTCGGTGAACGTCCCCGAAGCGTACGGTCTGACCTGCGTCTTCCGCCGGGGGTTCGGGGGAGATCGGGAACCCCCGGTGGCGCGGCCCGGAGGCACGAACGTCGGTTACGCACAGGCCATCGTCGCCCCGGAGGAAACCGACATGAGCATCCAGCCGCCCGTCCTGCTCGCCGCCCTCGTCTTCACCGCCGTCTACGCGGGCGTCGTCCTGCCCGCGGTGTGGTCACGCAAGCCGGCCCGCAGGAACGCGGCGCTCCGAGTCCTCACCCAACTGCTCACGGCCCTGCGCCGTCGGCGGGGCCGTTAGGCTCTCGGTCCGCCCGCCGGCTCTCGATCCGCCCGCTGCGAGTGCACCCGTTCGCCACGCCTCCCTCCCCTTGCCTCGTGGATAAAAAATCCGCTTTGGGGGGTTGCGTCAGCATTCAGGTGTTCTATTCTGGAAACAGGCCTACGGGGCGAGTGAGGGAGCCCGACCGGAGTAGCCGACAGTGGCGAGAGGCAGGATCTCCGCTGATGCCGACGTCGACGGTAGGGCTGAGAGGTCAGAAGGCAGCAGTAGGGCCTGATGACGACCCCCAGCACCTGATCCGGGTCATACCGGCGCAGGGAACCCGTCTCGTAGGTCGTTCTGTGTGCCCCGGCGTGCTCAGCGTGCCGGGGCACCGCTCTGTCGCTGGTCCGGCGCCGTCAGGTCGATCAACCGGCACACCGTCTCGATGTCGATCTTGACCTGGGCGATCGACGCGCGGCCGGAGAGCCAGGTGATGAGCGCCGAGTGCCAGGTGTGCTCGATGACGCGGACCGCCGAGAGCTGCTCCGGGGTCGGGGTCTCCAGCCCTATCGCGTCGAGGATGATCGCCGTGGTCTGGTGGGAGACCTGGTCGACCTCGGGGCTGACGCTGCGGTCGGCGAAGGTGAGCGCGCGGACCATCGCGTCGGCGAGGTGCGGCTCGCGCTGGAGGGCGCGGAAGGCGCGCATCAGGGTCTCGGCGACGCGCTCCGCCGCCGTCTCGCCGCTCGGGGGCTTCTTCCGGAGCGTGCCGTGCATGTGCTCGAGCTGGTCCTGCATGGTGGCGACCAGGAGATGGATCTTGGAGGGGAAGTAACGGTAGAGCGTGCCGAGGGCGACCTGGGAGGACTCGGCGACCTCGCGCATCTGCACGGCGTCGAAACCGCCCCGGCTGGCAAGCTGGGCGCTCGCGTGCAGGATGCGGCGACGGCGGGCCTCCTGCCGCTCCGTGAGGGGCGGAGAGTCCGGTCGGGAGTCCGGCCGTGAGGCCTGTCGTGAGGCCTGCCGTGAGTCCGGCCCCGAGTCCGGCTGTGAGTCCTGTCGTGCGCCGCTCGCGCTCCTGGCGTCCACCTTGACTTCCGCAGACATGGTTCTCGTTCCGTGACGGTCGTGACGGTCGGTGAGGGTGTGCGATCAGACAGCATGCCAGGGCGGGTGCCGTGGCGTGAATCACCCGATCCGGCTCTCACGGCGGTTCTACCAGCCGGTAGATTCAAAGCCTCTTGAACGATCAACTCTGAAACTTGTTCTAGATTACCGTCTCGTCGTAATCTCACGGGAAATCGCAGTGAGAAGGGGGTCAGGAGTGACCGCTGAGGCCAGTCAGGCGGGGTCACGGCATGACCTAGCTGCCGACGGCGGGCGACCGCTCACCATCGCGCTCCTCACCTATAAAGGGAACCCGTTCTGCGGGGGCCAGGGCGTCTACGTACGGCACCTATCCCGCGAGCTGGCCCGCCTCGGCCACCGCGTCGAGGTGATCGGCTCCCAGCCGTACCCGGTGCTCGACGAGGGCCATGACGGCCTGCTCTCCCTCACCGAGCTGCCCAGCCTCGACCTCTACCGGCAGCCCGACCCCTTCCGCACCCCCAAGCGCGACGAGTACCGCGACTGGATCGACGCCCTCGAAGTGGCGACGATGTGGACCGGCGGCTTCCCCGAGCCCCTGACCTTCTCGCTGCGCGCCCGCCGCCATCTACGCGCCCGGCGCGGCGAGTTCGACGTCGTCCACGACAACCAGACCCTCGGCTACGGACTGTTGGGGGACGTGGGCGCGCCCCTGGTCACCACCATCCACCACCCCATCACCGTCGACCGGCAGTTGGAACTGGACGCGGCCGAAGGATGGGGGCGGCGGGCGTCCGTGCGCCGTTGGTACGCCTTCACACGCATGCAGAAGCGGGTCGCACGACGGCTGCCCTCCGTCCTCACCGTCTCCGGCACCTCCCGCCAGGAGATCGTCGACCACCTCGGCGTACGCGACGACCGGGTCCACGTCGTCCACATCGGCGCCGACACCGACCTCTTCTCGCCGAATCCGGCCGTGGCCCGTGTGCCCGGCCGCATCGTCACCACCTCCAGCGCGGACGTGCCGCTCAAGGGGCTCGTCTACCTCGTCGAGGCGCTCGCGAAGGTGCGCACCGAGCACCCCGCCGCCCATCTGGTCGTCGTCGGCAAGCGCCCCACGGACGGCCCGGTCGCCCAGGCGATGGAGCGGTACGGCCTCGAAGGCGCCGTCGAGTTCGTCAAGGGCATCTCCGACGCCGAACTGGTCGACCTGGTCCGCTCCGCCGACGTCGCCTGCGTCCCCTCGCTGTACGAGGGGTTCTCGCTGCCCGCCGCCGAGGCCATGGCCACCGGTACGCCGCTGGTCGCGACCACCGGCGGGGCCATACCGGAGGTCGCCGGTCCCGACGGTGAGACCTGCCTCGCGGTTCCCCCGGGCGACTCGGGCGCCCTGGCCGTCGGGCTCGGTCGGCTCCTCGGCGACCCGGAGCTGCGGCAGCGTCTCGGCCAGGCGGGACGTGAACGCGTCCTCCAGCGGTTCACCTGGGCCAAGGCCGCCGAGGGCACGGTGGCCCACTACCGCGAGGCGATCGCCCGTGCGCAGGAGCGCCCGGCGGGAGCCGCCGCGCACGCCGTACCGGCGGCGGCCCGGCCCGTCGAAGCCGCCGCCGCAGCAGCCGCCGAAGAAGTAGTTGAAGCCAACGAAGTAGTTGAAGCCAACCGCGAAAGCGCCAACCGCGAAAGCAGGGCCACGTGCTGACCGTCGACTTCTCCCGGTTCCCGCTCGCCCCGGGGGACCGTGTCCTGGATCTCGGCTGTGGAGCGGGCCGGCACGCCTTCGAGTGCTACCGGCGCGGCGCCCAGGTCGTGGCCCTCGACCAGAACGGCGAGGAGATCCGCGAGGTCGCCAAGTGGTTCGCGGCGATGAAGGAGGCGGGCGAGGCCCCCGAGGGCGCCACCGCGACGGCCATGGAGGGCGACGCCCTCGCACTGCCCTTCCCCGACGAGTCCTTCGACGTCGTCATCATCTCCGAGGTGATGGAGCACATCCCCGATGACAAGGGCGTACTGGCGGAAATGGTTCGGGTGTTGAGGCCCGGTGGACGCATAGCCATCACGGTGCCCCGCTACGGCCCCGAGAAGGTCTGCTGGACGCTCTCCGACGCGTACCACGAGGTCGAGGGGGGTCACATCCGCATCTACAAGGCGGACGAGCTGCTGGAGAAGATCAGGGAAGCGGGCCTGCGCCCGTACGGCACCCACCACGCCCACGCCCTCCACTCGCCCTACTGGTGGCTGAAGTGCGCGTTCGGCGTCGACAACGACAAGGCGCTGCCCGTGCGGGCGTACCACAAGCTGCTGGTCTGGGACATCATGAAGAAGCCCCTGGCCACGCGGGTCGCCGAGCAGGCGCTGAACCCGCTGATCGGCAAGAGCTTCGTGGCGTACGCGACCAAGCCCCACCTTCCTCGGATCTCCGAGGACGCCGGGACCGACGCCGGGGCGGCCGCCAAGTGACCACCCCCCGGACAGAACACCTGGTCCTGCCCGGGGTCCTCACCGCCGAGCAGGCCGCCGCGACCGTACGGGGCGTCCTCGCCGTCCAGCGGGAGGACGGCGCGATCCCGTGGTTCCGGGGGCACCACCTCGACCCGTGGGACCACACCGAGGCGGCCATGGCCCTGGACGCGGCCGGCGAGCACGAGGCCGCCGAGCGCGCCTACGAGTGGCTGCGCCGCCACCAGAACGAGGACGGCTCCTGGTACGCCGCGTACGCCGACGGGGACGCCGACGACGTCACCGACCGGGGCCGCGAGACCAACTTCGTCGCCTACATAGCCGTCGGCGTCTGGCACCACTACCTGGCCACCGGCGACGACACCTTCCTCGACCGCATGTGGCCGGCCGTCTACGCGGCCGTCGAGTTCGTGCTGCGGCTGCAGCAGCCCGGCGGCCAGATCGGCTGGCGGCAGGACGACGACGGGACGCCCACTGCGGACGCGCTGCTCACCGGCAGCTGCTCCGTCCACCACGCGCTGCGCTGCGCGCTAGCCATCGCCGAACAGCGCGAAGAGCCGCAGCCCGACTGGGAGTTGGCGGTAGGGGCGCTACGGCACGCGATACGGCGGCACCCCGAGCGGTTCCTCGACAAGGACCGCTACTCGATGGACTGGTACTACCCCGTGCTCGGCGGCGCGCTCACCGGCCCCGAGGCCAAGTCCCGTATGGAGGAGGGCTGGGACCGCTTCGTCGTCCCCGGCTTCGGCGTCCGCTGCGTGGTCCCCAACCCCTGGGTGACCGGCGGCGAGTCCGCCGAACTCGCCCTGGCCCTCTGGGCGATGGGCGAGTCCGACCGCGCCCTGGAGATCCTCCAGTCCATCCAGCACCTGCGTGACACCGACACCGGCCTGTACTGGACGGGTTACGTCTACGACGCCCAGGCCGTCTGGCCCGAGGAGCTGACCTCCTGGACAGCCGGCTCCCTCCTGCTCGCCGTGGCCGCGCTGGGCGGCGACGAGGCGACGTGCGCGGTGTTCGGTGGCGAGCGTCTACCGCGCGGCCTGGAAGCGGAGTGCTGTTGAGCCGCGGGGGGCGTGTGCGGGTGAGTGGGGGCTGGTCGCGCAGTTCCCCGCGCCCCTGAAAGCAGGGGCTGCGCCCCGTGCTTTCCAGGCCGCGGGGTCTGGTCTGGCGCTCAGTGGCGATGCATCCGGTTGGCGATCGCGTGCCCCACGAACAGGTACACGACGGCCGCCAGACCGTACCCGGCCACCACCCTGGCCCACTGCTCGTCGAAGGTGAACAGGTCGTGTGACCAGCCCGCGAGCCAGCGGGCCGCGTCATGGACGAACTGCACGAAGTCGTTCGTGCTGTTCGCGTCCAGCAGATACATCAGGATCCACAGGCCGAGGATGAAGGCCATGACGTCGGCGACGATCGCTATGGCCCGGCCCGCCTGGTTGGAGCCGCTATATCGAGACATGCCGTACGGGTGACCCGTCCGGCTTCGCTGAAACCTCAATGGAATTCCGGCGGGCGGGTGACAACGCCCGGACGCCTACGAGTTGAGCTCGGCCAGCACCCGCAAGGTGTCCCGGTCCGGTGCGAGGACCAGCAGATCGGTCACCGGCCCCTTGCGCCACAACTCCAGCCGCTCCGCGATCCGTTTACGCGGTCCGACGAGCGAGATCTCGTCGGCGAAGGTGTCCGGCACGGCGAGGACGGCCTCCTCGCGCCGACCGTCGAGGAAGAGCCGCTGCACGCGCCGGGCCTCCTCCTCGTACCCCATACGGGCCATGAGGTCGGCGTGGAAGTTCCGCTTCGCGTGCCCCATTCCGCCGATGTAGAAGCCGAGCATCGCCTTCACCGGCAACAGCCCTTCGGCGACGTCGTCGCAGACCTTCGCACGGGCCATGGGCGCGACGAGGAAGCCCTCGGGGGCGTCGGTCAGCGAGGCCTCGTACACCTCCGCCCGCAACGGCGACCAGTACAACGGCAGCCAGCCGTCCGCGATCCGGGCGGTCTGTGCGATGTTCCTCGGCCCCTCGGCGCCGAGCAGGACGGGCAGATCGGCGCGCAACGGATGGGTGATGGACTTCAGTGCCTTGCCGATGCCGGAGCCGTCCGGGCCGTCGTAGGGGAGGGCGTGGAAGCGGCCGTCCAGCTCGACGGGGGCCGCGCGCCTGAGGACCTGGCGTACGACGTCGACGTACTCCCTGGTGGCGGTCAGCGGCGACTTCGGGAACGGCCGCCCGTACCAGCCCTCGACGACCTGTGGCCCGGAGAGTCCCAGACCGAGGAGGGCGCGTCCGCCGGAGAGGTGGTCCAGGGTCAGGGCGTGCATCGCGGTGGTGGTGGGCGACCGGGCTGCCATCTGCGCGACCGCCGTGCCCAGCTTGATCCTCGATGTGTGCGCCGCGATCCAGGTCAGCGGGGTGAAGGCGTCCGAGCCCCATGACTCGGCGGTCCACACCGAGTCGTAGCCGAGTCGCTCCGCCTCCTGGGCGAGCGGAACATGGTCCGCCGAGGGGCCGCGTCCCCAGTAACCGAGTGCCAGACCGAGCCGCATACGCCTGCCTCCTGACGGTGTGTCAGCTCAACGGGGCGGGAGGCGACTGTACGACAACGGCCCCCCGCCCGGAAGAGCGAGGGGCCGTCGTACGGCTGCTGCGGCCGCGGCCGCTATGGCCACTGCGGCCGCTGTTGGCTGTACGGCGAGGTGATCAGCCGCGCTGGATACCGCTGGTGTCCTGCAGGACGCCACGGCGGCCGTCCTGCGTCTGGGCCACCAGGTTGGCGCCGCGCTGTTCGACCGCCAGGTACCAGGTGCCCGGCGCCAGTTCGGCGATCGTCGACTGCGAGCCGTCCTCCGCGAACAGCGGACGCGCCACCGGAACGGCGAACCAGAACGGCGAGAAGTCCCCGGCCGGCGGCTGTGGCGCCGCCGCCTGCTGCGGCTGCCCCCCACCGAACGGCGCCCCCGGACCCGGCTGACCGGGCTGCGGCTGACCCTGACCGAACGGCGCCTGCGCGCCGGCGCCCGGGTAGCCGTAACCACCGGGCGGCTGGGCGCCGTACGGCTGCGGCGCGGCCGGCCGCGGGGCGCCGACGAGGGCGGCCTTGAGGGCGGGGACGAGGGGGGTGGCGATCGCGGCGGCGGCCAGGATGAGGGCGGCGATCAGACCGAGGATGAGACCGGCGCCGGAGTCGGGCTCGGAGCCTCCGAAGCTGCCGAAGAACTCCTCCATCGCCCCCATCGGGTCGATGATCGACCAGAAGGAGGTCCACGCGGCGAAGATCGTCAGAGCCACCCCGAGCTGGCCCACGTCGAGGCCGACGACCTTGGGCGGCTGCGGCAGCGCACGGGCGATGACGATCAGCACCGCACCGACGATGCCGCCGACGTACATGCTCATCACCAAGCCGAGGTTGTCCCAGGCATTGGGGAGGTTGTCGCCGGAGCCGTCGAACGTGTCGAGGAACGACGCGATGAACAGCAATACCGCTGCTCCGATCACGACGCCGTCGCCTCTGGTGAGGGAGCGGATATTCACTTCAGGTCCTTCGTCAGTCGTCTCGTCGTCGGTGGAGGCGTCGCCGTCACCATGTCGCCGTAAGGCCGTGGTGGGAAGCGCGGGGGTGGCCCCTCATCGTAGGGACGACCTTATCGTCCGACCGGTGTGGGTGTCCGCCGGGATCATCTCGATGATCACGACCCGCCCGCTACCCTCGCAGGAAACCCACGATTCCCGCAGAGTTCCCCCGCGCCGCTTTCTGCCGCCAGGCACCGCTGGTCAACGGTGCCGCGTCATGGATATCGCGCATCCCGGCGCACACGATGAACACGGGGCGAACCGTTGACAGATCGAGACCGCCCGGGACCCGATGCGTAACGCGCGGAAAGCAGAGAGACGTTCAGTTCTTGAGGAAACCCGCGATGCCTTCGGAGATTCCTCGCGCCGCCTTCTGTCGCCAGTCGCCGCTCATCAGCAGGGCCGCGTCCTTGCTGTCGCGCATGTTGCCGCACTCGATGAACACCTTGGGGACGGTGGACAGGTTGAGGCCGCCGAGGTCGGTGCGGGTGACGAGACCGGTGCCGTCACCGACGTAGTTGGAGGGGGCGCTGCCGGTGGCCCGGACGAAGTGGCCGGCGACGCGCTCGCCGAGTTCACGGGAGGGGGCGACGATGGGCCGGGTGTCGGCGGCGCCCTCGTGCACCGCGCCCGGCAGGATCACATGGAAGCCACGGTTGCCGGCCCCCGAGCCGTCCGCGTGGATCGAGACCACGGCGTCCGCCTTCGCCTCGTTGCCGATCCGCGCCCGCTCGTCGATGCACGGACCCCAGGCCCGGTCGTCGTCCTGGGTGAACTCGACCGTGGCGCCCTGCTGTTCGAGCAGCGTCCGCAGCCGCCGCGCGACGTCCAGGGTGAACCGGGCTTCCGTGTGGCCGTCGTTGGTGGCCGTCCCCGTGGTGTCGCACTCCTTGGAGGTCGTCCCGATGTTCACCTTGCGGTTGATCTCGTCGGTGTGCTGGAAGTTGCCCGGGTTGTGGCCCGGGTCGATCACGACGACCTTGCCCTTGAGGGGGCCGGTGGCGGCGGGCGCGGAGGAGGACCCGGAGGGGCCGCCCTTCCCGCCGCCGTCCTTGCCGTCGCCGCCGGAGGCGGTCGCGTCGCCGGTCGGGTCGGGGGAGGGCGCGGGCGTGGTCGCGGACCGGGTCTGCGGGCCCGCCGTGCTGCCCGATCCGCCGTTGCCGCCCCCGGTGTCCCCGACGGCCTGCCAGACCCCCCACCCGGCCACCGCCCCCACGGCGACCGCGGCCACCGCCATGGTCAGTGGACGACGAAGGGGGGAACGGCGGGGCTGGGGCGGATCGAAGTCCGGGCCTACATACGACACGACTGCCACGATACGGGGCCGACCGGGTGCCGGGGCGCCGCTCCTCCGGAGTGCGGGCGGTATGCGTCCCGCCCCGCCGGAGGGGAACGGTCGATGTCGCGACGAACGGCCGTGCGTGGCCGGTCGCGCGCACGCGGCGGAGCCGCACATGTCACGGCCCCGCGCCCCCGCAGGAGCGCTCTCGCCGAGCCTCGGCGCCACGGCCGGGCTGGACCGCCGGCCCCTCGGCGGGTCAGAGTACGGGCATGCTGGAGGTGGTGATCGCGGTTCTCGGGGCCGTGGTGGGGGCAGGGGCGCTCGGTGTGAGCCTGGCGGGGCACCGGCACAACGTCCGTCAGGCGCGGCGGCTGGCGGAGCGGGAACGCCGCCTCGAGGCCAGGGAACGCGAGGCCGATCAGCGGGAGAAGCTGATCCAGTCGTCGATGCTGCACGTCACGATGGTCAGCAGCCCTTCGGTGCTCGCGGACGGATACGTGCGGTGGCGCCTGGAAGCCGTCAACACCAGCAACCAGCCGCTGGTCCGGGTGGCCCTCCACTACGACGGCGTCCGCCTCGGCGGCCGTGACGTCCTGGCCGCAGGCGGCGTGCTCACGGCCGACCTCCCGATGACCTCCGCCGCCGGCTCACCGCCCTCGCCCCTCCTCTCCTCCGCCGAGTTCACCGACACCTCCGGAAACCGCTGGCGCCGCCTGGCCACCGGCCAACTCCAATCTCAGGTGATGGACACCGGCGCGGAGCCCCGGTGGCACGCCCCGGTGCCACCCGTCGTCAGCCCCCTGCCGCCCCCGCTCTTCACCGGAGCCCCCTCCGGAACCCCGCCCCCACGGCGCCCCGCACCATCCGCGCCCCCTCCGGCCCGCCCCCTCTCCAAGCGCGCCTACCGACCCGCTGTGGCTGCCGTGTTCGCCGTCGTGGTGGGCGCCGTCTACCTGCTCGTCCGGTGTGCGGGCTAAGCCCCGTACGGGTCTGGATCCCCCCTGAGACGTACGGGATAGAGTCGTGCGGTTACGTCTGGTTGTGGGGCAGGGCTTCGGCAAGCTGTGCGGGGAGTCCTGGGGGAGGGCCTGTAGCGCATGAGTCGTCGCTCCAACGGGTTGGTCGGCATCTGGGCCGAGGCACAACGCCAGCAGCAATGCCAGTCGGAGGCGCGGGCGCGGCAGCAGCGGGAGTACGAGCGACAACAGCGCGCGTAATAGCGGGACCTGGCGCGCAGCCAGCGGGAGCAGCAGGCCGCGTACCGGCAGCAGCGCGAGGCGGAGGCGCGGCGCCGTACGGAGGAACTCGACGCCCGCGTCGCGGCGTTGGAGGGCCTGCTGGTCGCCGGGTGCCGGGCCCCCGCGTTCCGGGCCGCCTCCCTGACCCGCCCCGAACGGCTGGAGCCCTTCTCGCCGGGGCCGCTGGCCCAGCCCGTGCCCATGCCGGACCCGAACCACTACCGGGCGCAGGGCGGTTGGACTGCCCAGCGCCGCGCGCAGGCCCAGGCCGAGGCGCGCGCCCGGTTCGAGCACGACTGGCACGCCGCCCAGGCCGCCGAGGCGCGGCGGCAGCAGCAACTGGCCCAGTAGCGGCGGCAGTACGAGGAGTGGGCCGAGGGACAGCGGGCGGAGATCCGGCGGCACAACGCCGGCCGCGCCGAGATGGCGACGGCCCTGCGCGGCGGCGACCCGGAAGCCGCGGTCGACTACTTCTCCGCCGCCCTCTACGCCTCCGCCGCCTGGCCCGACGGCTTCCCCCCGGGGGGTGTCCGCCGCGTACGACTCGGCGGCCCGGCAACTGGTCCTGGACTGGGAACTGCCCCGGTACGACGTCGTCCCCCAGGTGAAGACCGTCCACTACATGCCGAGCGTCGACCAGGACAAGGAGCGACCGAGACCGGTAACCCAGCGCCGCGCCCTTTACCGGGACGTCCTCGCGCAGTGCGTCCTGCTGGTGCTGCACGACCTCTTCGCCGCCGACGAGTTCGGCGCACTGGAGTCGGTGGTCCTCAACGGGTTCGTGGACGACCACGAACCGGCCACCGGCCGCCGGACCCAGATCTTCCTGGCGACCGTGATGACGTCGAGGTCGGTGTTCACCGGTCTGCACCTGGAGCAGGTGAGCGCCGTCGACTGTCTGACGGACGGGCTCCGGGGTAACTGTCGGCCCGCCCGGACCAGCGCACCCCCGTGCGGACCGGCCGCAGGCCCGACGACGAGGGCAACGGCGTCGTCACCCACGGCGGCGGCGAGGACCCCGACCTGCTGGAGATGGACCCCGTCGCCTTCGAGCAGCTCGTCGCGGAGCTCTCCCGGGCCATGGGCATGCAGGCGGTGACCACCCAGCGCTCCAACGACGGCGGTGTCGACGTCGACGCCCTGGATCCCACACCGATCCGGGGCGGCAAGATCGTCATACAGGTCAAGCGCTACCGCGATTCATTCGCAGTGCATCAGGCTTCAGCCCGGTGGTGAAGCGAATCTGTGATTGCGACGCGGAGCGTCGCGGATTCTTGTCCGGCAGAGCGGGATACCGCGTGTTCATCACCCATGGTGCGGAGCACCGTGACCGCTGCTCCCGGTGGAGCCGGGCAGGGCTCACGCCGGTCGGTTCTGCTGCTCGATGTACTGCCTGACCACGGTGAGCGGGGCGCCGCCGACGGTTCCGGCGAAGTAGGAGCCGGACCACAGCTTGTTGGCCCGCCAGTAGTGGCGTACCAGGTCGGGGAACTCCTGACGCAGGCGGCGTGAGGAAACGCCCTTGAGGGAGTTGACCAGTTTGGTGACGGCGACCTTGGGCGGGAAGTTCACCAGGAGATGGACGTGGTTGTGTTCGCCGTTGAACTCCACCAGCTCGCACTCGAAGTCCGCGCACACCGACCGCATGATCTCCTCCATGCGCCTCAAGTGGGCATCGGTGAACACTCTGTGCCGGAACCTGGTCACGAAGACCAAGTGCACATGCATGACGAAAGCACAGTGCCGGCCCGTTCTGATCTTCTGCATCTCACCCATAACCCAAGTATGTAGCGTGGCCGTCATGCAGCTCCGGTACGCCTTCAGGCTGTACCCGGACCCCGGCCAGCAGAGAGCGTTGGCGAAGGCGTTCGGGTGTGCCCGCGTGGTGTTCAACGACGCGGTGCGCGCCCGCGAGGACGCCCGCAAGGCCCGGCAACCGTTCCCGAGGATCGGCGAGCTGTCCACCCGCCTGATCACCCAGGCGAAGCAGACCGTGGAGCGGTCCTGGCTGGGCGAGGTCTCCGCGGTCGTTCTGCAGCAGTCCCTTCGTGATGTGGAGACCGCGTACCGCAACTTCTTGGCCTCCCTCAAGGGCACCCGCAAGGGCCCCAGGATCGGCCCGCCCCGCTTCAAGTCCCGGAAAGACGCCCGGCAGTCGATCCGGTTCACCGCCAACGCCCGCTGGCACCTCACCGACAGCGGCCGGCTGAACCTGCCGAAGATCGGTCCGGTGAAGGTGAAGTGGTCACGCACCCTGCCGGCACAGCCCTCCTCGGTCACCGTGATCAAGGACGCGGCCGGACGGTACTTCGCCTCCTTCGTCATCGAGACCGACCCGGCCGCCGGTGCCACCCGCATGCCCGGCACTGGCCGGACCGTCGGCATCGACCTGGGGCTCACCCACTTCGCGGTCCTCTCCGACGGCACGAAGATCGACTCCCCGCGGTTCCTGCGCCGCGCGGAGAAGAAGCTGAAGAAGGCCCAGCGGGAGCTGTCCCGCAAACAGAAGGGCAGCAAGAATCGCGAGAAGGCGCGCCTGAAGGCCGCCCGCGCCCACGCGACGGTGACCGACGCGCGCCGGGAGTTCCACCACCAGCTCTCCACGAAGCTGATCCGCGACAACCAAGCGATCGGTGTGGAGGACCTGGCGGTCAAGGGACTGGCGCGCACCAGGCTGGCCAAGAGTGTGCATGACGCGGGCTGGTCGCAGTTCGTGCACATGCTGGAGTACAAGGCGGTGAGATACGGGCGGACCCTGGTGAAGATCGACCGCTTCACACCGACCAGCCAGGTCTGCTCCGCGTGCGGGGCCAAGGACGGTCCCAAGCCCCTGCACATCCGGACCTGGACCTGTGCCGCCTGCGGCGCGATCCATGACCGCGACCACAATGCCGCGAAGAACGTGAAAACGGCCGCCGGACTGGCGGTTACAGCCTGTGGAGCGCAGGTAAGACCAGGACTCGTCCTGGCACAGCGCGACGAAGCAGGAAGCCATGGATTCCCGTCCGAACCCCGTGCCGCGTAGCGGCACAGCAACGGACGAGAAGGCCAGAATCCTCGGGCTTCAGCCCGGGGAGCAAGTCAACGCAACACCGTCCCGCCCACCGCCGTTCGCGACCTGTACGGCACCGTCCAGGACGCCGGCGCCAACAAGGGCGTCCTGGTGACCACGTCCAAGTTCGGACCGGGCTCCCACACCTTCGCGAACGGCAAACCGCTGGAACTCGTCTCGGGGCGTGAACTCGTCGACCTGCTGCAGCGGCACGGGCTCCGGGGGCGTCTGGGGACCGGCGAGCCGCCTGCCGGGCCAGGCCCCGCTGCTCCCGCCCGGCCCGCCGACTCCGCCCGGCCCGCCGACCCCGCCCTTCCCGGCCAACGGACCTCAGGAGATCCCTCGGGCCGGGCGACCCCCACCGCCCCGGGCCCCGTCGACCACAACGTGCTCGGCATGTCCTGGACCGGCGGCGTCGCCCTGGACGTCTGCGCGCTCGTCTGCCGGGGCAACCGCGTCCTCAGCGACGACCACTTCGTGTTCTACAACAACCTCCGCACCGTCCCTAATCAGTGAGCAGGAGTGAGTCTTGTACCCATGCCTGGTCACTGCGGACATTCCGAACGGTTTTGGATGTCCTGGTCGCCCGCGTTCTCGCCGCGTCCGGCGGCACGGATCGTGTCCGTGGTCCGGGAACGCGGGGGCGGGGTCCCTCACGCCCAAGGATCGCCGGTCGGGCCTGGACGGTCCGATGCCCGTGCGCATCACTCTGGTGTGCACGGGGCGGTGTCGTCCGTCGCCGGATCGGATGTCCTTGGGCGCGTCGCCCGATTGCGATGCTCGCGGCATCGTGACGGGTTGTCTTAAGCCGGGGTGCGGCAAGCGGCTTCTGCCAGTGCTGGGCGCCCCACTTCGAGGTGTACGCCGGATCGACGGCGATGATCGAGATACCGGTCTGGTCGGCCATCGAGGTCAGCCGGGCGCGCGGCCTGCCGGTGGGCATACCGGAGATGAGCTGCCTGAAGCGGCGTCGGCGGCCGTGCTTCTCGCGGGTCTTCTCCGCCGTGAAGTCGAGATCTTCGACCGCGACAGGGGCCACGCCGCAGGACTTCGCCCAGTTCAGCAGTCGCGACAGGGCGTGCCGCACTTGGGCGTCACGATGCTCTGCGCTGCCAGACAGGTCGTAGAAGAACCGGCGGGGCTGCCCGACCGGGTTCCCATGGGCATCGAGGCGCCACGCTGCCAGGTGACCGGCGGGCGGTCACGCACCGCCACGCCGGACGGCCCGGGAGCCACGAACGCCGCCGCCACTTCCCGCAGTCCACCCACCGCGACCACCCTCCCCTCCAAGGTCCGAAGACACCCGCCATCACTCCCAACGACCACCACCGGCGAAGGTCACTCATTCGATACGAGAACTTTCGTTCCCCGGCGCGAAACCCCTCCACAAGCAGCCGGGCCCTCACTCATGCCCACCAGGACTCACTCGTGTCCTGTCATCCGGCAGCAGCTCACAACCCCCGACGGCACGGTCCGCGCCGTCCCCCCGACCGCGCCCGACAAGGCCGCGATCCAGGTCTCCTTCGACACGTTGCCGGACACCGCCGACCGCCTCGTCCTCGTCGCCGCGATCGACCCGGCCGGGAACCCGGACGCCGACCTCTCCGGTTTTACCGACGCCCGCATCCGCCTCCTGGACGCCGCACGCGACGAACAGGGCACGCTGGAGGTCTCCGACGGCCGCGCCGGCGAGACGGCGCTGCCCCTCGGCTCCTTCCGCCGCCGCGCCGGCGGCGACTGGGACTTCGTCGTCGGCGGCAAGGGGTACCGGGGCGGCTTGGAGGAACTGGTCCAGGACTACGGCATCGAGGTGGCGTGACCGGTGGGCCGGTGGGTGCCGGTCGGTGGGCCGGGGTGCCGGGCGGTGCGCCGGGGTGCCGGGCGGTGCGCCGGGGGTGCCTGCCGGGTGTGCCGGTGGGTGCCTGCCGGTCGGTGAGGTCCTTGTCTTTACGCTCGCGTCAGATCCCCGTGCCGGTCCGCCGCAGCACCCGCAGTGAGTCCGTCGCCGAGACCTCCTTGAAGGCGCCGGACTCCAGCGCCCTGAGGTAGACGCGGTACGGGGCCTGGCCGGTGAACTCGTCCACGGGGTCCGGGAAGACGTCGTGGATGACGAGGAGACCGTCGGGGGCGACGTGCGGGGCCCAGCCCTCGTAGTCGGCGGTGGCGTGCTCGTCCGTGTGACCGCCGTCGACGAAGACGAGGCCGAGCGGGGTGCCCCAGAAGGCCGCGACCTGCGGGGAACGGCCGACGACCGCGACGACGTGGTCCTCCAGACCCGCCCTGTGCAGGGTGCGGCGGAAGGTGGGGAGCGTGTCCATGCGGCCCACCTCGGGGTCGACCGTGGACTCGTCGTGGTACTCCCAGCCCGGCTGCTGCTCCTCGCTGCCCCGGTGGTGGTCGACCGTGATCGCCGTGACCCCGGCCGCACGGGCCGCGTCGGCCAGCAGGATCGTGGACCGCCCGCAGTACGTCCCGACCTCCAGCAACGGCAGCCCGAGCCGCCCCGCCTCCACCGCCGCCGCGTACAGGGCCAGCCCCTCACCCACGGGCATGAACCCCTTGGCCGACTCGAAGGCGGCGAGGATCTCCGGCTCGGGAGCCGGGGCGGGAGCCGCGGACATGGGGTCCTCCGTGATGTCGTACGCGCTGGTGGATGCCGTACGGGAGCACACGCCCGTACGGCACGGGGCGCCCCATGCTGCCATGCGGGTGATCGGAGCGGCTCCTCACATCACCCGCCCGGCCGACCGCGACGGGGACGCGAGCGCCGTCGCGTAGCCGTCGCGATCGGCGCCTCGGTCGCCGCTCCCGTCACCGGTGCGAGGCGCGGGGACGGACGTGGGGACGGGCGCGGGGCGGCGGCCCGGCAGGAACAGGGCCAGGAGGAGGCCGAGGGCGACGGCGGCCGTGGCGATCACGAAGGAGACGCGGAAGCCGTGCAGGGTGGGGATGTCGACCCCGCCGACGTGGTTCGCGGTGTTCGCCAGCACCATGCCGATGACGGCGCTCGACACGGACGTGCCGATGGAGCGCATCAGGGAGTTGAGACCGTTCGCGGCACCCGTCTCGGACGGGTCGACGGCGCCGACGATCAGCGCCGGGAGCGAGGAGTAGGCGAGGCCGATACCGGTGCCGAGGACGACGGAGACGACCACGGTCTGCCAGGCGGCGCTCATCAGGCCGAGGCCGGCGCCGTAGCCGATCGCGATGATCAGCAGGCCGAGGATGAGGGTGCTCCTGGGGCCGTACCGGGCGGAGATCCGGGCGTAGACCGGCGCGGTGAACATCATCGTCAGACCCAGCGGGGCCACGCACAGACCCGCGACGATCATCGACTGGCCGAGGCCGTATCCGGTGGAGGTGGGGAGCTGGAGGAGCTGCGGCAGGACGAGGGAGACGACGTAGAAGGAGACACCGACCATGATCGATGCGAGGTTGGTGAGGAGGACCTCGCGGCGGGCGGTGGTGCGCAGGTCCACGAGCGGGGCCGGGATGCGCAGCTCCAGGACGCCCCAGAGGAGCAGGACCGCGGCCGACGCGGCGAACAGGCCGAGCGTGGTCGCGGAGGTCCAGCCCCAGTCGCTGCCCTTGGTGATGGGGAGGAGGAAGAGGACGAGCCCGAGGGAGAGGCCGAGCGCGCCCAGGAGGTCGAAGGTGCCCTCCGCCCGGGTGCTGGTCTCCGGTACGGCGACGAGGGTGAGGACGATCGAGAGCACACCGAGTCCGGCGGCGCCGAAGAAGAGGGCGTGCCAGTCGGCGTTCTGGGCGACGGCCGCGGCCAGCGGCAGAGCGAGTCCACCGCCCACGCCTATGGACGAGCTCATCAGGGCCATGGCGGAGCCGAGGCGTTCACGGGGCAGTTCGTCGCGCATCAGGCCGATGCCCAGCGGGATCGCGCCCATGGCGAAGCCCTGGAGGGTACGGCCGACGATCATGGGGAGGAGTGCGCTGGTGAAACCGCTGATCAGCGCGCCGACCACCATCACGGACAGGCTGGCGAGCAGCATGCGGCGCTTGCCGTAGAGGTCGCCGAGACGGCCCATGATCGGGGTGGCCACGGCGCCGGAGAGCAGGGTGGAGGTCAGGACCCAGGTGGCGTTGCTGGGGGAGGTGTCCAGCAACTGCGGGAGGTCCTTGATCACCGGCACCAGCAGGGTCTGCATCACCGCGACCACGATCCCCGCGAAGGCCAGCACCGGCACGATCGCTCTCGGGGTGGGGCGTTCGGTCGGGGTCGGTGTGTGCGGCGGCGTCATCGAGCGGGTCTCCTGGCGGTGGCGGTGGCGGTGGCGGTGGCGGTGGTGGTGGTGGTGGTGGTGCGGTGGCGTGGCGCGCGGCGGCGGCGGGCGCGAGTAGGTGCCATCGGAACCTCGTGTGCCTGGGCAACTATTCCGTTGTTTTGAGTGACTAAGGAAATCTTGACCTTCTCATGAAGAAGTGACGCGCCGTCAGGAGTCTTCACATGTGCACGAGGCTCCGCTATACAGAGGGTCGCCGGACTGGAACGCGTTCTAGATGGGCGGGGTTCCGGCCCCCCGTGACGACCTCGGTGCGGCCGCTGGTGCGGACGGTCGTACCGAGGTTCCCCAGCCGAAGCCACCCGCCCCGGACCCACCCACAGCACCCACAGCACCCACACCACTCGCCGCCCCCACGCCCAGGAGCCCCATGCCCATCGACGCAGCCAAGGCCCTCGCGGCTGAGCCCCGTTCCGCCGAGATCGTGTGGACGCGTAAGGACGTGCTGCTCTACCACCTCGGGATCGGCGCGGGCATTCCCGCGACCGACCCCGACGAGCTGCGCTACACGCTGGAGTCCCGGCTGCACGTCCTGCCGAGCTTCGCGACCGTTGCCGGGGCGGGCTCGCCGGACGTCATCGGTGGCCTGAACGCTCCCGGCGTGGACGTCGACCTCGCCAAGGTCCTGCACGGCGGCCAGCGCGTGGAGCTGCACCGGCCGATCCCGGTCGAGGGCCGGGCGACGGCGACCTCACGTGTGGCGGCGGTCTACGACAAGGGCAAGGCGGCCGTCCTGGTGATGCGGACCGAGGTCGCCGACGCCGAGGGGCCGCTGTGGGTGAACGAGGCGCAGATCTTCGTACGCGGAGAGGGCGGCTGGGGAGGCGAGCGCGGGCCGTCCACCAGGCAGGAACCGCCGGCCACCGACCCCGACAAGGAGGTCGAGCGGGTCGTCCGCGAGGACCAGGCACTGCTCTACCGTCTCTCCGGCGACTGGAACCCGCTGCACGCCGACCCGGAGTTCGCCGCGCGCGCCGGCTTCGACCGGCCGATCCTGCACGGGCTGTGCACGTACGGGATGACGTTGAAGGCCGTGGTGGACACGGTGCTCGGCGGGGACGTGGGCCGTGTCCGCTCGTACGGGACGCGCTTCGCGGGAGTCGTCTTCCCGGGCGAGACCCTCCGTATCCGGATGTGGCGGCCGGACGAACGCTCGGTGCGGGTGACGGTGAGCGCTGTGGAGCGGGACGACGCGCCGGTGCTCGCGGACACCGTCGTCGAGCACGCATGAGCAGCTCGGTACAGCCGTGACGAGCGGCTCAGGACAACCGTAGGTGGACAGGTACTCCCGGGAGGGGTCGCACCATGCGCGCAGCCGTACTGCACGAGATCGGCCAGGACAAGCTGGATGTGCTCGACGACGTCGAGGCGGTGGGATTCGGGCCGGGCAGGGTGAGGATCCGCGTGCGCGCCACGGGGCTGTGCCACTCGGACCTGTCCGCGATGGCCGGGGTGCTGCCGCAGCCCGGCCCGTTCGTCCCGGGGCACGAGGGCGCCGGCGAGATCGTCGAAGTAGGCGAAGATGTACGGGACTTGAAGCCCGGTGACCGGGTCGTCGTCTGCTGGCTCCCGGCCTGCGGAAGCTGCCCGGCCTGCAAGCGCGGCCAGACCCAGCTCTGTCTCGCCGGCTTCCTGAACGCCGGCACCCCCAACTTCAAGCGGCCCGCCGGGGACGTCTTCGGCTTCGCGGGCACCGGCACCTTCGCCGAGGAGGTCGTCGTCGACGCGGGCTGCGCCGTGCCGATACCGGACGACGTGCCCTTCGACATCGCCGCCCTCATCGGCTGCGGTGTCACCACCGGGCTCGGCGCCGCCCTCAACACCGCCGATGTGGAGGCGGGCTCGTCGGTCGCCGTCATCGGTTGCGGCGGCGTCGGCATCTCCGCGATCCAGGGCGCCCGGCTCAAGGGCGCCGCCGAGATCGTCGCCGTCGACCCGGTGGCCTCGCGGCGCGAGGCGGCGCTCAGGTTCGGTGCCACCAAGGCGGTCCCGCCGGACGGGCTGGCCGACGCCAAGCAGTCCGTCACCGGCGGCGAGGGCTTCGACTACGTCTTCGAGGTCGTCGGCCGCTCGACCACCGCTCGCACCGCCTACGAGACCACCCGGCGCGGCGGCACACTCGTGGTCGTCGGCGCGGGCGCGCTGGACGACTTCCTCCAGCTCAGCATGTTCGAGCTGTTCTTCGACGAGAAGCGGATCCTGCCCTCCATGTACGGGGGCGGGGACGTCCTGCGCTCCTACGAGCGGGCCATCGCCCTCTGGCGCGCCGGCCGCATCGACCTCGCGGGCCTGATCACCCACCGGGTGCCCCTCGCCGACATCAACGAGGCGCTGGACCAGATGCGGACCGGGGTGGCACTACGGACCTGCATCGAGATTTGACCGACGGCATCGGACTGACGGCATCGGATGACCGACGGCGTCTGGCCGACGGCATCGGACTGGTGGCGTCTGGCTGACGGCTCGGCGATCCCATCCTCTCTGCCAGAAGGGACTGACGGTGTCACTGCCCCTGGAAGGACTGTCCGCGATCGTGACCGGTGCCGGGCGCGGGCTCGGCCGGGCCGAGGCGCTGGAGCTGGCCCGGCTCGGCGCGGCCGTCGTCGTCAACGACTACGGCCGACCGGGGCGGGACGGAACCGGCGAGGCGGACACCGGGCCCGCAGAGGAGGCCGCGGCGACGATCCGCGCGGCGGGCGGCCGCGCGGTGGCGCACACCGGAGACGTGTCCGATCACCAACAGGCGCGGGAACTGGTGGAGCTGGCGGTCGCCGAGTTCGGCAAGCTGGACATCCTCGTCAACAACGCGGGGATCCTGCGCGACCGTATGGTCTTCTCCATGGCCGAGGACGAGTGGGACTCGGTCGTCCGGGTGCACCTCAAGGGTCACTTCAACACGACCCGGTTCGCCTCCGCCCACTGGCGCGCACGGGCCAAGTCGGGCGAGGACGGGCAGGTCTTCGGGCGCATCGTGAACACCTCCTCCGAGGCGTTCCTCGCCGGATCCGCGGGTCAGCCCAACTACGCCGCCGCGAAAGGCGGAATCGTCGGCCTGACCACCTCCACCGCCCTCGCGCTCGCCAAGTACGGCGTCACCGCGAACGTCATCTGCCCACGCGCCCGCACCCGGATGACCGAAAACGTCTTCGCGGGACTGCCGGGCGGGGCGGAGGGCGACGGCGCCGGCCTCGATCCCCTCGCCCCCGAACACGTGGCCCCCCTCGTCGGCTACCTGGCCTCACCCGCCGCAGCCCAGGTCAACGGTCAGCTCTTCGTCGTCCACGGCGGCATGGTCGCGATCGTCGAGCGGCCCCGTGTGCAAAGGCAGTTCGACACCAAGCAGGACGCCTTCACCTACGACGAGCTGGACGGCCTGCTCACGCCCTACTACGTCGACCGGCCGCGGGGCGAGACGTTCGCGGCGACGGAGGTGCTGGGGCTGCGGCACGGACGGGCGGAGGCGGGGGATGCGGGGGATGCGGGGGGTGCGGCGCGCCAGGTGGCGCCACCGGCCCCGTAAGGGCGCGGGGAACTGTGCGACCGGCTCACCACAGGTAACGGATCGGCCCCGCCCGTCGATGACGGGCGGGGCCGGATGCCGTGGTGGCCCACTCCGGTGTCGTGTCGAATTGACGTTTCTCCAGAGGCGACCGGGAGGGACTCGAGCCGCCGATCAGGCGGACGTCGTCGACTCCTTGTGCTCGGCCGGCTTGCGGTGACGTCCGCGAGGGGCCGTCTTCTCGGCTTCGTGGGCCGAGATCTGGCCCCGGTGCTTGCCGTGGCCTTCCGTCTCGTGGAGGTGGGCAGTGGGCGGCTGAACTGTGTGCGCGTCGCTCATTGGAAGTGTTCCCCGTCGAATGATCTTCTTATCGGCGGGTGATTTTATAGGGCGGTGGTGCGCGCCCCGAAGGCACCCGATGGCGTGTCGGCCTCGCTTCGTCCACCTCGCCCGCGCTCCGCACATCACCTTCACCCGACGGTCACCTCCTCGGGCACCCGCCCCTCCAACGGTGCCTGCTGCAACGGCACGGGCCGCGCGACGACCGGCCCGGACGGTTCCGCACCGGCGGGTTCCGCGACGACGCCCGCCCCCGCACCGGCGGATCCAGCGACAGCGGGCGCCGTACCACTCGGTCCCGCGCTGCTCGGCCCCGCTCTGCTCGGCCCCGTACCACTCGGTCCCGCGCTGCTCGGCCCCGCGCTGCTCGGCCCCGTACCGCTCGGCCCCGCGCTGCTCGGCCCCGTACCGCTCGGCCCCGCGCCGCTCGGCCCCGTACCGCTCGGCCCCGCGCCGCTCGGCCGTGTACCGCTCGGCCTCGAACCGGCCGGTTCCCCACCCACCGGCACGGACCCGGTCGCCGTCGCCGTCGCCCCGGCGTTCCTCTGCACGGCCTCCTCCTGGACGTCCTCCGCGGCCTCCACCTCTGCCCAAGGCACCCCCACCCGAGCCACCCCGCACGGCACCGCCCCGGTGGAGTACGGCAGGTGCAGCACCCCTTCCCGGCTCCACAACCCCGCCCCCGTCAACCACCCCTCGGGAGCGGGCAGATGGAGGACGCGTCGTGCGGCCGGTCGCCAGACACCGACCCAACTGCCCCGCACGCCGTCCACGCGCAGCGCGACCCCGCAGCTCTCGGGGGTCAGGATCAGACCCGGCTGGATGGCGAAGGGGGTGACGCGATGGCCGTCGGGAACCCGAAGGCACTCCGGGAAACGGATCGGAAGCGTGCTCCCGAGCACACCCCAGCCGAGCCGCTCGTGGCCGGGTGAGGGCGCGTCGGAGCGGATCAGCAGCAGCCCGCTGTCGGGGTCGGCGAGCAGCAGCCGGTCGTTGCTGTCGTCCGCGATCTGCAGCAGCGGGGAGACCGCGCCACCCTGCTCCAGATCCACCACCACCGACTTCGTCCGGCCGTCCAACTCCTGGTCCAGGGCGAGCAGCCGCCCCGTCCCGTCCAGCCAGACGCCGCCCGAGCACCGCCCCGGCACCTGCGCCAGCAGCTCCGGCCCGAACGCCCCGCCCGCCACCAGCCACACCGTCGTGGCGCTCCGGCCCAGGGCCAGGGCGTACGCACGCTCCCCGCACGGCGCGGGCGGCAGCAACCGCAACTCGGCCGCCGGGTCGGCGCACTCGACCGCGCCGAGCTGCAGTTCACCCGTGGCGGGACCCGTCGGGTAGAGGAGCGAGAACAGGTGCCGGTCGGCCGCCAGCCGGTGGATGAGGACCCGACCGTCGGCCATGGGGAGCACCTCCGTGCCGGGTTCCTCCGGCTGGTTGCCGGGCAGAGGCACGGCGTACGGCTCGGGGCCGTCCAGGGTCCAGCGCTCGGGGAACCAGCACTCACCGTCGAGCGCGAGCCGGGCGGCGTACGACCCGTCGGCGGTGATCACACAGCCGGGCCGTGGCGGGGGCCCTCCGCTCGCTCCTCTGCCCGCGCCGGCGTCCTTCCCGTCGTCCTCCTGTTCCGTCCCGTTCCCGTGGCCCGTCGTGGGTGAGGGGGGTGTACAGGCCGTCATCGTTCGATCACCTCCGGCGACGAAGCTAGTTTTCGTACGCACAGACGGGGGACGACACGCACCCCCTTCACACATAAGGGTGTTCGTCCTCCGATTCGTCTGAGGGAACGCCGACGGATGTGCTGGTCGATGGATGGCCCGGTCGTCGGCTGGTCGTCATCCGGCCGTTATCCGGCCGTCGGCTGGTCGGTCGTCCGGTCGCGGGCTGGTCGTGCGCTGGTCGTGCGCTGGTCGTGGGCTGGTCAAGTGGCCCGGGGCAGGTCGGGGACAGGAGGAGTGCGGGTAGCCTTCTGTGCGTGCCCCGTCTGTCTGAAGTCATCGCCGCGCTCGACGCCCTCTGGCCGCCCGAGAGGGCCGAGGGGTGGGACGCGGTCGGCACGGTCTGCGGAGACCCCGAACAGGAGGTCACGCGGGTCCTGTTCGCCGTGGATCCGGTCCGGGAGATCGTCGAGGAAGCGGTGAAGCTGGGCGCCGACCTGCTGGTCACCCATCACCCGCTCTATCTGCGCGGTACGACGACCGTGGCGGCCTCCACCTTCAAGGGCCGCGTGGTGCACACCCTCATCAAGAACGACATCGCGCTGCACGTCGCCCACACCAACGCCGACACCGCCGACCCCGGGGTCAGCGACGCCCTCGCCGGCGCGCTGGACCTGCGCGTCGTACGCCCTCTCGTGCCGGACCCCGCCGACCCCGCCGGGCGGCGCGGTCTCGGCCGGGTCTGCGAGCTGGACCACCCGCTGACGGTGCGGGAGCTGGCCGAGCGGGCCGCCGAGCGGCTGCCCGCCACCGCGCAGGGCATCCGGGTCGCCGGCGACCCCGAGGCGCTCGTCCGCATGGTCGCCGTCAGCGGCGGCTCCGGCGACAGCCTCTTCGACGACGTACGCGCGGCCGGTGTCGACGCCTTCCTCACCGCGGACCTGCGCCACCACCCGGCCTCCGAGGCCGTGGCCCGCACCACGGAAGGCACCCACACACCTCTCGCGCTGCTCGACGCGGCGCACTGGGCCACCGAGTGGCCCTGGTGCGAGCTGGCCGCAGCCCAGCTCGACGAGATCTCCGACCGGGAGGGATGGGGACTGCGCGTCCACGTCTCCAAGACGGTCACCGACCCCTGGACCGCCCACGCGGCGTCCACCACCCCTTCTACCGACCTGGGAGCCCCCAACTGAACGCCGCGCCCGCCGACCAGATCCGCCTCCTCGACGTCCAGGCCCTGGACGTACGACTGCAGCAACTCGCGCACAAGCGGAGGTCGCTGCCCGAGCACGCCGAGATCGAGTCGCTGACGAAGGACCACACCCAACTGCGCGATCTGCTCGTGGCCGCGCAGACCGAGGAGAGCGACACCGCCCGCGAGCAGACCAAGGCCGAGCAGGACGTGGACCAGGTACGGCAGCGCGCCGTCCGCGACCAGCAGCGCCTGGACTCCGGCGCGATCACCTCCCCGAAGGACCTGGAGAACCTCCAGCGCGAGATCGCCTCCCTCGCCAAGCGGCAGGGTGACCTGGAGGACATCGTGCTGGAGGTCATGGAGCGCCGGGAGTCCGTGCAGGAGCGGGTCGCCGAGCTGACCGAGCGGGTCGGCGCGGTCCAGGGCAAGGTCGACGACGCGACCGCCCGCCGGGACGCCGCGTTCGAGGAGATCGACGGCGAGGTGGCGACGGTGACCAAGGAGCGGGAGGTCATCGCGGCGGCGATCCCCGAGGACCTCCTCAAGCTCTACGACAAGCTGCGCGACCAGCAGGGCGGCATCGGCGCGGCCAAGCTGTACCAGCGCACCTGCCAGGGCTGCCGCCAGGAGCTGTCGATCACCGACATCAACGAGATCCGCAAGGCCGCCGCCGACACGGTCGTCCGCTGCGAGAACTGCCGCCGCATCCTGGTGCGCACGGCGGAGTCGGGTCTGTAGGAGAGGGCCGCGTGGTGCGGGAGTTCATCGTCGAGGCCGACGGCGGTTCCCGGGGCAACCCGGGGCCCGCGGGCTACGGCTCCGTCGTCCTCGACGCGGCGACGGGCGAGACGTTGGTGGAGGCCGCCGAGTACATCGGGGTCGCCACGAACAACGTCGCCGAGTACCGGGGGCTCATCACGGGCCTCAAATCGGCGTACGACCTGGACCCCGCGGCCTCCGTCCGCGTCCGCATGGACTCCAAGCTCGTCGTCGAGCAGATGTCGGGCCGCTGGAAGATCAAACACCCCGACATGAAGCCGCTGGCCGCCGAGGCCGCCCGTGTCTTCCCACCCAGCCAGGTCACCTACGAGTGGATCCCACGAGAGCAGAACAAACACGCCGACCGCCTCGCCAACGAGGCGATGGACGCGGGCAAGCGGGGGGAGCGGTGGTCGGCCGCCGCGTCCACGGCCGACCTGGACACACGTCGCGCGGCGAAAGCCACCGCCCCTGCCGCGCCCGAGCCGTCGGGGCCACCGGGGGATGCGGCGGCCGGGGCGGCGAAGGCTCGGGCGGCACTGGCGGGGGGTCCGGCGCTTCGGGCGACGGGGGCGGGGGCCGACGAGGCGAGGGGGGAGGCCGCGGGCTCGGTGGGAACGGGAGCGTCGGGCTCGGCGGGCGCCACCGAGGAGGCGGCTGTTCCTGCCCTTCCGGGCTCCTCCGGTGGCTCGGGCACGTCAACCGGGGGGCCCGTCGCCGCGCCGACACGCTCGGCCTCTGAGCCTGCGCCTGCCCCTGCCTCTGCGCCTGCCTCTGCCTCTGCGCCTGCCCCCACGGCCTCTGCCCCCACGGCCTCTGCCCCCACAGCCCCCGCCCCCACGGCCCCCACCGCCTCCGCCCCGACCGTCCCCGGCGGCAGTCGGTCCGGCGAAGTCGCCGCCAGAACCGCCGCCAGAACCGCCGCCGACCTCCGCGCCGCCAGGAACGTCGCCTCCACCGCCCCCGATCTCGGCACCCCCGCCACCTTCGTGCTGCTGCGGCACGGCGAGACCCCGCTCACCCCGCAGAAGCGGTTCTCGGGGAGCGGAGGGGCGGATCCCTCCCTCTCCGAGGTCGGCCGGTACCAGGCGGAACGGGTCGCCGGTGCGCTGGCGGCTCGGGGGACGATCCAGGAGATCGTGTCGTCGCCGCTGGCGCGGTGCCGTGAGACGGCGGGGATCGTCGCGGCGCGGCTCGGCCTCCCCGTGGCCGTCGAGGACGGGCTGCGGGAGACGGACTTCGGCGCCTGGGAGGGGATGAGCTTCGGCGAGGTGCGGGAGCGGTATCCGGACGACATGAACGCCTGGCTGGCCTCCCCGGACGCCGAACCCACCGGGGGCGGGGAGAGTTTCGCGGCCGTGGCCCACCGGGTCGCCGCCACCCGGGACAGGCTGGTAGCCGCCCACAGGGGCCGCACCGTCCTGCTCGTCACCCACGTGACGCCGATCAAGACCCTCGTACGCCTGGCCCTCGGCGCACCCCCGGAGTCCCTGTTCCGCATGGAACTGTCGGCCGCCTCCCTGACGGCCCTGGCCTACTACGCCGACGGCAACGCCACCCTCCGCCTCCTCAACGACACCTCACACCTGCGCTGAACGGCGCTCGCGGAGGCCCGTCGCCCCCGCCCGTCGCCCGTCGCCCGTCGCCCGTCGCCCGCGCCGGGAAGAACTTCGGCTCCAGCACCCCGCTTGCTGCGATGCGCGGGGTCGCGCGCGTTCGACTCAGTGAACCTCGGTCACCAGCACATCCAGCGTCCACGCCTTCCCGGCGCCCGCCGGAGGCTCCACCTCCACCACGTACCCGAGGTCCCGCAGTGCCTCCACCAGCTCCGCCGGGCCCTTGGGCGCGATCCCCGCCGACAGCAGGCTCCGTACGATGCGGCCCTTGGTCGCCTTGTTGAAGTGGCTGACGACCTTCCGGGTCGGTGCGTGCAACACCCGTACGGTCGCGGTCCGCCCGGCCACCTCGCCCTTCGGCTTCCACGCGGCCGTGTACGCCGAGGAGCGCAGGTCGAGGACCAGGCCGTCACCGGCTGCCTCGGGGAGCGCCGACGCCATCGGCGTACGCCAGTACGTGCCGAGCGCGCCGATGCCGGGCAGCTTCACCCCCATCGAGCACCGGTAGGAGGGAATCCGGTCCGTCACCCGCACCGCACCCCACAGGCCCGAGAACACCAGCAGGGTGCGCGCGGCACGCTGCTTCGCGGCGGTCTCCAGGGTGGCCAGGTCGAGCGCGTCGTACAGCACGCCCGTGTAGACCTGCCCGGCCGGCCGTGTGCCCGCCGTCAGCAGCTCCGCGTTCTTGGCGACCTCCCCGCGCAGCCCCTCACTCAGCCCGAGCACCTCACGCGCCTTGCCCTCGTCCCCGGCGCACAACTCGACCAACTCACCGATCACGGCTTCCCGCGCCCCGTTCAGCGCCGGCAACGAAAGCCCCTCCAACTTCAGCGGAGCCCCACCCGCGGAGGGGGCCTTGCCTTCGGACGGGGGCAGCAGGACGAGCACGGGGACTCCTTCTGTAGGGCTCCGCGCCAGGGTACGGGGTGGGAGGGAGGGCCTCCGCAACACGGGATGCGGTGCTGCCGGGCGGGGCCAGCGGCGCAAGCCGGTGCGCCGTACCGGCCACTTCGCCCCCCACCTCGGGGTGACCCGGTGCTCCGCTCCCACGTCGGTGTACCGTCCCGGTGCTTTGGCCCACCACGTCGGTGTACCGTCCCGGTGCTTCGGCCCACCACGTCGGTGTGCCGTCCCGGTGCTTTGGCCCACCACGTCGGTGTGCCGTCCAGCGCGCTTCGGCCGACGCCGGGGTGCCATCGTGCCCGCCCCGCCCTACGCTCGACCCATGCCCCGCCGCCATCTCCGCGTCACGGGCGCCGCCGAGGCCCCCTTGCGGGCGGCCCTGCGCGCGCTGCGCGGGGAGCTCGGTGTGCCCGACGCCTTCCCGTCGCAGGTCCTCGTCGAGGCGGAACACGCCGCGCGGTCACCGCGCCTGCCGTCGTACGACGCCACGGACATCCCCCTCCTGACCATCGACCCTCCCGCCTCCACCGACCTCGACCAGGCCATGCACCTCTCCCGGCGCCAGGGCAACGGCGGCTACCGCGTCCGCTACGCCATCGCCGACGTCGCCGCCTTCGTCACCCCCGGCAGCGCACTCGACACCGAGGCCCACCGCCGGGTGACGACCCTGTACTTCCCCGACGGCAAGGTCCCCCTGCACCCCACCCCCCTCTCCGAGGGCGCCGCCAGCCTCCTCCCGGACCACACCTGCCCGGCGGTGCTGTGGACGCTGGACCTCGACGCGGACGGCCGTACCGAGACCATCGACGTCCGCCGCGCCCTCGTACGCAGTTGCGCCAAGCTGAACCACGCCGGTGTACAGAAGGAGGTCGACGCGGGCACCGCCGAAGAACCACTCGCCCTGCTGAAGGAGATCGGGGAGCTGCGCGAGCGCCTGGAAGTCGAACGCGGCGGCATCTCCCTCAACCTCCCCGAGCAGGAGATCGTCGAGCACCTCGGCCCCGGCGGCACCAGCCGCCCCGGTGGCCCCGGCGGCGGCAGCGACAAGGGCGACGGCAGCGACAAGGGCGACGGCAGCGACGGCGATGCGCGCTACGAGTTGGTGTACCGCGCCCCACTCCCCGCCGAGGCCTGGAACGCCCAGATCTCCCTCCTCACCGGCATGGCCGCGGCCGACCTGATGCTGACCCACGGCACCGGCGTCCTGCGCACACTCCCCGCCGCACCGGACGGCGCCGTCGGCCGACTCCGCCGTACCGCCAAGGCCCTGCACATCGACTGGCCGCACCACGTCTCGTACGCGCGGCTCGTCCGCTCCCTCGACCCACGCGAACCCCACCACGCCGCCTTCCTCCTGGAGTGCACGACCTTGCTCCGCGGCGCCCACTACACGGTCTTCCGCGACGGCGACCTCCCCGACATCACCACCCACTCCGCCGTCGCCGCCCCCTACGCCCACTGCACCGCCCCGCTCCGCCGCCTCGTCGACCGCTACACCACCGAGATCTGCCTCGCGGCCGCCACCGGCGCACCCACCCCCGACTGGGTCCTCGCCGCCTTCGACACCCTCCCCGACGAGATGGCCGCCGGCACCCGGCGGGCCGGACGCGCGGAGCGCGAGTGCGTCGACATCGTCGAGGCGGCACTGCTCAAGGACCGGGTGGGCGAGGTCTTCGAGGGGTATGTGGTGGATGTGGAGGAGGACCAACCAGCCGTCGGCACCGTGCAGTTGGCGTCCCCGGCGGTCATCGGCCGCGTACGGGCGACCGCCGGCGAACGGCTGCCGCTGGGGGAGCGGCTGCGGGTACGCCTCACCCAAGCTCAGCCGGGAGAGGCGAAAGTGCGATTCGTCCCTGCGTGACCCCCTGTGCCTCCCGTACCTCTCCCCTGTCACGTATGTCGCGCACGAGTTGATCGGACTCGTCCGCGTGGAAGCGCACCAGCCGTACCGCGCGACGACCGCCGAAGAACGTCGAGTACGCGACGGGCTCGGTCAGTTCGACGGTGATCGTCGTCTGTGAGCCGACCGCCAGGTCCAGCTCACCCTCCCGCTTCTCGTGGGTCGTCCGCAGCTCACGGCGGACCGACGCGACGGCGCCGAGCGGGACGCACAGATCCACCGTGGCGAAGCGACGCACCCGCAGGGCGGTGTCGGTGAGGACATGCGGACGGGTGACGGAGGCCGCGTGGAGCCCGGCGACGATGAGGACCGTATAGAGGTCGAGGACGAGGACGACCTGGTGCACCATCGGGAAATCGTGCAGCAGGACGGACATGGTCACGGTCTCCACGACGCACACGAACCCGAAGCCGAACATCACGGCCCCCTGCCCGCGCGCGTACCCGTACGCCCGCCCTTCTCCCCCGACCCCGTGCGGCCGCCGCGCGACCCAGCGCAACAAGCAGGTCAGCAGCAGGAGTTCATGCCGCACGAGGGAGCGGCCGATCCGGTACGCGCTCCTCAGCGTCCCTACGCTCATCTTCCTCATCGGCGATCCTCCATCAGTATCCGGAGCGTGCGGCGGATGGCCTCCGCCTGGGCGGGCGCGAGGTCGGCGTAGAGGGCCCGCAGGAAGCTGCCGCCATTACCGCCCTTACCGCCATAACCGCTGTTACCGCCATTACCGCCCTTACCGCTGTTACGGCCGTCGGCGAGGTCGGCGTCCTGCGGGACCATCTCCGGCGGGATCAGGCCGGCCAGCAGCTCGGCCGCCTCCGTCACCCGCGGGTCGTCGGGCTCGGCGTCGGCGAGCGCGTCGAGCAGCGCGTACGCCTCGTGCGCCCGCTCCACCGCACCGGGAGCCGCCATCATGGCCTCCAGTCCGGCCAGCATCTCCGCCCGCGCCTCGGGCGTCGCGGTCGTCTCCAGGAGCGCGAACACCTCCCGGTCCTTGACGGCCATCGGCGACTGGGCCGACATAGACCCGAACTGCCCGAAGAGATCGGCGAGTTCGGGCGAGACGGGCCCCTCTGCCGGAAGCCGCCCCTCCCTCGCCTCGGCCATCAGGACGCGCAACCGGGCCCGTCGCTCCCTGATCTCTTCCTCCTGCCGGGCCAGATCCTCGTCCAACTCCCCGAACACCTCGACGAGTTCACGCCCCGCGTCGTCCGCGAGCACGTCCCGCACCTCGGCGAGCCCGAGCCCCAGCTCGGTCAGCCGCCGGATCCGCGCGAGCACGACCGCGTGCCGCAACGTGTAGTCCCGGTATCCGTTCGGCCGCCGTTCCGGCTCCGGCAGCAGCCCGAGGTGGTGGTAGTGCCGCACGGCACGCGGCGTGACACCGACGGCCGCGGCGAGTTCTCCGATCCGCATACGGCCAGTAGAAACGTTGACGCTGCGGCAGGGTCAAGGGCTGGGCCCGGCGACTGACCGTGACCGGGATCATGTGCCACGATCGAGGGAACGGTTCCCGATCTCATGGCCAGGTGATCAGCCGATGTCCGAGTCTGGCGAGCGACCGAAGAAGGAGGGACGTGACATGACTGCCATGGCCCACGAGCCGCTCACGTGACGACGTCCTGCTGGAGGGCTTCCTCGCTCTGGACACCCCGGAGGGTTTCCGGGCGGAGCTGATCGAGGGGGAGATCGTTGTGACACCGCCGCCGGACGGGGATCACGAGGATCACATCAATGTGATCATGAAGCAGGTGATCAGGAGCGCTCCCGGACCGATATGGATTTCAGCGGGAACAAGGGGCTGAAGCTCGGGAAGGCGGAGGGCTGCCCGAAGGATCACGTGATCCCTGACGGACGGCACCTTCGCACCCCAGGTACTGCGCCTCTACCGGGGGGCCGACCCCTGGATGCCCTGCCAGGGCGTCGCCATGGTGCTGGAGGTGACCTCCACCCGGCCCAAGGCCGACCGCGAGGTCAAGCGCCGCTGCTATGCCCGCGGTGGTATCCCGTTCTACCTGCTCATCGACCGTGACACCTCCGAGGTGACACTCCTCAGCGATCCCCGAGACGACGACCACCGCCAACGCTGTACCGTCCCCTTCGCCAAGCCGCTCACCCTGCCCGCCCCCTTCGCCTTCGACCTGGAGACCTCGGACTTCCTCTGACCCCCCACCCGCCCGGCCGGGCGTAGCCTGAGGGTCCGGTGGGGACGAGGCGGAGCAGCTCGTTGATGGGAGGCAGAGGTGAACGGAGGACGCGGCGAGACACACTGGACCCGCACCGCCCTCGGCCGCCCCGACCGTCCCCTCGACCTCCTGACCGCCCGTTTCGACAGCCACCGCTACGCCCCGCACACCCACGAGGAATTCAGCATCGGCATCTGCGTCCGGGGCGCCTCGTGCATCGACTACCGGGGCGGCGCCCTCACGGTGGGGGAGGGCTCGATCGTCGTCCTGGCCCCCGGCGAGGTCCACACGGGCGAGTCGGCATTCGGCACCTACGCCTACCGCGCCCTCTACCCGGTCCCCACCCTCCTCACCGACGGCATCCTCGGCGGCACCCCGCACTTCCGCGACCCCCTCCTCCACGACCCCGAACTCGCCGCCGCCCTGCGCACCGCCCACACCGAGCTGAGCACCTGCCCCGACCCCCTGGAGGCTGAGTCCCGCCTCCCCTGGCTGCTCACGGCCCTGGCCCGCCGCCACTCCACGTCCCGCGCGAGCGCCGACCGGGTCCCCGGCGCCGACACCATCGCCCTGGCCGTACGCGACCGCCTGGCCGACGAGCTGACAGCTCCCCCCTCCCTCGCCGACCTCGCCACCGACCTGGGCCTCTCCCGCTACCAACTCCTCCGGGCCTTCCGCACGACCATGGGCATGCCCCCGTACGCCTGGCTGGCCCAGTACCGGGTGAGCAGGGCCCGGGCCCTGCTGGACGCCGGTGGCCGCCCGGCGGACGTCGCCGGCCAGGTGGGCTTCGCCGACCAGGCCCATATGACGCGCTGGTTCCGACGGGTGCTCGGGGTGACACCGGCGGCGTACCGCAACAGCGTTCAAGACCTACGCCGCTGATCAGGCCGAGACTCACCCCATGACTGCACGCGGCTGGTTCCTCTTCTCCCTGATGGGAGTGCTCTGGGGCATCCCCTACCTCATGATCAAAGTGGCCGTGGACGAGGTCTCGCCGTCCACGGTCGTCTTCGTACGCTGCGCTCTCGGCGCGGCCCTCCTCCTCCCCTTCGCGATCCGACAGGGAGACCTGACCCGCGTGGTCCGCCGGCACTGGCGCCCGATACTCGCCTTCGCCGTGATCGAGGTCATCGGCCCCTGGTGGACCCTGACCGACGCCGAACGCCACCTCTCCAGCTCCACGGCAGGCCTCCTGATCGCGGGCGTCCCGATCGTGAGCGTGCTCCTGGCCCGCTTCTTCGGCGACACGGAACAACTGGGCGCCCGCCGCATGACGGGCCTGGCCCTGGGCCTGGGAGGCGTGGCGATCCTGACCATCCCGCACCTCACCGGCGGAAACGTCCTCTCCCTCACCGAGGTCCTGATCACGGTGATCGGCTATGCCACGGCCCCCCTGATCATGGCCCGCCACCTCAAACAGGTCCCCACCCTCCAGCTGATAGCCCCGGTCCTGCTCCTGTCGGCCCTGGTCTACGCCCCCGCGGCGGCCCTGACCCGCCCTGCCTCCCTCCCTTCCTCCTCCGCCCTGATCTCCCTCGCGGCCCTGGGCGTCATCTGCACGGCCCTCGCCTTCGTGGCCTTCCTGGAACTGATCCGCGAGGTCGGCCCGACGAGGGCGACGGTCTTCACCTACGTCAACCCGGCGGTGGCGGTGGCGGCGGGAGCGCTCTTCCTGGACGAGCGCCTGACCCCAGGGATCCTGGTGTCCTTCGCCCTGATCCTGGCGGGTTCGTTCCTGGCGACGGCATCGACCCCGTCGTCTCGCCCGGTAGCATGGTCCACACGGCAGACGAGCCGGGCGGACGGCCGCGTGGAGTCCCCCCTGAGGGGCCTTCCCGAGGAACGTCCGGGCTCCACAGGGCAGGGTGGTGGCTAACGGCCACCCGGGGTGACCCGCGGGACAGTGCCACAGAAAGCAAACCGCCGGGGACCTCGGTCCTCGGTAAGGGTGAAACGGTGGTGTAAGAGACCACCAGTGCCCAGGGTGACCTGGGCAGCTAGGTAAACCCCACCCGGAGCAAGGTCAAGAGGGGACACCCCGGTGTCCCTGCGCGGACGTTCGAGGGCTGCCCGCCCGAGTCCGCGGGTAGACCGCACGAGGCCGGCGGCAACGCCAGCCCTAGATGGATGGCCGTCTCCCCGACCGCCGCGAGGCGGTCGGGCGACAGAACCCGGCGTACAGCCCGACTCGTCTGCCGCCACCTGCGGCTTTGCCTGGGAAAGGGCCTCTGACCTGCGTCGGAGGCCCTTTTCCGATCTTTCGGGGCCTTGCCATGTTAGGCAGCGAAAAGTCCCTTGGAAGTCCCTCAGGCAGAGCTGAAAGTCCCTGAAAAGTCCCTGGAGCGGAGGGGCGCGCGAGGCCTCTGGGCTGGGCGTTTGCGACAGCAGTCCCCTCGGAGCATGACCCGATGCTGGCGAACTGCTTGGCAGCGCCTTCGGCTGAAGGGGAGCGAGCAGACGCATGGTCTCGCCCCGTGAAGTGACTGGTTCCAGCCTCTTGCCGTGGTGCGATGTTGTGTTTGCAGTGGTGCACGCGAGAGCATGTTCGATGATCGATAGGGCGTAGGTCTTGTCGGGACACCCGGTGCGGCGGCAAGAACTGGCGCTGTGCATCGGGTGGCTCTTGGCGTGTACGGGGGTTGGGAGAGCAGTGTGACGGGGTGGGACATAGACCCGGTCGGGGTGCGCGGTGTTCTGAAGACGTCGGGTACGCATGCGAAGAACCTGTCGGAGGCAGGTTCGGCGATGCAGGGGAATCTGGAAGAGGCCGCCTCGGCGGCAGGGATGATCACCAGCCAGTATGGGCCATACACGAGCACGGTGGGGGTGGTCGGCGCGGCGCTGGGTGAGTTTCTGCAGCAGTGGAGCCATGACCTGCTCTATGTCGCCGAGCGTGCGTCCAAGTCGTTGAGCGGGGCGGCGGAGGCCACCGGGCACTACGTCGAGGGTGACTTGACTCTGGCGGCCAACGCGCAGCGTGAGGCGGCCAAGGAGCCGAAGGTCGAGATGCCAGGGGTCGATTCGCCGCCAGTGGGTCAGTGATGGCGGACGAGGCGAATCTGATCGACCCGTCCGGGATACCGCAGTTCCTCGGGGATTTATCCACGCTGGGCGTCGATGTGATGCTGCTGTACGCGAACGCGGGTCAGTTCCGGGTGTCGGGCGCTGATCTGCACACCGCCTTCCAGGGTTTGTCGGCCTTCTACCGTGCTCCGGAGGCGCATGACCTGTTCTCGTCCACGCAGCCGGTGAAGGCGAAGTCGGACGCGTTCGCGGACGATCTGGAGAAGGTCGCGGGGGCGCTGGACGAGTACGGCGTCGAAGTCCGGCCGCTGGTGGAGAAGTTGGCGACGCTGAAGGCGGATGCGCGGGCTTTCGTGGACTCGGTCGTGGGGGACGACGACTGGCGCAAGGACAAGGACAAGGTCGACACCAACAACGGCCTGTGGCGTGACGTGAACTCCACGGTCGCCGCCTTCCAGGCTGCCGAACGCGCCTGCCACAACAAGATCACCGCTCTGGTTGGCGGCACCGCGCTCACCGTCGACGACGGCTCGCACGGCGAGAGCATGTACGGCTACCGCGCCGACGACCTCGATCACGCCGGGGAGACCCCGTGGGGGTCGGCGGTCGAGCAGGAGTGCGAGGGCTGGGACTGGTTCACGCACACGGCCGGGCAGGTCTGGGACGGCTTCTGGACCGACGGCGTAATGGGCACGGTCCACGGCGTGGGCACCCTGTTCGGTGCGGACGGCTCCGACGCGGCGGGCGAGGCATGGACGGGCCTGGCCAAACTCGGCACCGCGTCATTCCTGACCAGTGCCACCCTCGGTACGTGGTGGCTGGTTCCGGATGACAAGCTCCCCTCGTGGCTGCGTGATTCGCGTACAACGTACAAGCAGACCGTCAAGGGCTTCGTCGCCTGGGACACGTGGGAGAGTAATCCGGCCCGCGCGGCCGGCACGGTCAGCTTCAACGTCCTGGGCCTGTTGGGCACCGAAGGGGCGGGTGCGGCGGCAACCGGCGCCGGCCGGACCGGTGCGGCGGCCCGCGCGGTGTCGGTCGTGGGCAAGGTGGGCCGGGCCGTCGACCCGTTCACGTACGTCGGTAAGGCGGGCAAGTTCGCCTATGTCAAGGTCGGCGACGCCTTCACCGCGCTGAAGAACCTGGACACCGGGGCCCAGCTGGACTTGGCAGGCAATGGCGGCAGGTACACGCTGCCCGACCAGCCGACCCCGTTCGCCGAACGCGCCGCCTCCGTCCCCGAGCACGCCGTCGAGTACGTCGACCAGGCGGGCAAGCGCGTCTACCTGGATACCAGGACCGGCGACGTCCTCAACGCCAACGGCACCGTCCGCCAGTACGCGGACGAGGCCACGCACGAACTCTCCGCGAACGACCATACGGAGCTGAACGCGCCCGCTCACGCGGACCGCCCGCGCGAGCCGGCCGGGGTCGGCGCCCGAGCAGAACACACCACTGATGCCGCGCGTGCCGGTGAACAGGCACCGGGGCGGACAGACCGGACCGACGGCGGCCATGCAGCCGCGCGCGGCGGCGACTCCGGGAGACATTCCGGGGGAGGAGCCGCCGCCGAGCGGCCCGGAACCGGCGGCGGGACAGGAGGGCGCGGCGGCGCAGGAGCAGGGACAGGTCACGGCGACGGCACTCACGGTTCCGGGCACGATCACGGCTCGGCCGAGCGCGAGCCCGCGGATCCGCAGAAGCCGGACGACTCACCCGCCGAATTGGGTGAGGGACCGGATCAAGCGCACCGGCCCGACACGCCTGACGGTGAACCCGACTTGACTCGTCCTGAGCTCCTGCCGGGCCGGGCGGAACGTACTCTGCGCGAAATGCAGCGTATGCGGCACAGCCGGGCGCGCTACAAGGGAGCGGAGGATTTCGTCCGTCAGATGGTGGGGGGCGCGGCCGAGCGGCACTATCGCGTGTCACCCAACGAGCATCCGTACCACCCTGTGCAGACGCCAGGGGGCCGCAATGTCGACGTTCCGGTGGACATGCCGGGCGGCCGTACGCTGGCCGTCGAGGTCAAGCACTACCTGGAGTGGCGCACGATCACTCTCAAGGACGGCAGTAAAAAGTCTGTGAGGGGCGAAGTCCCCCTGAGTAAGGGGATCATCGAGCAGATCAACAAGGATCTGGCGCTACGCCGCCAGGACCCGGGGTTCGATCCCCGCTGGGTCTTCACGCACGCGCCACCGTCACAGGCCCTGCGGAACTATCTGATCCAGGCGCGCATTATCTTCGTTGAGTACGGCCCGCCCCCCAAAAAGCTCTGAAGTCGCGAAAGGCGCACCAGATGGTGAACGTGAACGAACCGAATCTAGAGGAATGGGCGGAGGAGAGGCGTCGGAACGCCATCGATATCGCGGACATGCTCGGGGTCCCTGCCGAGATCTACTCGCGTGACCCGGTGAGCGTCATTCCGGCTTTGGACGACTACGTGTCCCGCGCTCCCCTGGACGAGTTTGAGGAGTCCGACTGGGTGACCCTGCATCTGGACCTGGTGTCCTTCGTCGCCGACTTCCTGATCCAGACGTACGGCGCGCGCTGGCTCCTCGTGGACGATCCCGCAAGCCCCACCGGGTACCGCTTTGTCGTCGAGGCGACCGGGCGCGACGGGCTGATCCGCCGGGTCGATCCGATCGATGTCGTGAGGGCGGAATTCGCCAACCGCCCGCTCGAGATCACCCGCCTGCTGGCGAGCGCACAACTCACCCTGGGCCTGGCATCAGAGATCCAGAACAACGGTTGACGCTGTCCACTGTCCGCGAGTAGGAGCACCTGCGAGGCGCCGCAAGGACAGCCATCACTCGAAGTGAAACAGCCGAGCGACGCTCCTGGCTGCACTTGGACGACGGCCACTCCGCCCCCGCCCTCCGCCAGACCGCGCCCACTTGAACGTACCCGGACCACCCCGCAGCCGTCGGAGGCCCGCTCGTGACCAAAGACGTCATAGCCCTCACCCCAAAAATGCCGGACACCCGCACCCTGCTCGCCGGCCTCTTCGCCGGCGGCCCCGACCTGGGGCTGACCCCCACCGGTGACGGCGGCATCCTCCAGCTGTGCACCCGCGTCGGCCGTCCCCTGGTCTCCATCGAGGCACCACTCCTGATCCACATACCCGGCGAAGCCGAACGACTCCTCGGCAGTGACGTGTCCGCACCCCCGCCGCCGTACTGGTGGACCGAGGCCCGCGCCTCGACCGCCGTACCCGAGGCGGAACCTCTCGCCGACTCGGTGTGCGGACGCCTGACCACGCTGCTCGGCGGGACGGTGTGGCCGCGCACCGCGGGTACGACGACACGCGTGGTGGCCATACCGCAGGAGGATCCGCCCGATGACGCGCAGGACGTCGTCGCTCCGTCCGCTCCCGACGTTCCCTCGGTCGATGTCCTGACCGAGTCCACAGCGGTCGTCCTCTCCGACCGTCCCGTCCTCGCCTTCACCACCTGGCTCTCCGACGTCCTGCGCACCACGAGCGCCACAAACCGCGCCCTGCACCTGGTCACCCCACCCCAGGCCCGGCTCACTCTCCCCCTGCGCACAGCACTCAGGGGCGCCCCCAACCGGTGGGTGATCCAGAACCCGGCCGGCGGCTACTACGACGGCCTGTCCGGGGCCCCTCTCGCGTGGCAGCAGGGCACGTTCCTCCCCACCAGCACAACGGTCGCTGCCGCGTTCACCCAGCAGACCGAGCCCACCCCGGAACGCCAGCTGACCCTCACGTTCCGCACGGTCCACGCCCCCACCGCCGACCTGGTCCTCGGCCGCGGCCTGGAGACCGCCTGGCGCCACTTGACGGGCGCGGCACCGGTGGGCTGGAGCACGTCGGAGCCGGTCAACCTGCCCTGGTCACCGCGCCAGCTGACGGACCTGGCCCGAGACCGGTCACCAGTTCCGACCCACCTGGTCGCGATCGGCGATCCGAACCATCCGTCCATCGCCACACTCCGCATAGTGCGTACGAAGGCTGGCGTCACCCAGGACATCACGCTCACGCTCGGATACCCGTCCGCTGTGGACGTCCCCCTGGACGCCGTCGAATCCCTCGCCGCCGCGCTGGTCGACGAGCATGGCCTGGTGACGATGCTCACCACGCTCCGGTCGGCTCGCGCAGACCTGACTCTGACGCCGCGTCTGGAGGCCCCGCCCATCCCGGTGTCCTTCACCCTCGGCGCCCGCGACGTCAACGCCATCGGCCTCACCCACGCCCGAAGACCACCCATCGCCCTGCGCCCGCGACAACTCGGCACGCATGCGCACCCCGCCCTGCACTACGTCCTGGGTGACGGAACCGACGCCGACGGATGGACCGCGTTCCAAAATCTCACCACCCACCTCAAGGTCGCTCCTGGAGCGGGGTGAATCGGCCTGGTGAGGAATGAGTGAAGCGCGACCCGAACGCCACCCACAGTCCCAGCTCCCCGGCCATGGCGGTGGCGGACTCCGCCTCGCCACGTAGAACACGGTCCGCAACAGTGCTCTGTGCGACCGTCAAACACGATGCCCCTCTGCACCCGCGCACGATATGGCACGTGCGGGTTCACACAGTTCGGACCCAGCCACGCAACTGGCCGCGTGGTGAGGCGCGAGCGAGTCGGAAATCAGTCAAGTTTTCGAATGAACCGGTGCGGCAATCTGGATTCGAACGGGGGGTCGAATTCTTTAGCGGGGTGCTTCTCGCAAGGTGATTTCGTTCGGAGTGGATTGTCAGAGGCGTCGGTTACCTTTCGGACCATGCGTCCAAACGGGTTACCCGCGGAGGAAGTTGGGGAAGGTCAGAGTCTGTCGGAGGGGGTCGTATCCCGGTCGGTCGGTATCCCGAGGCAGGCTCTGGCATTCCGTTCGGTTCGATCAAGGAACGCCGCCAGCATCTTCGGTCCGGTGATCGGCAGCGCGGCCAGCCTCAACGTCGGCGACGAAGAGATCGAGTGTGCCAAGGCCATCTGCGAAATGCTCGCAGCCAGCGAAGATGACCAGGGCTTCCCCATTCGTGAGCTGCACGCCGTGCTGGCCCCGAGGTTCGGTCACAGCACGGTCAGATCGCGGCTCGGCCAGCTCATCGCCGCCGACTCGGTGCGCTTGGCCCGGGGCAAGCTGAACGACACACACGTGGAGCTCACCGAGGCCGGTCACGTGGGCTTGCTGCTCTTCCCCATGGTGACCGACACCCTCAACCACCAGGTGCTGATGGAAGTCCTCACCTACTTCATGAACGGTCTAGTACTCCAGCTGTAGATCTTGATCACGACTGTTGGAGGGCCTGACGTTGGTAGTGGCTGCTCCGTGCACGGGCCTGGTGTCGTCGGCGCCAGCATG